>DATJFD010000092.1:0-3456 GCA_035495855.1 Binatia bacterium | reverse complement strand
AGGCCCGTTGGCGGATTGTCCGTAATCTTGAAAGAGACTTCCACCGGCGGGACCTGCCTGAGCCGCAGGAGCGGGAACGCGTTGAAGTTCGACTGTGTCGTTCTCCCGTTCTCGATCGTGATCTCCTGGCCTAACGCCTCGCCGATTCCGTCGAGCACGGCCCCCTGCACCTGATTCTCGGCGTTGAGCGGGTTAATGATCTGGCTCCCGACATCGCCGGCGACCCAGACCTTGTCGACCTTCACCGAGCCATCCTTCGCAACGGTTGCCTGTACGACCTCTGCGAAGTACCCCCTATGGCTGAAGTGAAACGCCACGCCCATGCCGGTGCCTTTCGGGAGCGTCGTCTTGCCCCAGCCGGACTTGTCGCGCACGAGCTCCAGCACGCCGCGCATCCGCGCCGCCTCGAATCCTGGAGGGGCACCGGCTGGTCCGGGGTCCTGCGTGATCGGCGTGGTCGACAGGATGTCGAGTCGGAACTCGAGCGGATCCTTGCCCGCCGCGGCCGCGAGCTCGTCGATGAACGACTGCGTGGCGTAGGCGATGCCGTTGCTACCAGGGGCGCGGAGCGCTCCCGTCGGGACACCTGACGGGATCACCGACGCGTCGAGCGCAAAGTTCGGGATGAACCGAGCCGGGAATTCCGTCGCACCGATTCCTGCACTTGGCGCGAACGGCGGCGGCGTGTTCGGCTGAGCCGGCGCGGCCATGCGCTCCGGGTCGCCGAACGAGACGAAGTGGTTGCGCCACGCCACCAGCTTGCCGCTCGCATCGACCGCGCCCTTCAGGTAGTGGTAGCCCGCGGGGCGGTAGAAGTCGTGCTGCATGTCGTCCTCGCGCGTCCACAGCAGCTTCACGGGGACGCCAACCTCCTTCGCGATCCACGCCGCCTCGACCATGTAGTCGTTGTTGAGGCGACGGCCGAAACCACCGCCTCCGCGGAGCATGTGGATCGTGATGTCGGTGTCCTTGAGACCTAACGTCTGCATGACCAGGGCGCGCCCCGGCTCGGGCAGCTGCGACTGCGACCAGATCTCGAGCTTGCCGTCCTTGAAGTGCGCGGTGCAGTTCTGCGGCTCGAGCGGCGCGTGCGAGATGAACGGATAGAAGTACCGTGCCTCGACGACCTTGGCTCCGCTTGCATTCAACGCGGCGTCGACATCGCCGTCCTTCCGCAGCGACCGCATCGGTGTCTTCTTCGAGAGCTCGGCCGCTTGCGCGTCGAAGCTCGTACTGCTCTGCGACGACGTGGGATGCTCCTCCCACGTGACCTTGAGCTTCGCGCGGGCCGACTTCGCGGCCCACCAGCTGTCCGCCACGATCGCCACGCCGCCTAACAAGCCCTGGAGCTGCTGGCCGCCGTCGACGACGAAGGCGTTCTTCACGCCCGGCTCCTTCTTGATCTCGTCGAGATTCGACGACTTGACCTTGGCGGCGAACACTGGCGCCTTCTCGAACACCGCGTAGCGCATGCCCGGCACCGTGACGTCGATGCCAAAGAGCGGCTTGCCCGTCACGATCTTGTGGTTGTCCACGCCCGGCATGCCCTTGCCGATGATCGTGAACTGCTTCGGGTCCTTGAGCTTCACGGTCTCCATGTCGGGCGGCGTGATCGTCGCGGCTTTTGCCGTCAGCTCGCCGTAGCCGATTTTCCGGTTGCTCGCCTGATGGACGACCGTGCTGGCGCTCGTCGTGAGCTCGGACTCCGGCACGTTCCACGTCTGCGCCGCGGCGCTCACCAGCACCGCCCGCGCGG
Organism: Binatia bacterium; assembly: GCA_035495855.1. Classification (GTDB taxonomy): domain Bacteria; phylum Patescibacteriota; class Patescibacteriia; order SG8-24; family SG8-24; genus JAHFIW01. The sequence goes on along the minus strand of DATJFD010000092.1, from coordinate 1,700 downwards.
ACGCGCCGACCTTGCGCATCGGCATCCAGTTCACCGGCGTCGCGGTGCTTCCACCGGCGAATTGCCGCTGAAATTTCGTCGTGTCGAGCGGCGCCTGCTCGATCGTCACCTTCGACCAATCGGCATCCAACTCGTCGGCGATGATCATCGGCAGCATGGTCCTCACGCCCTGGCCGACCTCGGGGTTCTTCGCGATGATCGTGATCGAGCCGTCGGGTGTGATGCGGATGAACGCGTTAGGCTGGAAATCGGCCGCAGTCTTCGGTGCGCCGGCGAGACGCGCGCTGGCGTTGGCGACCGGCTCGATGTACGTCGCGAGAAGGACGCCGCCGCCCGCGAGTGCGCTCACGCGGAGGAACTGACGGCGATCCACGGGTGTCTTGGTATCCATGGCGCGTCTCCTCAGTTCTTGTCGGACTTGCTGGTGCGATTCGCGGCGTTCGAGTCCGTCGCCGGCATCGCGGCCGCCTTGTGAATCGCCTCGCGGATGCGCAGGTACGTCCCGCATCGGCAGAGATTTCCGTTCATCGCCGTGTCGATGTCGGCGTCGCTCGGGTTCGAGTTCCTCGCGAGCAGCGCCGCCGCCGACATGATCTGCCCTGCCTGGCAGTATCCGCACTGCGGCACGTCCACCGCTTCCCAGGCGCGCTGCACCGGATGCGTGCCGTCTGCCGAGAGACCTTCGATGGTCGTGATCTCGGAGCCTTGCACCCGCTGCACCGGCGTCCGACATGACCGGGTCGGCGTGCCCTTCACGTGGACCGTGCACGCGCCGCACTGCCCGATGCCGCACCCGTACTTCGTTCCCTTGAGATCGAGAACGTCGCGCAGCACCCAGAGCAGTGGCATGTCGGCAGGGACATCCACCGTCGTGGATTTTCCGTTGACCTTGAACGTGAACGTCATGGGAAATTTGGGGTCGAGGACTACTTCTTCACGTACTTCTTCAACGCACGAGGGCCTACTTCCGCTCCGTAGATGTTGCCGGCGCCATCCGCGGCCACGCCCTCGGCGGCGCTGGTGTTGGTCGCATGCTCTACTGGATCCGGGATGAACGCCGTCACCTTCCCATCCTTTGCGCTGCCGACGCGGATGCCGCGCTTCCAGTCCTTGTGTTCCTGTTCGACGGAGCCGGACTCCGAATCGGTGACATAGATGCGATCCTGCCTGTCGATGTAGATCCCGCTTGGCCTGCTGAACTGATACCACGTGTCGAGCAGCTTGCCGTTCTGGTCGAGAATCTTGATGCGGTTGTTGCCCCGATCGCCGACGAAGAGGCGACCTTGCGAGTCCATCGCGAGGGCGTGTGGCTGGTCGTAGTCGTCGGGGCCTTTGCCGAATTGTCCCCAGGTGGCGATCAGCTTGCCGTCCTTCGAGAACTTTCGGATGCGAGCAATCGACCCGGCGCCCGACGAATGGCCTTCGGCCACGTAGATCTCGCCGTTAGGCGCGACGAGGACGTCGTTCGGCTGCCAGAAGAAACCCGAGTCGGTCGCGCCCGCCCCACCAGCCTTGCCCAGCGTCATGAGCAGCTTCCCATCGGGGCTGAACTTGAAGACCTGATGGCCCGCGGGCGGGTTCTGCGGCTGCGCGTTGCGGCCGAGGGTGCAGGCGCAGTCCGTGACCCAGACGTTGCCGTCGCGGTCGACGTCAATGCCGTGGGGTGAGAGCAGCAGGCCCGCGCCGAACGCTTTCTGGAC
>DATJFD010000091.1:0-7938 GCA_035495855.1 Binatia bacterium | reverse complement strand
GTTCATGCGAGCCCGGTCATGAACTCCTTCATGACGCTGTCGTGCAGCGGGAAGGCCAGCGGCTCGTCGCCCTTGAGGACGACGATCTCCGAGACCTCGCTGTTCGGCGTGAACGCCGGCAGTTCGGCCAGCGGTCGCATGAGCCGCGCGAAGATGAGGATCATCGAGCCGTCCGGGGTGCTGTGCAGGTCGAAAGCCCTGAACATCCCCGCCGGCGCGTCGACGCCCGTCTCCTCGCGGAGCTCGCGCGCCGCGGCCTCCTGCCAGCTCTCGCCGTAGTCGATGAAGCCGCCCGGAAGGGCGAGCATCCCCTTCTTCGGCGGGATGTCCCGGCGGACGCCGAGCAGTCCGTTGCCCACGGGCACGAGCGCGACGATCACGGGGATGGGATTCCTCCAGACCGTGTTCTTGCAGCCCGCGCAGGTCCTCGGCCAAGCGGCGTCGGCGTAAGCGCGGCCGCAGTACGAACAATGCGAATGCCGTTCCATGACATCTCCTCCTACTGGATGGCCAGCATCCGGTCGATGGCGACCTTCGCCTTCGCGGCGACGGCGCGGTTCACTTTGATGACGCCGTTCTCGATGCGCTCGACCTTGGGGTCGGCGGCGTCGTCGAGGACGATCTCGTACTTGTCGTCGCGGAGCGACGCCAGCAGCTTGTCGAGCGTGTTCTGCTTCATGAAATCGCAGACCGCTTCCTGCGACACCGGGTGGAACTCCCTGTCCGGCATCTCCTTGCGGAGCCGGTAGATCATCCCCTTCTCGGTGCCGATGACGAAACGCTTCACGGCGCTGGTGCGCGCCCGTTCGAGCATGCCTTCCGTGGAGAGGTAGTAGACCCTCCCCTTCGGCAGGATGCCGGCGCTCAGCTTGTACAGGCAGGACGATGCGCAGCCGCACTCAGGGTGGAGCATCAGCTCCGCGTCCTCGTACTCCTCGAGCGCGCGTTCGGGGGCCTCGTCGCCGATCTTCTCGTGCACGTAGCAGCAGGCGTTGTAGCCGCCGAACGGGTTCGCATAGACCTCGACGCGGTCGGGATCGACGCCCTTCTCATTGACCGCCTGCCACTTCATCACGTGCCCGAGGAACTTGTCCGGGAGGACGAGGATCTTCGAGCCGGGATGCTCGCGCGCCGCGGTCGCGATGACCGAGGCGGTGTTGCGCGAGGTGGAGATGTAGTCCGAGAGCGCCTTGGTGTAGGCGTCGCTGTTCACGTAGGTAACCAGCACGAGCGACGGGTCGAGCTGCTTGCGCCGTTCGAGCCACCGATGGTCGGTGCCGCGGACGAGCGAACAGCTGTGGACGTCGGGGTCGCCCTGGACGAAGACGCGGGCGGCGTCGCCGACGATCATCTTCGCGGTCGCGCCCATGAAATGGACGCTCGAGAAGTCGACGCGGGCGGCCTTGGCGTCGCGCACCTTGAAGGCGAGGCCGAGGGAATCGCCGACGAAATCGGCGACCTCCTGCAGCTCCGGGTATTGGTAATTGTGGGCGACGATGGTCGAGCCTTTCTCGGCCGCCAGGCGGCGCACCTCGATCGCCTTCTCGGCGAGCTCGGCGCAGAACGCCGGGGTGTAACGCCCCGGATAGAGGTCGGCGGCGTGCCGAGAAAAGAGATCGTACCAGCGTTCCGCCAGCATGGTGGTGTCCATCGTTGTTCCTCCGGGTTGTGAAAGGACGTGCGGGACCGTAGCATCGCGTGCGCTCTTTGTCATCAGCCGCGCCCGCGGTCGGACCATAGCACGGGCCCGCCCGGCCTCGACCGCAAGGAAGAAAAAACGTACTATCAAAGTACATTTCATCTTGCCTATGTCCGCATCCCTCACGACCCCGGAGCTGTTCGTCCGCGCCGGCCTGCGCCGCGCCGACGGCGCCGCGTACGACGCCCTCGCCGCCAAGGACGGCGCTTCCATCGCCGATATCTGCCGCTCGTCCGGCCTGCACCGACCGAGCGTGTACCGCGCGCTCGCGCGGCTCGAGAAGGCGGGGCTCGTCCGGACGTCTCGCCGCGGCCGCCGGGTCGTCTATCTGACGACCGACCCCGAGAGGCTGGCGCGACTGCTCGGCAAGGCCGACGAGGACAACGCCGCCGCCGCATCCCGGTTCATCGCCGCTCCCGCGGGCGCCGGCGTGACCGTCCTGCGCGGGCGGCACGGCCTCGCCAAGGTGCTCGAGGACATGGTAGTGACGCTGCGCAGGGACGACGTCTTCTACCGCACGACGTCGCGCCGGACCTCCACCACGGTCGAAGGGTTCGTGCCCAAGGGCTATCGCGCCAAACGGGACGCGCTCAAGATCCAGCAGTTCGTCATCACCAACGCCGCCTTGCGCGCCACCACCTATAAGAAGAGGACCGACTGCCTGTCCAAGGCGCTCCCGAAGGACGGCGGCGATCCGTTCGAATACGACATCGCGCTCATCGTCTATGGCGATAAGGTGGCGACGATCGACTACGCCGGCGAAACGGCCGTCATCGTGAAGAACGCGCGCCTCGCCAGGTTCCATGCCCGGCTGTTCCGCGCATTGTTCGACCGATTGTAGCGATGTATCCACAAAGGGGTCAGACCCCGGTGTAGAAAGTGGACTTATCCACCGGGTTCTTCACGGCCATCTGGAACTTGAAGCGCCTTTGCGCTACGATTTCCTGCACTATGGCCAGTAGTGAACGGAGGTACGACGTGGTCATCATCGGCGCCGGGGTCACCGGCACCGCTTTGCTGTACGTCCTCTCGAAGTACGGCGACGTGCGCCGCGTCGCGGTGGTCGAGAAGGAGGCGGCCGCCGCGCAGGTAAGCTCCAAAGCAACGAACAACAGCCAGACGCTGCACTGCGGCGACATCGAAACGAACTACACCGCGGAGAAGGCGGCCAAAGTGAAGGCGGCGGCGGACATGCTCGTCCGCTACGTCACGCGCCTGGCCCCCGAGCGCGGCATATATAAGAAGGCGCCCAAGATGGTGCTCGGCGTCGGCGAGGCGGAGGTCCGCGAGCTCGACGCGCGCTTCAAGACGCTCGGCGCGCTCTTCCCGAAACTCCGGCAGGTCGGACCGGATGAGCTCCGCGAACTTGAGCCTGCGGTCATGGAAGGCCGGCGCAAGGACGAGCGGGTGACGGCGCACTACACCGAGGAAGGCTACGTCATGAACTTCGAGAAGCTCGCCGGCTCGTTCGTCGAGGACGCGAAGGCGCTCAACCCGGACGGCATCGATCTGCTGTTCGGCACGACGGTCGCGTCCATCGCCAAGGAGGACGGCGGCTGGCGCATCGAAACGTCGGGCGGCACGCTCAAGGCCGACGCGATCGTGGTCGCGGCCGGCGCGTACAGCCTGCTCATGGCGCATCGCATGGGGTTCGGCCTCGAGTACACGCTGCTGCCGGTGGCCGGCGATTTCTACACCGCGCCGAACCGGCTCCGCGGCAAGGTCTACACCGTGCAGAAGAAGGGCCTGCCGTTCGCCGCGGTCCACGGCGACCCGGACATCACGGATCCGAAACAGATGCGCTTCGGCCCGATCGCCAAGGCGCTGCCGCTGCTCGAGCCGCGCAAATGGAGCACCGCGCCGGACTTCTTCAAAGTGCTGCGCTTCGACATGGACACGCTCGCGAGCATCATCGAAGTGAACAAGGACCCGGTCGTCCTCGGCTTCATCGCGCGCAACCTTCTTTATTACATCCCCTTCGTCGGCAACCGTCTCTTCGTTGGAGAGGCGCGCAAGATCATCCCGGCGATCGAGGCCAAGGACCTGACGTACGGGCACGGGCTCGGCGGCATCCGCCCGCAGGTGGTGCACAAGAAAAAACGGCTGCTGCAGATGGGCGAGGCCAAGATCTCCGCGCCGGGCATCATCTTCAACATCACGCCGTCGCCGGGCGCGACCGTCTGCCTGCACAACGCGGTCGAGGACGCGCGGGCGCTCATGGGGTTCTTCGGCGGCAGGCGCAGCCTCGACGAGGACGCGCTGCGCAGGGACCTCCTCGGCTGAAAAAGAAAAAGACCGGCCGCGAAGGCCGGTCTTGTCATGTGCGCGGGAAGAACCCGCGGAAGATCCCGAGCATCTCGTCGATGCGCGCCTGCGGCAACGCGCCGAGGCCGCGTCCCTTGCGGTTGCCGGGAGCGCCCCAGGGCTTTCCCGTCACCATCACGGTGACCGCCGCGCCGCCGAGCGGCCGCACGTAGTGCCAGGCCTCGGGGTTCACCATCTCGTAGCGGCTGCCTGCGCCGAGCGCCTTCTTCTCCCCCATCGGCGGCGGAGCGCCGTCGGGCGGGCCGTGGCCATGGGCGGTCTCGTACCAGCCATCGAGGATGCGCATGGCCGAGGGCCACGGGTGCGGGTGATAGAGCGGCTCGCCGGGCTCGCAGGGATGGATGACGTGGAGCATCAGCCGTCCTTCGCCGTACGGAAGCCACAGTCTTTCGACGTTCGGCTTTTCGTCGTCGACGAGCAGGCTCTGCCAGTCCTCGCCGCGCAGGAGCAGCGACGGGAGCTCGCGCTCCGCCTGCTCGAGCACCGGGAACATGCTGCCGCCCGGGACGCCGCCCCAGGCGAAACGGTCGCGGGGATGCACGCGCGTCTCGAGGAAGCGCTTGCAGTTCGGGTACATCATCTCGAAGTCCAGGTGCGTCCGGGCGGTCACGCCGTCCGGAAGCAGCGCGTAGAGCTTCTCGTCGTCGAGCCAGCAGCGGTCGTCGCCTCGCTGGTCGCGGTGATCGCGGACGCCGCCTCGCAGCCTCTTCGCCTCGGCCTTGAGCTCGGCCGGGGACATGGCGTCGAGATCCACGTCGGGATCGTCGAGCGCCTCGATGACCGCGCGGTCGAGGACCTCGTCCGGCGGGCCGTCGTCATTCCCGTTCTCGTTCGCCATTGCTGGCCTCCTTTCGGTGGGTCGATGGAAGGAACGGACCCGTCATTCAGCCATGGAAAGAGGCGCGCGTCAACCCCGCCTTGCCCGTTCGGGGACGATGAGGTGAGATGCCGCCGAGTTCTTTGCAACAGGAGAGCACCATCAGATGCGACGCACCGTACCATGCCTCATCGCGCTCGCCTGCGCCTTCGCGCCGGCGTTGTCCGCCTGCGGGAGCGACGCAGCCCCCGAGGTTCCCGACGAATACGACGGTCCCGAGACCGTGACCATCGCCTCGACCGACGTCCGCGTCACGCTGACCCTGCGCCGCTTCGGCATGCGCATCGAACGCGCCGACGGACGCCCGGTCCTCGAGACGTTCGACGGCCTGCGCGCGGTCGCGAACGACGCCGGCGGCGCCTTCGGGACGCTCGCCGCGACGCATCGCGAGACCGAGCTCCGGCCGTCGCTGGTCGAAGGGTTCGATCACGCCGCGCCGACGGACGACCCGTGGCTGCACGCGCTGCGCACCGTCACGGTGACCGCCGACGGACGGCGCGCGACGGTCACGCTCGTCGATCCCTCGGCGCCGGAAGCGGTCTTCACCGTGGACGTCGCCGTCGACGGGCCGGACGTATCCTTCGAGGCGAGCCTGCGCGACGATCGCAAGAGGTCGCCGCGGCTCAACCTCGCGGGACAGACGTTCCTGGCCGGCGCGGACGAAAAGTTCGCCGGGCTCGGCGAACGCGAAGGTTCGGTGAACCATCGCGGTCGTCATTACCAATGCTGGGTCGAGGAAGGCGGGATCGGCGGCGGCGAAAACGCCGGGCCGGGACCGTCGAACCCTTCGCCCAACGGCCCCGGCATGACGCACGCGCCGGTGCCGTTCTACCTGTCGTCGGCGGGCTACGGCCTGTGGGTCGACACGGCCTACCGCACCGCCTTCTCGTTCGGCGCGGAGGACCCGTCGCTCGTCCGCATCGAAGCGGAGGAGCCGCGGCTGCGCTACACGGTCTTCGTCTACGACGACCCGAAGCGCACGCTCGCGGACTTCACCGCCCGCGTCGGACGCGCGCACCTCCAGGCGCCCTGGGTCTTCGGACCGCGGCGGCGCGTGGACCGTGGCTCGCTCGTCGACGGCGTGCCGGAGGAGCTCGCGCTCCGCGAACGCGGCGTGCCGACCACCTCCATCGACGACACCACGCACTTCCTGCCGAACGGTTCCGGTTACGGAGAACCCGAGGCGCTGAAGGCGTGGACGGACCGTCTGCACGGCCTCGGCTACAAGGCCATCGGCTACTTCAACGGGCACGTCTCGGCGACGAAGCCCGAAGCGGCCGCGATGCTCGATGACGGCCGCGCGAAGGACCTCTTCGTCCGTCTCGACGACGGCGAGGAGTTCCGGACCTTCATGATCTCGGGCGGCGGCCAGCAGGTCGTCACGCTCGACCTCACGAAACCGGAAGCGATCGCCTGGTTCCAGGACCGGCTCGACGGCGCGCTGGCGCTCGGCTACGACGGCTGGATGCTCGACTTCGGCGAATACCTGCCGCAGCGCGCGAAGCTCGCGAACGGGATGACCGGCTGGGAGGCGCACAACCTCTATCCGCTGTTCCTCCAGCGCGCGACCTTCGACCTGCTGCAGCGGCGGAGAGGGAACGATTTCCTCTTCTTCTCCCGGAGCGGCTACACCGGCGCGCAGGCCTCGACGCCCGTGCTCTGGTCCGGCGATCCGTCGGCGAGCTTCGACCCCGCGCGCGGGCTTCCCGCGCACGTGCGGGCGGCGCTCACCGCGGGACTGTCCGGCATCCCCTTCTGGGGGAGCGACGTGAGCGGGTTCACCTGCCTCAACGATCCTCCCGCGGACAAGGAGGTCTACCTCCGCTGGGCGGCGTTCGGCGCGCTGTCGGTCGACATGCACGACGAGAACGCCTGCGCGGGCGCCAAGGACGGCGCGAAGAAATGGACGCTCTGGAACGACGCGGAGACGACGGCGATCTACGGAACGTACGCGCGGCTCCACACGAGGCTGTTCCCCTACCTGTATGCCGCGGCCGACGAGGCGGTGCGCACCGGCATGCCGGTGATGCGCCATCCGCTGCTCATGCACCCGGAACGTCCGGAGGCGTGGGATGCGGTCGACGAATACTGGTTCGGGCCCGCGCTCTACGCCGCGCCGGTGGTGCGGCGGGGCGCGACCTCGCGCGAACTCACGCTCCCTCCGGGGACGTGGTTCGACTGGTGGACGCTGGCGTCTTCCGACGGCGGCCGCCGCGTGACCCGCGACGCGCCGTTCGACATCGTGCCGCTCTACCTGCGCGCCGGCCGCATCGTAGCGATGCTGCCGCCGGAGGTCGAGACGCTCGCGCCGACGGACGACCCGGCGGTCATCGACATGGCGGACCGCGACGGCGTGCTCGACGCCCGCGCGGGACTGGCCGCGACCGACAAGGCCGCGTACGCCAGGCTCGTCGACGGCACCGTCCTCGAGGCGTTCCTCGGCGACGGCGACGTCGCGCTGCCGGCGGACGCCCCCGCCGTCGACGAAGCGGCGCTCGCGTCCTGCGACCGCTGCGGCCGCATCGACGCGCTCCCCGACGGCACGCGCCGCGTGCGCATCACGGCCACGGGAGCGATCGCCGCGGGAAGTCTCGCGCTTTCCTCCGACCGCCCCGACAAGCCGGTGCGCGTCAGGTGGGACGTGCTCGTGCGATAAAAGGACAGAGGGCAAAGGGCAGAGTCGAGAGGAAAGTGAACTTTCTAAAACCGCGTCGCACTGCGACGCGGTTTTTTCAATGCTTTTCCCCTAAGCTTTGCCTTTTGCGCTCTGCCCTTCGTCGGCTCATTTGCGCTATACTGCAACGGTATGCGCCGTCTCCGCCAAGCGATCATCGCGGCATTGCTCTGCACTTTGCACTTCGCACTTTGCACTTCTTCCGCGTTCGCCTCCTCACCGGGCGACCTCATCAAGATCGCCTGCCCGGCCGGCTCGTCCGCCTCGCACCCGTGCCGCGCGGTCTACTATTTCGGCGCGGACGCCAAGCGCCACGCCTTCCCGAACGACAGGGCCTACTTCACCTGGTACGCGGATTTCGGC
>DATJFD010000090.1:0-3966 GCA_035495855.1 Binatia bacterium | reverse complement strand
CCGCCCGCTCTGGGTCATCGCTTTCCTCGCGGTCTACACCCCTCTCGAACCCTTCCTCCTCAAGTTCGTCAACGACGATCTCTACATCTACGCGCGCTATTTTTCGGAAGGCCTCATCTACCTGCTCCTGGCCTCGGTCCTGCTGCGCCTGCTCGTGCGCGACCGCAAGCTCGTGGCCACGCCGCTCGACCTGCCGTTCTTCTTCTTCCTGCTCGTCGCGCTCGCCTCGATCATCGTGAACGCCGTGCCCGCGGTCTACGGCCTGCTCGGGTTGCGGCAGATCGTCCGCTTCATCCTGCTCTTCTTCCTGACGGTCTATCTGGACCCGGACACGGCCTACATCAAGCGCGTCACCTCGTGGATGTTCGTCATCGTCGCGGTCGAAGGCGTCATCGGGCTGCTGCAGTCCGTCATCGGCGGCCCGCTCGACCAGTTCCTCATCCCCAGCGAGCGCAAGTTCTACGAGAGCATCCAGCTCACGAGCGGCACCGAGCAGTTCTGGTCACCGGGTTCGCGCGTCTTCGCGACGCTCGGCCGCTACGACCAGCTCGGCACGTTCCTGTGCGTCTTCTTCTTGCTCGCCATCGGCCTGTTCTACATGAGCCGCAAGAAGGACGAGCGCCGCCGGTACCTGCTGCCGGTGCTCATCGGCGCGCCCGCGCTGCTCCTGACGCTCTCGCGCGCCTCATGGTTCGGTTTCGCGCTCTCGCTGTTCGTCATCGGCGCGCTGCTCATGAAGGACTGGAAAGTGCGCTTCGCCTACGTCGGCGCCATCGGCGTCGCCGTGCTGTACCTCGCGGTCACCGGCCTCACGGTGCGCTACCTCATCGACTATCCCGAACAGACGGCGACGGAACGGTTCTTCGAGGCCTTCTCCTTCGAACGCTGGCGCGGCGAGTACTACGGGCTCGGCCGCATGTACTGGATCGTGCAGACGCCGCTCGTCGTCGTGCGCTCGTCGCCGCTCTTCGGCGTCGGCCCCGGCCAGTACGGCGGCGGCGCGGCGGCTGCGCTCGGCAACACCTCCGTGTACGAGAAGCTCAACCTGCCGTTCGGCGTCTACGGCACCGAAGGCTACATCGACAACAACTGGTTCTCGCTCTGGGGCGAGACCGGCACGCTCGGCGTCCTCTTCTACGCCTGGATGCTCGTGGCGCTCTGGCGCATCGCGCTCAACGTCTGGCGCGAGGGCAAGGACCCGTACGTGCGGGGCCTGGCGCTCGGCTATGCGGGCTGCGTGCTGGCGGTCGCTTTCCAGGCGTTCCTGGCGACCTACTTCGAGGTCCGCACGCTCGCGCTCTATCTCTGGCTCTACGTGGCCTTCATCTATATCCTCGGACGTCGCGAGAAGGTTTACGCTTCGGTATGAGGGGCGACATGCATTTCCTTTGCGCATGTCGTCCCGGAAACGGCCGCTGAAAGCGGACGTTATCCGGGATCCAGACAAGACCTATGAAGATCGTCTTCGCGAACAAATATTTTTTCTTGAAAGGCGGCGCTGAGCGCTATCTCTTCGAGCTTCGCGGCTTGCTCGAGAAGCACGGCCACGAGGTCATACCGTTCGCCATGCGCGACAAGCGCGACGTCGCGACGCCCTGGGAACGCTTTTTCGTGAGCCCCGTCGGCACCGAGCGCGTGCGCCTCTCCCTCGAAGGGCTCAGGACCGCGGGCCGCATGCTCTACTCGTTCGAGGCGCGCGCGAAGTTCGCGAAACTGCTCGACGCCGCGAAGCCCGACCTCGTGCACGTCCACAACATCTATCATCAGATCTCGCCGTCGATCCTCCCGCAGGCGAAGAAGCGGGGACTGCCCGTGGTCATCACCGCGCACGACTACAAGCTCGTCGCGCCGAACTACTCGCTCTTCCATGACGGCGCCATCTGCGAACGCACCAAGCCTGACTACTGGTACGAAGCCGTGAAGCACCGCTGCATCAAAGGATCGAAGATCGCGAGCGGCCTCGCGGCGCTCGAGATGGGCCTGCATCGCAAGCTCGGCCTCTATCTCGACAACATCGACGTCATCATCGCACCGAGCCGTTTCATGCTGGCGCTGCTCGTCTCCTACGGCCTCGACGAAGAAAAGATCGTCCACGTCCCGCACTTCATCGACGCGTCCGCCTGGACGCCGAGCTACGAGGGCGGGTACGGCCTGTTCGTCGGCCGCCTTTCCGAAGAGAAGGGCGTCGACGTCCTGGTCCGCGCGGCCGCGAAGCGCCAGGACATCCCGCTGAAGATCGTCGGCACGGGGCCCGCCGAGGCGTCGCTGAAGGCGCTCGCGAAGGACGTCGGCGCAACGAACGTCGAGTTCCTCGGCTTCCGCGAGGGCCAAGACCTCAAGCGCCTCTACGCCGGCGCGCGCTTCGTCGCCATCCCGTCCATCTGGTACGAGGTGTTCGGGCTCATCGCGCTCGAGGCCTACGCCGCGGGCAAGCCGGTCATCGCGTCGCAGCTCGGCGGCCTCGCGGAGCTCGTGAAGGAAGGGGAGACCGGGCTCTGCGCTTCCGCGGGGAACGTCGATGAGTGGGCCGAGAAGGTCGCGGCGCTCTGGGACTCCCCGCTGCTCTGCGCCGAAATGGGCTGCGCCGGCCGCGCCTGGGTCGAAAGCGAATTCACCCCGGAGGTGCACTACACGCGCATCATGCAGGTTTACGAGAAGGCGAAAGAGAAGGCGAAGGCAAGAAAGAAATGAGAAGGGCCTCGCTCTATCATCCCGGCCCGCGAGCCGGGATCTTCCCCCGGGGCAGGGTAAAAAATGCCACCTGAACTTGTCTCAGGTCCAGAAAGTATCCACACTTCGGGGACAGTCCCGGAACTGTGGATAATCGAGAGCTTGCGGCCCCCATGTATGTGCTATCATCCCTTCTTGAATGGACCGCAAAGATCATCAGCCTGAAGATATCCGAGCCGCAGCTCGCCCATCGAGCCGACAGGCTCGATTTTTTTATAGGGTGTTCCCCTCCAGGGGACACCCGGCGTCGCGGAACGGGCCCTCCGGCCCGTTTTTTTCTTGCTAACCCTTCATTGCGCACCTATGGACCAGAACAAGCTCAAAAGCCTCATCCCCGTCGCTTCGACCGTCATCGAGGCCGCGCACCGCCACTACTCCTCGAACGGCCTCGCGCACGTCCCCGTTCCGCAGATCGTCGGCATCACCGGCGCCTGCGAGAACGTCGATACGCTCTTCAAGGTGAAGAGCCGCGTCCCCGTGCCGCTCTTCTTCTGCCAGACCGGCCAGCTCACGCTCGAACAGGTGCTGCAGTTCCATCCCGGCGTCTACACCGTGATGCAGAGCGGCCGCGACGAGGAGGCGGAGGATACGCGCCATCTCCGCCAGTTCATGCTCACGGAAGAGGAGTTCGACTGGAGTCTCGTCGGCGGGAAGGCCCCTTACGACGAAGAGAAGATGTACGAGGCGCTCCTCGCGCACATCGAGTCCGCCATCAAGGCCGTCGCGCTGGACGTCGTCGAGCGCCACGGCGGCCTGCTCGAGAACGCCTTCGGCCGCGACGTCGCCGGCCTCGCCTCGAGCCTCACGCGCCCGTTCCATCGCATCTCCTACGAGGACGCGCTCGCGCTGCTCCGGCTGCACGGCTATCCCGGCCTGACCTGGGGCGCGGACCTCACCACCGGCCACGAGGCCAAGGTCGTCGAAGTGCTCGCCGCCGGCGGCGCGCCGCGCCCGGTCTTCATCATGCGCTACCCCAAGGAGATCAAGTTCTTCAACATGAAGGTCTCGGAGCGCGACGACCGCGTGGTGCTTTCGGCCGACCTCGTCCTGCCGCACGCCGGCGAAGCGGTCGGCTCGGCGGTCCGCGAGCACGATGCCGCCAAGCTCGAGCGGCGGCTCCTCGGCTCGAACATGTACCGCATGCACGTCGAGAACGGCGGCACGCTGGCCGACTTCCGCTGGTACCTCGACCTCGTCGGGTCCGGCAACACCAAGCCGCACGCGGGCTACGGCATC
>DATJFD010000089.1:0-12895 GCA_035495855.1 Binatia bacterium | reverse complement strand
TCCGTCGCCGGCCGGCCGCTCCTTGCGCGGCCCCTCTCTTTCCTTTAAGATGCGCCCGTTACCGAACCATTATGTTGCAGCCCGAACTCATCTCCCGCGTCATCAGCCTCATTCAGAAGAACGGCGACAAGGTCGTTTTGGCCGATCCGCAGACCGGCAAAGCGGTCGTGGTCATGGACCTCGAGGCCTATGAAAAGCTGTGCGCGGTCCCGGCCGTCGCCGCACCCGCTCCGGCCCCCGTCGAAGCCCCCGCCAAACCCTTCGCCGCGGCCCCCAAGTTCACCATCCAGGAAGTCGAAAAAAAGGCTGAGTTCAGCAAAGTTTCGACCAAGAAGAAGGGTATCCAGGTGACCGCCGACATGATGGGTCCTACCCATATTCTGGCCGACTTGACACAGGAGGAACTCATCGATAAAATCAACCGCGACATTGGAGCCTGGAAAACCGCCCAAGATCGCCGCCGCACCGACGAACTCAAGTCCGCAGCGCAGCTCGCGCCGCAGACCGAGGCCGTCGCCGCGATGGAGGACGAGGAAAGGTTCTACCTGGAGCCGATCGAATGATGGTATCGGTCCCCGCCATAGCAATAAGGCGGAGTAGGGGACTTGCCAACATTTTTTGTTTCGGTATATACTCCGCTGTACTTACGCAACAAATCACCCTTACTCATTACTAAGACACCCGGTGTTCTTTCTCCGGAACGTGTCTCGGAACCCAAGCCTACGCCTATGGCAGAAGCGAAGAAATTCGAGCGCAATAAGCCTCACGTCAACATCGGTACCATCGGTCACGTCGACCACGGCAAGACGACCCTCACGGCCGCCATTCTTGCGGTCATGAAGGCCGCCGGCAACGCCGCCCAGGACAAGAAGATCGATGACCTCGACAAGGCTCCGGAGTCCAAGGCCCGCGGCATCACCATCGCCACGGCCCACACCGAGTACGAGTCCGCCAAGCGCCACTACGCGCACGTGGACTGCCCTGGCCACGCCGACTACGTCAAGAACATGATCACGGGTGCCGCTCAGATGGACGGCGCCATCCTCGTCGTGTCCGCCGCTGACGGCCCGATGCCGCAGACCCGCGAGCACATCCTGCTCGCCCGCCAGGTCGGCGTGCCCTACATCGTCGTTTTCCTCAACAAAGTCGATCAGGTGGAGGACAAGGAGCTCGTCGACCTCGTCGAAGAGGAAGTTCGCGAACTTCTCAAGAAGTACGAGTTCCCCGGCGACACCACCCCGATCATCCGCGGTTCCGCCCTCAAGGCTCTCAACAACCCGACGGGCGAGGACGCCAAGCCGGTGCTCGACCTCATCGCCGCCTGCGATGAGTACATCCCCGAGCCGGTCCGCGATCTCGACAAGCCGTTCCTGATGCCGGTCGAGGACGTGTTCTCGATCGAAGGCCGCGGCACCGTCGTCACCGGCCGCATCGAGCGCGGTCAGATCAAGATCAACGAAGAGGTCGAGATCGTCGGCCTCGGCGATACCCGCAAGACCGTGGTCACGGGCATCGAAATGTTCAACAAGCAGCTCGACGAGGGCCGCGCCGGCGACAACGCCGGTCTGCTCCTCCGCGGCACCAAGAAGGACGAGATCGAGCGCGGCATGGTGCTCGCCAAGGCCGGCACCGTCACCCCGCACACCGAGTTCGAGGCGCAGATCTATTGCCTTACCAAGGAGGAAGGCGGCCGCCACAAGCCGTTCTTCAAGGGTTACAAGCCCCAGTTCTACATCCGCACGACGGACGTGACCGGCGAGGTCACCTTGCCCGCGGGCGTGGAAATGGTCATGCCGGGCGACACCGTCACCGTGACCGTGAAGCTCATCACCCCGGTCGCCCTCGAAGAGAAGCAGCGCTTCGCCATTCGCGAAGGCGGCAAGACCGTCGGCGCCGGCGCCGTGGTCAAGATCCTGAAATAACTTTCATTCCGATCTTTAGCATCTAACTCTCCACGGTGATGGAAACCGCGACCAAAAAGGCCAAGCCGACGGAAGAAGAGGCGAAGCAGCGCATCCGCATCAGGATCCGCGCGTACGACCACAAGATCATCGATCAGTCGACGCGCACGATCATCGAGACGGCCGAGCGCTCCGGCGCAACCGTTCGCGGTCCGGTCCCCCTCCCGACGGAGAAGACCAAGTACACCGTCAACCGCTCGACGTTCGTCCATAAGGACTCCCGCGACCAGTACGAGATGCGGGTGCACAAGCGGCTGGTGGACATCTACGATCCGACCCCCAAGACCATCGAGTCCCTGACGAACTTGAACTTGCCCGCGGGAGTCGACGTGGAGATCAAGATGTAGGATCGGAGACGAGGAGGAATCAAGAAGACATTCGACAACCTGACAGGTTACGCGGAGAAAGATCCCTACGGGGATCCCGCGTCCGGCACGGCACGCAAGTGGCGCATCGGACGCGGGACCCCCTTGGCCGCAAGGCCCGGAAAACCTCCGCGATTCCCTCATCAGGTACAGGAGAACGAACGCACGCACTGACAAGAGACAATCATAAGCCTGAGGTCCCCAGAATCGGGACCGTGCTTCGGAGAGAAGGCAGGACGGCAGGGTTCCGCAAACGTTGCGGGGTCGTGCCGTCCGGTCATCGAACCGGCGAAAAGGCTGGAATTTCGTCCGTCACGACCGCCGCAAGGCGACCATGACAGAGGAAATTCCGGCTTTTCATATTAAAGGCCTCTCACGAGGCCGCCCGCTAACCCCTCCACGACCCGAGAGGGTCCAATAGAGGAAGCATATGAAGTTCATCATCGCGAAGAAACTCGAGATGAGTCAGCGGTTCAAGGAGAACGGCAACGTCGTTCCCGTGACCCTGCTTGCGGTCTCTGACTGCATCGTCACGCAGGTCCGCACCAAGGAGAAGGACGGTTACGACGCGGTCCAGGTCGGCTGCGGCGAAGAGAAGCACCCGAGCCTGCCGGAGAAGGGCCATACCAAGGGCCTCGGCAAGTCGTTCGAGCTCCTGAAGGAGTTCCGCCTCGACGGCCCGACCGACCTCAAGGTCGGCGACGTCGTCAGCGCCGGGCAGTTCAACGCCGGCGAGTTCGTCGACGTGATCGGCGTCTCCAAGGGCAAGGGCTTCCAGGGCGTCGTGAAGCGCCACCATTTCCGCGGCGGTCCCAAGACGCACGGCCACAAGGACAACCTGCGCATGCCTGGTTCGATCGGATCGGGCGGCATGCAGCGCGTGTTCAAGGGCCTGCGCATGGGCGGCCGCATGGGCGGCGACCAGGTCACGGTCAAGAACCTCGAAGTGATCGAGGTCGACGCGCCGAAGGGCTACATCGCCATCAAGGGCGCGGTCCCGGGCGCGTTCGGCGCGATCCTCGCGCTCTCCGGCGGCCACACTGAAAAGAAGTCCTGGAACTGATGCATATGCCGAAAGTGAAACTCTACAGCGTGGAGGGGAAAGCGGTGGGCGAGAAGGAACTCGCTCCCAGCGTGTTCGGCGTCGCGGTGAACCCGCACGTCGTGCACGAGGTCATGGTCGGCCTCGCGGCCAACGGGCGCCAGTCGCTCGCGCACACCAAGACGAAGGGCGAGGTCCGCGGCGGCGGCAAGAAGCCGTGGAAGCAGAAGGGCACCGGCCGCGCGCGCCAGGGCTCGACGCGCAACCCGCAGTGGGTCGGCGGCGGCGTGGCGTTCGGCCCCCGCTCCGAGCGCGATTACACCAAGAAGATCAACGCCAAGACCAAGCGCAAGGCGCTCTGCATGGCGCTCTCCGACAAGGTCGCCGATGAGAAGCTCGTGCTGGTCGAATCGCTCGGCGCCAAGAACGGCAAGACCAAGGAGATCAACACGGTCCTCGGCAAGCTGCCGGTGAAGGGCAAGCTCATGCTCGTCGCCGCAGGCAAGGACGAGATGCTCGCCCGCAGCACCCGCAACCTGAAGAACGTCAACCTGGTGAACGTCGGTTCCGTGAACATGAACGACATCATCCGGGCGGAGTACGTGGTGACCACGCCGGAAGCGACCGACAAGCTCGAAAAGATGTACGCCGCGAAGGCCTAACGCCACGCCTATGGGAATCCTCGACAAGATCTCCGGGAAGAAAGAGAAGGCGCCGGCGAAGTCGTCCGCGCCGAAGGCCAAGAAGGCCGCCAAGGCCGAAGAGAAGGCCGATGCCGCCGTCGCCG
Source organism: Binatia bacterium (assembly GCA_035495855.1). Classification (GTDB taxonomy): domain Bacteria; phylum Patescibacteriota; class Patescibacteriia; order SG8-24; family SG8-24; genus JAHFIW01. The sequence continues at coordinate 8,740 of DATJFD010000089.1, read as the reverse complement.
CCGAACCGGCCGTGACGCAGGCGAAGCCGCGCGGCCCGCTCGCCAAGGAAGGCGCGGGCGAGTCCTACAAGATCCTGCTCCGCCCCGTGCTCACCGAGAAGACCTCGCTGCAGCAGTCGATGGGCCAGTACACCTTCGAGGTGGCGAGCGGCGCGACCAAGGTCGACGTCGCCCGCGCGGTGCGCGACCTCTACGGCGTGAAGCCGGCCCAGGTCCGCGTCATCAACGCCGAAGGCAAGAAGGTCCGCTACGGACGCTCGCAGGGGCAGCAGAAGAACGTGAAGAAGGCGATCGTCACGCTGAAGTCCGGCGAGTCGATCTCCGTCACCGAATAATCTATGCCGATCAAGATCTACAGACCGGTCACCAAGGGCCGCCGCCTCTCCAGCGTCGACGCTTTTTCCGACATCACCAAGTGGGAGCCGGAGAAGTCGCTCATCACCGCCAAGAAGCGCGCCAGCGGCCGCAACAACCAGGGCAAGATCACCGTCCGCCACCGCGGCGGCGGCGCGAACCGCTACGTCCGCACGGTCGACTTCAAGCAGGACAAGTACGACATCCCGGCGAAGGTCGCCTCGATCGAGTACGACCCGGGCCGCGGCGCCCGCATCGCCCTCCTCAACTATAAGGACGGCGAGAAGCGCTACATCGTCGCCCCGCAGGGCCTGACCGTCGGCGAGACCGTCATTTCGTCCCGCCAGCTCGTCGAGATCAAGCCGGGCAACCGCATGCCGCTCTCGATGATCCCGGTCGGCGTCGCCGTCCACAACATCGAGCTCACTCCCGGCACGGGCGGCATGGTCGCCCGCGGCGCGGGCCTCGGCGCCCAGTTCATGGCGCTCGAGGGCGATTTCGCCCAGCTGAAGCTCCCCTCCGGCGAGGTCCGCAGGTTCTCCAAGGACTGCATGGCCACCGTCGGCATGGTCGGCAACCCCGACCACCGTCTCGTCCGCTGGGGCAAGGCGGGCCGCACGCGCCATCGCGGCCGCAGGCCGGAAGTGCGCGGCAAGGTCATGAACCCGGTCGATCACCCGCACGGCGGCGGCGAAGGCAAGCACCCGATCGGCCTCAAGCATCCTAAGACCCTCTGGGGCAAGCCGGCCCTCGGCGTGAAGACCAGGGATAAGAAGAAGTCGTCGTGGAAACTCATCGTCTCCCGCCGCAAGTAGCCCACGCCTATGTCTCGAAGCCTCAAGAAAGGACCCGCGATCGACGAAAAACTGCTCAAGAAGATCTCCAAGCTCCGCGTCGGTGACAAGACCGTCGTGAAGACCTGGTCTCGCTGGGCTACCATCACGCCGGAGATGCTCGGTTTCACCATCGGCGTCCACAACGGCAAGCTCCACGTCCCCGTGACGATCGTCGAGAACATGGTCGGGCACAAGCTCGGCGAGTTCTCCCAGACGAAGAAGTTCGTCCGCCACGGCGGCAAGATGCAGAAGGAGCTCGAGGTCAAGCGCGCCGAAGCCGAAGCGGCCGCCGCGAAGGCGGTCCAGGCGGCTCCTGCCGCCGCGGCCGGCCCGAAGAAATAACGCCGCACTCCTATGGAAGTCATCGCACACGCACGCCATATCCGCATCTCGCCGAAGAAGGTCCGCCTCGTCGTGGACCTCGTCCGCGGGATGGACGTCGATCGCGCCTCCGCGCAGCTCCGGTTCTACCGGAAGGCCGCGGCCAGGCCGGTCGCGAAGCTGCTCGACTCGGCGATCGCCAACGCCAAGCATAACTTCAAGCTGGATGCGAGCGGCCTTTACATCAAGAAAGCGACCGTCGACGGCGGGCCGGTGCTGAAGCGCTGGCGCGCCCGCGCCTTCGGCCGCGCCGCGGGCATCAAGAAGCGCAGCTCGCACATCACCATCGTGCTCGCGCAGCGGGAAGGCCCGAAGGGCATCGAAGCGGCGGTGGTGAAGGCGGAGAAGAAGCCGGAAGCGGCGGCCAAACCGGCCGCGAAGCCGGCGGCGAAGAAGGCGGCTCCGAAGAAGTCCAAATAAATGACGACCTATGGGAAATAAAGTACATCCGCGAAGCTTCCGCACCGGCGTCATCTACTCTTGGAATTCGAAGTGGTTCGCCTCCAAGCGCGAATTCGCCGCGATGCTCCGCGAGGACCTCAAGATCAAGAACTTCCTTCGCGAGAAGCTGAAGGAATCGTCCGTCGACCACATCGAGGTCGACCGCACGCCCCGCGCGCTCACCATCTCCGTCCACTCGGCCAAGCCCGGCTTCATCATCGGCCGCGGCGGCACCGGCGTGGAGGACCTCAAGAAGGCGCTCCGCGAGCTGGTGACCAAGGGCAAGAAGGACCCGCAGAAGCTGAACCTCAACCTCAACATCGTCGAGGTCTCGAACCCGTCGCTGTCGGCGGAGATCGTCCTCCAGTCGATGATCGGCGACACCGAGCGCCGCCTCCCGTTCCGCCGCGTGCTCAAGCAACACCTGGAGCGCGTGCAGAAGGCCGGCGCCAAGGGCGTGAAGCTGCAGATCAAGGGCCGCCTGAACGGCGCCGAGATCGCCCGCGAGGAAAAGCTCGCCTGGGGCAGCGTCCCGCTCCACAACCTCCGCGCCGACATCGATTACGCCTACGGTTTCGCCCGCACCCTCTTCGGCACCATCGGCATCAAGGTGTGGATCTACCGCGGCGAGGTGTTCGACAAGGACAAGAACGCTCCGCAGGCGGTCCCGCAGGCCATTCCGATGGCCCGCCCGATCGCGAAGCCGATGGCCCGCCGCATGCCGGCCCGCCCGGCAGGCGCCGCTCCGGCCAAGAAGGCCTGAGCCTCATAGCACACGCATATGTTGCTTCCCGCAAAAGTGAAATACCGGAAGATGCAGAAGGGCAAGCGCCCGGCCAACCTTCGCGTCGCCACGACCAAGATCGAGCTCAGCTTCGGCAGCTACGGCCTCAAGGCCCTGACCGGCGCCTGGGTGACCTCCCGTCAGATCGAGGCCACGCGCCGCGCCATGACGCGCTTCATCAAGCGCGGCGGCAAGATCTGGATCCGCATCTTCCCCGACAAGCCGATGACGAACCACGGCAACGAGAGCGTCATGGGCGGCGGCAAAGGCGCCGTCGACCACTACGTCGCTCCCGTGCGGCCGGGCACCGTCCTCTTCGAGATGGACGGCGTCACGGAGGAGACGGCCCGCGAAGCCATGCGCCTCGCGGCCTACAAGCTCCCGATGAGGACCCGTTTCATCAAGAAGTAAGGCTGTACTTGTATGAAGATCAGCGAATTGCGCGAAAAGACCGACACCGAGCTCGACCGTCTGCTGTCCGAGCTTCGCAACAGGGTGAGGGACCTCCGCTTCAAGGTGGCGTCCCGGCAGCTCAACGACGTGCGGGAGATCCGCGAGGCTCGCAAGGCCGTCGCGCAGATCCTGACCCTCAAGCGGTCGCGGCGGAAGGAGGCTTAAACCACGTAACTCGGGAATCCTATGGCTACCAAGAAAACGTCGCAGCGGGTCTTCCAGGGCGTGGTCGTCTCCTCGAAGATGAACAAGACGATCGTCGTCCGCGTCGACCGCATGAAGACCAACGAGAAGTACGGCAAGCAGTACCGCGCGTCCACCAAGTTCCACGTCCACGACGAGAAGGGCGACTTCAAGACGGGGGACGTCGTCCGCTTCGTCGAGACCCGCCCGCTCTCGAAGACCAAGCGCTGGCGCGCCGTCGGGAAGGTAACCCTCAAGTGATATGGTGCAGCACCGCTCAATGCTCGAGGTCGCCGACAACACCGGCGCCAAGAAACTCCAGGTCATCCGCGTGCTCGGCGGCTACAAGAAGCACTACGCCGGCCTCGGCGACATCGTCACCTGCGTGGTGAAGGTCGCCGTCCCGCACAGCACGGTGAAGAAGAGCCAGATCGTCCACGCCGTGATGGTCCGCGTCCGCAAGGAGACCCGCCGCAAGGACGGCTCCTACGTCCGCTTCGACGAGAACGCCGGCGTGATCGTCGACAAGAAAACCAAGGAACCCAAGGGAACCCGCATCTTCGGCCCCATCGCACGCGAACTGCGCGGCATGGGCTTCACGAAGATCATCTCGCTGGCCCCCGAAGTGGTCTGACCGCCAAACCCCTATGCGCATCAAGAAAGGCGACAACGTGAAGGTCATGAAGGGCAAGGACCGCGGGAAGACCGGCAAGGTCATCCAGGCGTTCCCCGACGGCCGCAAGATCGTGGTCGAGGGCGTGAACCTCATGGCCAAGCACATGAAGGTCCGCAAGCAGGGCGAGAAGGGCCAGAAGATCGAGTTCTCGGGCCCCGTCTCCTCGGCCAACGTGCAACTCATCTGCCCGAAGTGCTCCAAGCCCACCCGCCTCGGCTCCAAGACGCTCGAGGAGGCCGGCCACAAGAAGAAGGTCCGCGTCTGCAAGAAGTGCAAAGAGGTCATCGAATAGCCCACGCCTATGCAAAAGACCAAACCACGGCTCATGGAACGCTACGAGAAGCAAGCCGCGCCGCAGGCGATGGAGAAGTTCGGTTTGAAGAACCCGATGGCCGTCCCGAGGTTCAAGAAGGTCGTCATCAACGTCGGCCTGAAGCAGGGCATCAAGGACCCCAAGTTCGTGGACCACGCCGAGAAGATCCTTTCGAAGATCAGCGGCCAGAAGCCGGTGAAGACGCTCGCCAAGAAGTCCATCTCCAACTTCAAGATCCGGCAGGGGATGGTCGTCGGCATGATGGTGACGCTCCGCGGCCGCCGCATGTACGACTTCCTGGACAAGCTCATCAACGTCACGCTCCCGCGCGTGCGCGACTTCCGCGGCCTGTCCCCGAAGACGATCGACCACCACGGGAACATGACGATCGGCTTCAAGGAGTTCATCGCCTTCCCTGAGGTCCGCCCGGACGACACCGACTACATCCACGGGCTGGAGATCACCATCGTCACGAACGCGAAGAGCAAGGATCAGGGGCTCACGCTCCTCCGCGGCATCGGATTCCCGATTAACGAGAAATAAGCGCTATGGCTACCGAAGCTCAGATCGCAAAATCAAAGAGAAAGCCGAAGTTCTCCAGCCGCCTCGTCAGGCGCTGCTGGCGCTGCGGCCGGCAGCATGGCTACATGCGGGACTTCGAGCTGTGCAGGATCTGCTTCCGCGAGCTCGCGCGCAGGGGCGACATCCCCGGCGTCAGGAAGTCTTCCTGGTAAACCATCCACGCGTATGATCACCGATCCCATCTCCGACATGCTCACGCGGATCCGCAACGCCTCGATGGTCAGGAAGACCGAGGTACGGCTCCCGTATTCCAAGATGAAGCTCGCCATCGCCAAGATCCTCGCCCAGGAAGGCTACATCGCCTCCGTCGAGAAGACCGGCACCGGTTTCGGCGAGCTCCGTCTCACCCTGAAGTACGACGACGGCGGCGCAACCATCCGCAACGTGCGGCGCGTCTCCAAGCCCGGCCACCGGTACTACGCCGGCTACGGGGAACTGCCCCGCGTGCTCTCCGACCAGGGCATCGCCATCATTTCCACCTCCCAGGGCATCATGACCAACAAGGAGGCTCGCAAGAGGAAGCTCGGCGGCGAGGTCCTTTGCGAGGTGTTCTAGCCCCATCCCTATGTCCAGAGTCGGCAAGAAACCATTGACCATCCCGTCGGGCGTCACCGTGACCGTCACGGACGATGCCGTCGCGGTGAAGGGCCCGAAGGGCCAGCTTTCGCTCGCGCTGCACCCGAGCGTGAAGGTCTCGCAGGAGGGCAGCGACCTGAGCGTCTCCGTGAAGGACACGGAGAACGTGAAGCAGCGCGCGCTGTGGGGCCTGTTCCGCCGCCTGATCGAGAACATGGTCGTCGGCGTGTCCAAGGGCTATGAGATCAAGCTCGAGATCAACGGCGTCGGCTTCAAGGCCGGCGTGCAGGGCAAGGTCCTCAAGCTCGACGTCGGCTTCTCGCACGAGGTCGACTTCCCGATCCCCGAAGGCGTGAACGTCACGGTCGAGAAGAACGTCATCACCGTGTCCGGCATCGACAAGCAGTTCGTCGGCGAGACCGCGGCCCAGATCCGCCGCGTGAAGAAGCCGGAACCCTACAAGGGCAAAGGCATCAAGTACGTCGACGAACAGATCCGCCGAAAGGCGGGCAAGGCCGCGAAGACCGGCTCGGCAGCGTAACCTGACCCACGACTATGAGCACCAAGAACAAGTCCATGTCCCGGATGAGCCGCAAGCGGCGCGTCAGGGCGAAGGTCAGCGGAACGGCCGAACGGCCGCGCCTTTCGGTGTACCGGAGCGCGACCCACATCTACGCGCAGCTCATCGACGACGCCGCGGGCAAGACGCTCGCGTCCGCCAGCGACCTGGCCCTCGACAAGAAGGAGAAAGCCTCCCTCATGAAGGGCGAGGGCGAGCGCAAGGCCAAGGTGGCCGTCGCGTTCGCGGTGGGCAAGACCCTCGCCGAGGCCGGCAAGAAGGCCGGCGTCGCGACCGTCGTCTTCGACCGCAACGGATTCGCTTATACCGGCCGGATCGCCGCGCTCGCCGACGGCGCGCGCGAGGGCGGCCTGAAATTCTAACCCCACGACTATGGCAAGACCAGAAGGCGGCCGTGGCCGCGGGAAATACGAGGACAAGGAGTTCGACCAGCGCATCCTTGAGCTCGCGCGCGTCACGCGCGTGACCAAGGGCGGCAAGCGCATGCGCTTCCGCGCCTGCGTCATCATCGGCGACCGCAAGGGACGCGTCGGCTTCGGGCTCGCCAAGGGCCTCGACGTCCAGCAGTCCGTGCAGAAGGCCGCGACCCAGGCGAAGAAGAAGCTCATCACCGTGCCGCTCGCCCAGGAGACCATCCCGCACGCGGTGCACATGAAGTTCGCGGCGGCCTCCATCATCCTGATGCCGGCCCCGAAGGGCACCGGTATCAAGGCCGGCGGCGCCGTGCGCGTCGTGCTCGAGCTCGCGGGCGTGCCGAACGCTTCCGCGAAGATCCTCGGCTCCAACAACAAGATCAACAACACCAAGGCGACCTTCATGGCGCTCAAGGCGCTCAAGCCCCGTCCGAAGAAGGCGGCCGCCGAGAAGAAGCCGGAGGCCGAGGCCGTGGCCGCGTAACCGCATTCCTATGGCACTCAATTTCCACACCCTCAGACCGGCCAAGGGCGCCAAGCGCTCGCCGAAGCGCGTCGGCCGCGGCAACGCGTCCGGCAAGGGCACGACCGCCGGCCGCGGCGGCAAGGGCCAGACCGCCCGCACGGGCGGCCGCAACCGCCTCAAGCTCCTCGGCATGCGGCACCTCATGCTGCAGACCCCGAAGCTGCGCGGTTTCCAGAGCCATCACGCCAAGCTGCCGACCGTGGGCCTCGCGCAGATCGACAAGGCCTACAAGAACGGCGACTCCGTGACCCCGTATTCGCTCGCCAAGAAGGGCCTCGTCCCCGCCGGTTCCGGCAGGGTCAAGGTGCTCGGCGGCAAGCTCAAGAAGAAGCTCTCCGTCAAAGGCTGCATCGTGTCCGAACCCGCCAAGGAGGCCATCACGGCCGCCGGCGGCACGGTCGGCGCCTGACCGGTCGCATGATGCCGGGGAACGGGGTATGATGCCCTGCGTGCCCGGACGTCGGCCCCACCCGTTATGCTCAAGACCTTACGACAAGTCTGGAAGACCCCCGAGCTGCGCAACAGCATCCTGTTCGTGCTCGCCATGCTCGTCATCTTCCGCGTGGCCTCGCACATCCCGGTCCCGGGCGTGAACCCCGAGAACCTGCGGAACTTCTTCCAGCAGAACCAGATCCTCGGCCTCGTGAACCTGTTCTCCGGCGGCGCGCTCCGCAACTTCTCTGTCGTGGCGCTCGGCGTCGGCCCGTACATCACCGCCTCCATCATCTTCCAGCTGCTCGCGATGATCATCCCGCGGCTCGAGGAGATGCAGAAGGAAGGCGAGGCCGGCCAGCAGGCCATCAACCAGTACACGCGCATCGCCACCGTCCCGCTCGCGATGCTCCAGGCCTACAGCATGATCGCCCTGCTTCGCCAGTCGAAGCAGCCGATCATCGGCGCGCTTTCGCCGCTGGAGTTCGCCGGCATCCTGATCACCATGACCGCCGGCACCATGCTGCTCATGTGGCTCGGCGAGCTCATCTCCGAGCGGAAGATCGGCAACGGCGTCTCGATCATCATCTTCGCCGGCATTATCGCCAACCTTCCGACCGCGGTGCAACAGGCCATCCTGACCTTCGACCAGTCGCAGATCGTCAACCTCGTCGCCTTCGCGGCGATCGGCGTCATTACCGTCGCCGGCGTGGTGTTCATCACCGAGGGTCAGCGCAACATCCCCGTGGTCTACGCAAAGCGGATGCGCGGCACGAAGCTGTTCGGCGGCCAGGAGACCTACCTGCCGCTGCGCGCCAACATGGCGGGCGTGATCCCGATCATCTTCGCGGTGTCGATCATCCTCTTCCCGACGATGGTCTCGCAGCTGTTCATCCACGCGAAGACGCCGTGGCTCGCGAACGCCGCGCAGAAGACCATCGAGATCCTGCAGAACCAGCTCGTCTACGGCATCGCCTTCTTCCTGCTGGTGTTCATCTTCACCTACTTCTACACGGCCGTCGTGTTCCATCCGGACCGCGTCGCCGAGAACCTCCAGAAGCAGGGCGGCTACATCCCCGGCATCCGCCCGGGCCGGCCGACCTCGGAGTACCTGATGAAGACGGTGAACCGGATCATCCCGGCGGGCGCGTTCTTCCTCGCGGTCATCGCGGTCCTCCCGATCGCGGTCCAGAACCTGACCGGCTCGCGG
>DATJFD010000088.1:0-9429 GCA_035495855.1 Binatia bacterium | reverse complement strand
GTCTCGCGGATCACGTTCACGCGGATCTCTCCAGGGTACTTGAGTTCAGCTTCGATCTTCTTGGCGATGTCGCGGGCCAGGCGGTAAGCGCCGAAGTCGTCGACCACCTTCGGTTCGACGAACACGCGCACTTCGCGGCCGGCCTGGATGGCGTAGACCTTCTCGACGCCGGGGAAGCTCGACGCGGTCTTCTCGAGCTCCTCGAGGCGCTGCACGTAGAGCTCATACGTGTCCTTGCGGGCGCCGGGGCGCGCGCCGGACATCGCGTCCGCGGCCTTTACGATCATGGCCTCCAGCGTCTTCGGCTTGTCCTCGTGGTGGCCGATCGACTGGTAGCAGATCTCTTCCGGCAGCCCGAACTTCTTCATGATGTTGTAACCGATCTCGGGATGCGCGCCCTGGACGTCGTGGTCCACGGCCTTGCCGATGTCGTGGAGGATGCCGCCGAGCCTGCAGACCTTCACGTCTGCCTTGAGCTCCTGCGCCATGAGCACCGAGAGCTGCGCGACCTCCATGGAGTGCCGCAGCACGTTCTGGCCGTAGCTCGTGCGGTACTTCAGGCGGCCGAGGATCTGGACGAGCTTCGGGTCGAGCGACTGCACCGGGATGCCGAGCTCGATGAGCGCCTCTTCGCCGGCCTTCTTGATGTCCTTGGCGAGGTCCTGCTTGGCCTCGTCGACCGCTTCCTCGATGCGGCCGGGATGGATGCGGCCGTCCTCGATCAGCTTCAGCAGCGCCAGCTTGCAGACCTGGCGGCGGATGGGGGAGAAGCCGGAGATGGTGATGGTCTGCGGGGTGTCGTCGACGATGATCTCGCAGCCGGTCATGTGCTCGACCGCCTTGATGTTGCGGCCTTCTTTGCCGATGATGCGGCCCTTCATCTCGTCGTTCGGGAGCGGGACGGCCGTGGTGGTCGTCTCGACCGAGTGCGAAGAGGCGAGGCGCTGGAGCGCGAGGCCGAGGAGGTTCCTGGCCTTCTTCTCGATCTCCTCGGAGTTGATGTTCTCGACCTTGCGGAGGCGGCTGTCGAACTCTTCGGCGGCGATCTCCTCGACCTGCTTGAAGAGCACTTCCTTGGCCTCGTCCTTGGTGAGACCGGCCACGCCCTCGAGCTTCACGATCTGTTCGGCCTTCACGGCCTCGATCTCCTTCTGGGTCTCGTCGATCTTGGCGTTCTTGCGGTCCAGGTCTTCATGCTTGCGCTGGGCGTCCTTCGTCTTGGCCGCCAGGTCCTCCTCGATCTTGGCGAGCTTGCCCTGGATGACCCTGAGCTCCTTGCGGCGGTTCTCGTCGTCGCGCTTGGAGTCCTCGATCATTTGAAGGGACTTCTTCTGCGACTCGAGGACCATCTGCTGGGCCTTCGTATCGGCCTCTTTCACGATCCTTTCCGCCTTGGATTCCGCCGAGCCGACCTGTTTGGCAGCCACCGACTTGCGGTAGGCATACCCGACGGCGACTCCGACGCCCGCGCCCACCACGAGCGCGAGTATTGCGAGTAACGGGGACATAATAAAACCTCGTCATTCCTGCGAGGTTCCGATCGCTTCGCCGGCGGATGCCGGACGTCCCCGCCCATTGCGGAGGAGTAAGCTTGCGTTTTCTTCGTCCAACGGCAACGACGCCTGGGCTGGTCAGGCGTTCCCTTGTTTTTGCTCAGTGTTCGGTGTCCTGGCCTGTTCGTCCGCCCGCTCCGGCGTCGCCGCCTGTCGGGGGAAGAACGTTTCAAGCACTGCGCGAACCCATTCTCGGTTGCCGTTCGTCGGAAGTTGCATAGCGTTTCCCTGGCCGCCGCGCCTTTCGTTGCTGCCTCTCCGGCGCGAAGCCCACGTCGATCGTTATCTAACAGGAAATGGTTATTGATTTCGTACTTCGAGCGTAGCACGGGATGCCGGACGCGGCAAGATGCCGATCGTAAGCTTAAAGCTGAGAGGTTAATAGTTTGAAAGACGGCCGTCTTGGGCCGTCTTTTGACCTCTTAACCTCTGAGCTTTCAGCTTGGTAGCTGGAACAGCCGCTCCTCCCAGTTCGCGGGCGTGAGGTCCTCCAGCCGGGCGGCGTCCTCGACCCGGAAGCTCCCGATGGCCGTGCGGCGGAGCTCGGCGAGATACCCGCCGGTGCCCAGCGCGGCGCCGAGGTCGTGGGCCAGGGTGCGGACGTAGGTCCCGGAGGAACAGCGCACGCGGAAGGCCAGTTTCGGGGGGTCGTAGGACAGCAGATCGAAAGCGTGGACGACGATGTCAGCGGGCTGGCGGACCACTTCTTCGCCTTTGCGGGCGAGCTCATAGAGCTTCTTGCCGCCGATCTTCTTGGCCGAGAACATCGGCGGGACCTGTTTTTGCGGCCCCAGGAACTTCTCCATTGCCGCCCGGACCTCCGCCTCCGAAGGCCAACCCCTTTCGACTCTCGACTCTCGACCCTCGACTTCCACGATCTCGCCCGTTCTGTCCTGCGTGGCGGTCACGGCCCCGAGAACGGCGTCGGCCTCGTAGGTCTTTTCGCTGCCCATGATCTCGCTCAGCCGCTTCGTCGCCCCGCGGCCCACGCCCACGACCAAAAGCCCGGTCGCGAACGGATCGAGCGTGCCGGCGTGGCCGATGCGGCGCACCCCGGTGAGGCGGCGCAGGCGGTCGACCACGTCGTGCGAGGTGATGCCTTCGGGTTTGTCGATGAGGAGGAAACCGTCCATAGAAAGCTTCGAGCGCCGAGCGCCGAGCGCCAAGGTGGATCAGGTCGGGGGTCATTCTCGAAGCTCGGAGCTCAAAGCTCGAAGCTTCATGCATTGACGCGAGCCACCTTACTCTATAGTATAGACCCACGTAAGAGGCATTCCGTCCCACCCCACCCATGAACATCTCCGAGCTTGCCCGTCGCCTGCGCGCCAACCCCGACGAGCTGAGGGAGAAACTCCCGCAGCTCGGTTTTGACGTGGGCCGGAAGGCCATCAAGGTGGACGACCGCCTGGTGAACAAGATCATGGAGAAGTGGTCCGAGATGCGCAAGACGGACCGCCTCAAGATGAAGTACCAGAAGGAGGAGCGCATCGTCTCCGAGGCCGTCGCCCAGGTGAAGAAGGTCGAACTGCCGAAGATCATCACCGTCCGGGATTTCGCGGCCAAGCTCTCCCTGCCGCTCAACATCGTCATTTCGGAGCTGATGAAGGACGGCATCCTCGCCTCGCTCAACGAGAAGATCGATTTCGAGACCGCCAGCATCGTGGCGGGCGACCTCGGTTATGAGGTGGCCAAGGAAGAGGAGAAGGACCGCGTCGCCGAGGGCGGCATGTCGACCGACGAGCTCAAGACCATGCTCGGCCAGGAGGACCCCGCGAAGCTCAAGGCGCGCCCCCCGGTGGTCGTGGTCATGGGCCACGTCGACCACGGCAAGACCTCGCTGCTCGACAAGATCCGCGAGGCCAAGGTCGCGCACGGGGAGGCCGGCGGCATCACCCAGCACATCGGCGCGTACCAGGCCGAGCGCAACGACCGCCGCATCACCTTCATCGACACCCCGGGCCATGAAGCCTTCACCGTCATGCGCTCCCGCGGCGCGCGCGTCGCCGACGTGGCCATCCTCGTCGTCGCCGCGGACGACGGCGTCCAGCCGCAGACCGTCGAGGTCATCAAGATCATCCAGGCCGCCAAGATCCCGCTGGTCGTGGCGCTCAACAAGATGGACAAGCCCGGCGTCGACGTCCACAAGGTGAAGACGCAGCTTTCCGAACAGAACGTCATCCCCGAGGAATGGGGCGGCACCGTCACGATGGTCCCCGTGTCCGCCAAGTCCGGCATGGGCATCGACCAGCTGCTCGACATGATCCTCCTCACGGCCGACATCGACCCCGAGCGCATCAAGGCGAACCCGGACCGGCTCGCCATCGGCACCATCATCGAATCGCACGTCGACAAGGGCGAGGGCCCGGTCGCGACCGTGCTCGTGCAGTCCGGCACGCTCCGCCGCAACGACGACCTCGCGGTCGCCGGCAGCCTTTACGGCCGCGTGCGCGCCATGAAGGACTGGAACGGCAAGCTCGTCGAGAAGGCCACGCCGGGCACGCCGGTGAAGATCATCGGTTTCAAGATCGCGCCGCAGGTCGGCGACATCGTCCAGGCTCCCGAGGACGCCCGCGCGCTCAACAAACTGAAGAAGCAGTACACCGTCGAGAAGCAGTCCGCGCCGGCCGCGGCCGCGTCCGCCGACGAGGAGAAGAAGGAGGGCAAGAAGTTCCTCAACATCGTGCTGAAGGTGGACGCGCTCGGCTCGCTCGAGGCCATCGCCGGCCAGCTCGAGAAGATGAAATCGGAAGAGGTCGGCGTCGCCATCGTCGCCAAAGGGCTCGGCAACGTCACCGACGGCGACATCAGCCGCGCCGAAGCGAGCGGCGGCGTCGTCATGGCCTTCAACGTCAACGCCACCCGCGAGGCGGAGATCCTCGCGCGCGACAAGAAGATCGAACTGCATAAGTACAAGGTCATCTACGACCTGTTCGACGAGGTGAAGAAACGGCTCCAGGCGCTCGTGCCCGCGGAGGTCATCCGCACGGACCTCGGCAAGCTGGAGATCCTCGCCGTCTTCCGCGTGGACAAGACCGGCCAGGTCATCGGCGGACGCGTCTCCGACGGCCATCTCGAGACCGGCGCGCAGGCCGTGCTCTACCGCGGCGGCGAGCCCGTCGACGAAGGCAAGGTGCTGCAGCTGCAGGCCGGACGGCAGGACACCAAGGAGGTCCGCATGGGACAGGAGTGCGGCATGAAGGTCAGCTTCCGCCGCCCCGCGCTCGTCGGCGACGTCGTCGACGTGTTCAAGGAGGAGCGTCGCGAAAAGAAATTGGTGTTCACTATTTGAGGGATAGAGGGAAAAAGGGGAAAAGTGATAGAGTGGTCGTGAGACCGCGATATCCTTTTCCCCTTTGATTTCTCTACCCCTTTATCCCTCTCTCATATGGCCCAGGCCTTCACGCAACAGACCTTCGAAAAGGACGTGCTCCAGTCGCCCGTGCCGGTGCTCGTGGATTTTTGGGCGCCGTGGTGCGGTCCGTGCAAGATGATCGGCCCGATCGTGGAGGAGCTCGCCGCCGAGTACGACGGCAAGGGCGCCAAGGTGGGCAAGGTCAACGTGGACGAGAACGGCCAGCTCTCCCAGAGCCTCGGCATCATGAGCATCCCGACGCTCATGGTCTTCAAGGGCGGCCGCCCGGTCGGCCAGATCGTCGGCGCGGTCGCCAAGGACCGGCTGGTCGACCTTCTGAAGAAGGCGATGGCCTGACGAGGTTGTAGGTTGTAGGTGGTAGGTCATAGGACCGCCCAAGCACGCTACAACCTACCACCTACCACCTAGAACCTATGGCAAGGAACCTCATCATCATCGGATCCGGCCCGGCCGGCTACACCGCCGCGGTCTACGCCGCGCGCGCGGAGCTGAAGCCCCTCGTGTTCGAGGGCACGACGTACGGCGGCCAGCTCATGACCACCACCGACGTCGAGAACTGGCCCGGCTACGCCAAGGGCATCATGGGTCCCGAGCTCATGGAGCAGATGCGCGAGCAGGCAAAGCGGTTCGGCGCGGAGCTCGTGAGCGAGAACGTCACCGCGGTCGATTTTTCGAGCCGTCCGTTCAAGGTGACCGCCGGGAGCCGCACCGAGGAGGCCGACGCGGTCATCGTCTCGACCGGCGCCTCGCATCGCCGGCTCGGCCTCGAGTCCGAATCGAAGCTGTTCGGCAAGGGCGTTTCCGCCTGCGCCACCTGCGACGCCTTCTTCTTCAAGGACAAGGTCGTCGCGGTCGTCGGCGGCGGCGATTCCGCGATGGAAGAGGCGACCTTCATCTCGCGTTTCGCTTCGAAGGTCGTCATCCTGGTGCGCACCGAGAAATTGCGCGCCTCGAAGATCATGACGGCGCGGTGCCAGGCCAACCCCAAGGTCGAGTTCGTCTATAACGTCGAGGTCGTCGAGGTGCTCGGCGTCGAGCAGGGCCACGTCACGGGCCTGAAGCTCAAGGACACGCGGACCGGCGAGACGCGCGACCTTCCTTGCGACGGCATGTTCCTGGCCATCGGCCTCATGCCGAGCGTCGACCTGTTCAAGGGCAAGCTCGAGCTCGACGAGCGCGGCTACATCAAGACGAAGAACGTCAGCGAGACGAGCGTCCCCGGCGTGTTCGCCGCGGGCGACGTCCAGGACTGGAAGTACCGGCAGGCGGTGACGGCCGCGGGCAGCGGCTGCGCGGCCGCGCTCGACGCGCAGCGGTATTTGGAGAAGATGCACGAAGGAAAGGGGTAAAGGGGGAGAGGGATAAAGAAAAGGCCGGCTCGCCGGCTTTTTTCGTTCTCAACCCTTTCCCCCTTTTCTCCTTTACCCCTCTACCCCTGATCAAAAAAACCGGCCCAAGGGGGCCGGATCTTTTACGGTCGAAAGGAGTAGCGTATGCCCGCGCCGAACGCCCAGCCCTCGGGGATGGGCACGATCATGCCCTGGACCTCGAGGCGCATCCGATAGGGGAGGCGGATGTCGATGCCCGGATAGAAGGACGCGGTGTTGTGGTCGAGCGCGTGGCGCCGCTCGATGCTCGACGTGTCCTTGCCGAACGCCTGGATGGCCGCGCGGGCCTCGTCGTCGAAACCGACGTCGACCGCGGCGGAGAGACGCTCGAAGCCGACGGAGAAGGTCGGCGAGACGCGGCCGGTCTCGATGCGGATGCCCGTCCCGGCGGCGAAGCGCCGCCAGGTGAACGAGAACCGCCCGTGCTGGCGGAAGTATTCCGTCAGGTCGAGGTCCGAGCCGTTCAGGCCGATCTTGATGTTGTCGACGCTCAGCGCGTCGCTGCCGAAGGACGTCTCGTACTCGCCGAAGATCCACCAGCGGACGCGTTTCCGCTCGATGAGCGTGATCTTCGCGCCCGTCGTCAGCGTCATGTGGCCGTCGCGCGACATCTCGCCGTGGAGCGTGACGTCGTCGCCCGCCTTGCCGTTGTAAGTGAAGGCGGCGTAGCCGATGCGTAGGTCCGTCTTCAGCTCCAGCCATCGCGTCGGGATGATGGAGATGCCGATGAGCGTGTTCACGCGGGTGAACCCGCCGTCGTTCGTCCGCACGACCGTCGAGTCGACGCCGGTGGCCAGCAGCAGGGGATGGATCCCGCGCGGCCGCTCCGGGTCCGGGTCGGGATCGGCCGGCTTCTTGGACTCGGGCGGCGGCTTATCGGCGGCGGCCGGCGCCATCGCGGCGAAGAAAGCGATGAAGGATGCGAAGAACCGGGGCAGGTCTCGAGAGGGTCGCGTCATGGCGGCACCTTCCTGCAAGTAAGCGCTCGTGAAATGAGCTTGGGTTCACACTCGCATGGGCCCGGAGGCGTGTCAATCGGGGCGAGTACCCAGTAACCAGTAAACAGTAACCAGAGCTCTGTTTACTGGGTACTGGGTACTTCAAAAAAACCCCGCGCAGAGCGCGGGGCGTGTCAGTGGCTGCGGCCGAAGTCCAGGGGGACGAGGAGGTTGGCCTCGCCCGCGAAGAACACGCGGTCGCTCGTCGGCAGGAAGGTCGTGTTGATGCGCAGGCCGAAGCCGCGCCCGAGATCGAACTCCGAGCCGAGCATGTAGAAGAACGTGCTGTCGCCGCTGTCGTAGAAGCGCTCGGGCGTGACGTGCGCCGTCGAGAGCAGCTGGCTGGCTTCGCCATCGAAGTTCACCGCGAGGCGGCTGTCGATGTAGAGGTAGCCGAGGTCGACGTACGGATGCCACCATCCGAAGTCGCCCAAGAGGCGGAGGTTGCCCTGCACCGTGCGCCACTGGTGATCGACCGTGACGTGGTTGCGGAGCGAGTCGATGTTGACGTGCGCGTCGGCGAGCTCGCCGCGCGGCGTGAACGACGACAGCCAGGCGCGGTTCTGCGAGAGCGGGAACTCGAACTCGCCCATGGCGATGAGGTGCAGCCGCCAGAACCGGACCATGTCCACGGAGACGCGGGCGCCGAGCGAAGGCTCCCAGGGCAGCGACAGCGATGCGTCGAACGGCAGGCCGTTCTTCTGCATCAGGTCGATGTCCGTGGTCGTCATCCGCACGAAAGGCGCGATCCGCAGCCGGTCCATGTAGGAGAACTCCGGCGCGAGCGTGAAGCGCATCTGCAGGACGTTGCTGTCGTGCCCGCGGGAGACCCACGTGCCGAAACCCGCCTCGAGGCGCGCAGAGAATTCCGGGGGCGGCGCATGTTCTTGCGCGCGAGCCACCGAAGAGACGCCGAATGCGGCAACGAAGGCGACGGCCGCGGTCAGCTTCATGGCGGGCTCCTTCCGAGCGGCCCAATAGGCCGCCGGTTTCCGGCTCCATGCCGGAACGCCGGGCAAAAGACGATGCAATGTGCCGAAAGACCTGGAGACACCGTTCCATAGGGGAGGGGGAGTGTCAACGCGGCAGTCGAGAGTCGAAAGTCGAAAGGGCCCGTTCGCACCGTGCTCTCGACTCTCGACTTTCGACTCTGGACTCCAAAAAAAGCCGCCCAAGGGCGGCTTTTAGAAGCGGTGCAGATAGGTCAGGTTGGCCCCGCCCGTCGTGGCGTCCCGCGCGGGGGCGACGACGCCGCTCACGCCGAGGACGTCGCGGCTTCCGATGTGGAAGTCGACGCCGGGCATGAGGATGACCCGGAAGAACGAGACTTCGTGGGGCGACTCGATCCTGGTCGTCTCGTAGCCGAGGCGCGTGAGCGTGTCGCGGCTGTCGGCGTTGAGGCCGACGTCCATCGACCCGTGCACGTGCTCGAACCCGAGCGTGAACCGCGGCTCCGCGAAGCCCCAGCGGACCCTGAAGGTCGAGCCGAGCGCGAGGCGATACCAGGTCAGCGACAGGTTGCTGTTGTTCCGCGCGTACGGACCGACGTCGTAGTTGCCCTGCGGCGTGGTGATCCGCAGGCTGTCGAGGTGCGGCGACGTGTTGGCCACCGAGGACTCGAACTCGCCGTAGAGGTCGAGCGCGATCGGGTCCATGTGCAGCGCGTGCACGATGGCGCCCGCGCCGACCGAAACGTCGAAGTACGACCAGAGCTGCCCGTTGACGGTCAGGCCGTCGTCGAGGCTTCCCTGATAGCCGAACCGCGTCGTCCCGAAGTGCACGTCGCTGTAGAGCGTGAGCCAGCGCGTGAAATCGTACGAAATGCCGAGCGAGACGTCCGCGCGCATGAGCGACGTGCCGTTCACGTTGCCCATCACGAAGCCGGCTCCGGTGCGCAGGCCGAGCGGCCCGGGCGACGGCGCGGGTGCGGCGGGAGCCGCAGCGGGGGTCGACGTCGCCGCCGGCCTCGGCGTCTCCTGGGCCTGCGCTTGCGCGGAGGCCGAGATGAGCAGCAAGCCCGCCGCCGTGGCGGCGATCGTGCGTCCAAGGTCCATGGGCTGCCCCTTTCCGTTGGGGTTCAATGACGTTCAAAAGGAACCGGTTGCACCGTAGGCCGC
>DATJFD010000087.1:0-30558 GCA_035495855.1 Binatia bacterium | reverse complement strand
TTCTCCCATCCGGCTTCGAGCGCGCGGCGGACCTGCGCCCGCGAGAAGTCGGTGGTCTCGCCGAGCCGCACGTCCGGCTCGATGATGGTGAGCGGATAGCGCTTGAACGGGCGGCCGTCGTTGTTCCTGAGCACGGCGCCCTGCGCCGTCGCCTGCGCCACGAGCCGGTTCATGCGGTCGAACTTCCCGACGTCGTTGGTGAAGATCTGGTGCATGGCGATCTCGAACGCGCGCTGGCTGATGGCGATCGCGCTCTTCGGCGCGGCCTCCACCTTGAGGGCGGCGCGCGAGCTGCAGTTGATCACCACGATCTCGTCCGGCTCATCGGCAAGGACCGTGCCGAGCGGCGTCAGGTTGCGGGTGCCGCCGTCGACCATCGCGGGATGGTGTTCGGAAACGTCCACCGGCGGGAAGATGAGCGGCAGCGCGGCCGAGGCACGGAGCGCGTTGCGGAAGTCGGGATGCGTCGAGCGGAAGGGGATGAACTCGCCCGTGACCAGGGAGACGGCGCCGACGATGAGCGGCGTCGTCATCTTGTCGGGGTCGAGCTCCTGCAGGAGCGCGTCCATGCCGTCCAGGTTGAAGAGGGACGGGCGGCCGCGCAGGATGCCGGCCGCGGCGCGCAGCTTGATGCGCTTGCCGAAGACCATCTGCGGCGTGACGGAGTTCCAGATCTCCTCGAGGCGCGCGTAGGCGCCCATCGCCAGGAACGCGCCGTTGATGGCGCCGATCGAGACGCCGGAGATGACGTTCCAGCGGTAACCCTTCTCCTCCCGAAGGTATTTCTCCGCCCCCACCTGGAAAGCCCCTTTCCCACCGCCCCCGCTGAGCACGAGCGCGACTTTTTTGGCCATGACAGATCATCCTTCGCAGAACTTTTTCAAACGAGCGATGGGCTGACCCTAGCACCGAGAGTTGAAAGTTGAAAGTCGAGGGTCGAAAGGACCCACGGCGCGTCTCTCGACTCTGGACTTTCGACTTTGGACCGCCGTAGGGATTGACCTGCGCCCGTTTTTAGGCTATGCTCCGTGGTCGTTCTTCACAGCTTCCCTTAAAGGAGGTGCCCCATGGGCACGACGGAAAGCGGTTCTCTCACGGTCCCGGACACCCTGGCGGCGTTCATCGGTTCTTTCGCCGGCGGCGTCGTCGTCCGGCTGCTGGCGCAGTTCCTGGCCCCCGGCCTCGGCGCGACGCTCGCCTTCATCGCCGTCTTCAGCGCCGTCTCGGGCCTCATCGAGATCCCGCTCCAGATGTGGCGGCGCGGCCGTCCTCTCGGCCAGGCCGCCGTCCATGGCGCCATCGACGCCGCCGGCGTCTTCTGCGGCTTCGCCTTCCTGCACTCGTTCCTCTGAACACGGACGCCGCGACGCGGCGTCTTTTTCGTTCCCGTCCGCGCCATGGTATCGTTCTCCGCGACGACGCCGTGCCGCATCGGTGCTGGCCCGCCGCCGTCGCCTTCGTCCTCTCCGGAGAAGAGTCCATGGACGACCCCAAGCACGATCCTTCCCAGGACCTGCAGCGCGCGCTCATCATCGGCGCCGCCGCCGCGCTCTACGTCATCCTTCCGCCGCCGCTTCGTTCCGCCGCGCATCTCGGAGGCCTCATCGGCCTGGCCGCCGGCGTCGCGGCCGCGCTCGTCCGCCGCCGACTCGCGGCGACGAAGCCGACGTGGCTGCGGACCGCGCTCCAGGTCCCGCCGTTCGCTGTCGGCGGCGCGGCCGGGTTCACGGCCATGATGTGGTTCGCGCAGCATCTGCCTCTCTGGCTTCACGCCGTCACGTCGCATATCGGCTGAACATCTTCCTCACGCGTCCCTTCGGGGACGTGTTTTTTTCAATTTTTTTCTGGACCCCGCGTCAAGCGCGGGGTGACAGGATGGGTGGTGGGCGGTGACAACATGTGCACCATCGAAGCCGGGGTAGAGATCCTGCGAGAAATCCGGCCCGTGGCGCCCTGGGAACGGGGCCCAGACGCCAGGCCGGATTTCTTTGCTGTCCATCCATCAAGCGGCGGGCGTCCAGAAACGCACCGCGGGTGGCGCGGCGAGCGGGGACCCCGACCGCCCGCAGTGCCCTTGCGGCCGAGGACGAGTCGGGGTGGTCGCCGCGACAGGACCCGCGGCGGTGCATCCAGAAGAAACGCAAAATCAAAAGACGAGCCCTTCGGCCCGCCTTTCTGATCACTAGATCTTCTTCACCTGGAGGAAGTCCAGCTCGACCGGGGTCTCGCGTCCGAACATGGAGACGAGCACCTTGATCTTGCCGCGGGCCTCGTCGATCTCGGCGACCTTGCCCTCGAAGCCCTTGAACGGCCCGTCGACGATCTTCACCGCGGAATTGACCTCGACGTCGATCTTGTACTCCGGCTCGTCCACGCCCATGCGCTTCTGAAGCGACTTGATCTCCTCGTCGGCCACCGGCGTCGGGATGGTGCCCGTGCCGATGAAGCCGGTGACGTTCGGGGTGTTGCGAACCACGTACCAGGAGTCGTCCGTGACGTTCATCTCCACGAGCACGTAGCCGGGGAAGATCTTCTCTTCCACCACCTTGCGCTTGCCGTTCTTGATCTTGATCTTCTTCTCCTTCGGAATGAGGATGTTGAAGATCTTGTCGCCCATGTCCATCGACTCGATGCGTTGCTTGAGGTTGTGGGCGACGTTCTCCTCGTAGCCGGAGTACGTGTGGATGGCGTACCAGCGCCGGCCGTGCTGTTGTGTCTGCTTCGGCATAATGAGCTTTTCCCTTAGGGGAGGTCTATTGGAGCGAGAGGAGCTTCTCGAGGCCCATGGAGAGGCCGTAGTCGATGACCCCGAAGAACACGGCCATGCTGACCGAGACGCACACCACGATGACAGTGTCCCTGACGACGACCTTGCGCGACGGCCAGGCGACCTTGCGAAGTTCGTCCTTGGACTCCTTGACGTAGGCGACGAGCCTGTTGCTTCCGAGCGAGATAGCCATAGTTTTTCTTCTAAAAAACCGCCTGCGGGGGCGGAAATGCGTTGTTGAAGCCACCCTATCAGATGGCCCGCCCCGTGGCAAGAATAGCACTTCTTTCTGAAACGGGAACCCCTGGGCCGGCGCGCTGCATCGTCGCAGGGGCCCAGTTCGGTCCTCGGCGTACAGAAAGTACGCCTGTGGCCGAACTCGCCCTGCGACGCGCAGCGCATCCAGCCCAGGGGTTCGTGCTCATAATGGGCGTCTGACCTCGGATGAAAAAAGACCGGCCCCCGCGAGGGAGGCCGGAAAGCTCAGCCGTACATGGCCCGTTCGATGCGCGTGTCCACCCAGTGGACGACGAAGATGAACAGGTCGTAGAGCAGGTGGACCAGGATCGCCGCGGGTAGGCCGAAGCGGAACATGATCCAGAAGAAGAACATCCCCATGAACCAGCTGCTGATCCAGCCCTTGAGGCCCTGGTATTTGTGGCCGTCGCGGAAGAAGGCGTTGGCCGAGAGCATGGCGGCGCCCACGAACCAGCCTTGGGCGCTGAAGAGCACGTCGTGCAGCCCGCCCAGCGTGGTGAAGTCGGCGACGTGCCGGACGACCCAGAGGTACAGGTGCTCGGGGATGCCCCAGCCCATGAACCCCAGGAGCAGGAAGTTGCCGACCTGCACCCAGAAGATCGTCGACAGGAAGATGAGCCAGCGGAAGCAGATCTCCTCCATGATGCCGGCCCAGAGGCTCACGAGCGTCCCGACGACGAGGATCGCTTCCGGGTGCGCGCGCAGCTCCGGGTCCTTGCGGTCGCGGTAGGCGGCGATGACGTTCACGCCGATGCCGTAGGCGAAGGCGGGCCAGGCGGCCCAGAGCCAGTCGCCGACGCCGCCGCGCGGCGTCCAGAACGAGAACGGGTCGAAGGGGATGAGATGGGGGGCGAAGTGCCTGACGAGCGCGATGGTGATCGCGCCGAGGAAGGCGGAGACGATGAAATTCCGGCCGCGCTTCTGTTTGCGGTCGCTCTCTTCGGCCATGACCTGCTCCTTTGTCGTGCGGGCCGCGCCCGCGGGTCCGATGGGATGTGCAATGAGCGAGGCGGAAGCGTACGGCGCGCCCACGGCGGCGTCAAGGTCGCGGGATTGCCAGAACCGCCCGGGCTGGGATAATGGGGTCCATCGGTCCCGGGACTGAGGGACCTCTTAAGGCGCGTTATGCGGGTCTTCGTCGTCGGGGCGGGAGCGGTAGGGTCGATCCTCACGGACATGCTGGCCGCGAGGTTCGGGAAGAAGAACGTGGGCTGCGGCGACCGGGATCCGGCGCGGGCGCGGCTCTTCGCGTCGCGCGGGGGCGTCCGGCCCGTGAAGGTCGACGCGTCGAGGCCCGCGGACGTGGCGAGGGCGGCGGCGGGCGCGGACCTCGTCGTCAACGCGGGGCTGCCCGACTTCAACGAGAAGGTGATGGAGGCCGCGCTCCTCGCCGGCGCGCATTACCAGGACCTGTGCTCGCGGCTCGAGGACCTTCGCCACTGCGAGCAGTCGCGGTTCGACGCGCGTTTCCGGCGCGCGGGGCGCACCGCGCTGTTCAACACCGGCGTCGCGCCCGGCCTCACGAACCTGCTCGCTGCCGACCTGGCCGCGGGCCTCGACCGGACGCGCGCGCTGCGCATCCGCCTGCTCGAGGAACAGGACGCGGACGAGCCGGTGATGAGCTGGTCGCCGCGCGTCATCGTCGACGAGCTCGCCTCGCCGCCGCTCGTCTTCCGCGGCGGGAAGTTCGGCAACGTGAAGGCCTTCTCCGGCGCGGAGACGTTCGCGTTCCCGCGGCCGTTCGGCAGGCGCCGCGTGGTCGCCGTCTACGGCGACGAGGTCGCGACGCTGCCGCTGTACCTCAAAGTTCGCGACGTCGACATGAAGTCCGGCGGCACCGACATCGACTTCGGCGCGGCGCTCGCCGCGGCCGGGCTGCTCGACGACAGGACGATCGCGGTCGGCCGCGAACGCGTACGCCCGCGCGACCTGCTGGAGCTCGTCGCCCCGAAGGTCCCGACCCCCGCCGAGATGCGGAAGCTCGTTGAGCGGGGGAGGGTGCGCAATTCGTGGCTGGTGGCCGCGGTCGAGGCGGACGGCTCCGCCGGCGGGAACGCCGTGACGCGTTCGGCGACGGCCGTCTTCCCGGACCTGCGGCAGGTGATGAAGCTGCGGCCCGGGGCGACGTACGTCGCGTACCCGACGGCGCTCTGCGCGGCAGCCATGAGCGCGGCCGTCCCGCGCATTGGCAGGGCCGGCGCGATGCCGCCTGAGGCGCTCGACCGCGCCATCCGCAGAACGGTGTTGCGCGAACTGAAGGACGCGGGAGTCTTTTTCGTGCGGAGAGGGGAAAAGGGTTAAAGGGGTAAAGGTGAAAAGCAAAAGCCGGCATGATGCCGGCCTTTTTCGTCGTTCTTTTCCCCTCTACCCCTTTACCCCTCTAAACCTCCTCCAACGGCACCTCCGCCCTGGCGATGCCGAGCTGCTCGAGCTTCTCGAGGTAATGGATGACGGCGTAGACGTAGGCTGCGTGGCTCCAGACGAGCGGCGTAGCCGAGAGCGGCGCCCCGGTGATGGGATGGACCTGTTCGGGGAGCACTCCCGAGGTCAGCGCGCGGTCGACGACCCACTGGAAGATCTCCTTCACGGGCTTGAGGTCCTCCTCGCTCCGCGCCGATTTGATCATGAACTCGGTGTGCCAGAGCGTGGTGATGATCCAGGGGTTCGGGTAGCGGTCGTCGACCATGAAGTAGCGGTCCTTCTCGTAGCGGGCCAGCCCGCCGATGGGGGACTTCCACCACAGGTCGCGGTCGCAGTTCTTGGCGCAGGTCCCCGCGAACGGGTCTTTCACGTCGACGACGTTGAAGAGCAGCAGCCCGTAGAACGAGCTCGCGTCGGTGCGGGCGTCCTCGCGGCGGTCGCCGGCGTCGTCGAACTTCACGGCCTTCATGATGCGGTCGTTGGAGCGATCGATCAGCAGCAGGTCGATCGATTCGCGGATCTCGTTCGCGATCGTCTGATAGGTCTTCTTCTCGCGCGCCTTCCCGAGCAGGTCGGCGAACTTGGCGGCGGCCTCGAGCCCGCCGACCACGGTCGCGGCGGTGTAGGTCGAGACGGAACGGTGTTCCTCCCAGAGGTCGTAGGAATGGAGCGGCAGGTTGGTCTTCTCGTGTCGGTACGTCGCGAGGAAGTTGGCGGCCTTCTTGATGAAGCCGTTGTAGATCTCCTCGATGAACTCGATGTCGCGCGAGGCCTCGTAGTAGACCCACAGGGCGTAGATGACGATGGCCGTCTCGTCCTCCTGGATGGGGAGCACGTCATGGTGCTCCTCGACCCACGGGTGCCAGGACGAGCCGAGCGAGCCGTCGGGCAGGTACTTGTGCATGAAATAGCCCTCGTTCGACAGCAGCTTGGTCTGGTACTCGAAGTAGCGGCGGGCGATGTCCCAGTAGCCGGCCTTGGCGAAGGTCATCGCGGCGAAGGCGGCGTCGCGCGGCCAGACGTAGGAATACGTGTCCTTGCCGTGCTGCAGCATGTCCGAATCGCTCGACGCGATGATGCCGCCGCCGTTGTCGGTGTGCGCGCGCATCACGAGCAGCGACGTCTTGAAGATGCGGACCATGTCCGCGGTCAATCCGTGGAAGGAGTAGCGCTGCTTGTTCACCCAGGCGCGCCAGAAGTCCTTGGTGGTCTGGTAGAGATGCTCGGGCGTGCGCTTGACGACGTCGTCGTTGAGCTCCTCCGCCTTGGCGAGGGAGGAGGCGGCCACCATCCAGTACCAGCCGCCGTGCGACGCGCCGGCGCGGAGCGTGCAGCGGAAGGAGGCGGCCGAGTCGACGCGGCCGTGCTCGATGGGGTTGCCGGAAAGCACGCCGTCCTCGGCGTCCTTCCAGGTGCCTTCGAGGCCGGAGTAGCGCGTCATGCCCACGGAGAAGCCGTCCATCGAGTGTCCGTCGACGTGCCCGTTGAACAGGAACATCCGCATCCCGCGGTAATGGATGAGGCACTGGCGGCGCGGGTACCACATCGCGGTCACGCCGTGGGTATAGCCGCCGACCTCGAGGTCGTTGTGGAAGACGATGCGGAACTCGCGGTCGCGCTGCGCGAGGTTGTCGACGCGGATCTTGCGGATGAAGATGTTCGTCTCGTTGTAGACGAAGTCCTCGAAGGTCAGGCGGATGCCGATGGCGGCGTTCTCCGCGACCGTCTGGCCGATGAGCGTCTCCGGCAGGTAGGTGATCTCGGTGCGCCAGCCGTTGTCGTCGAGCCAGCTGATCTTGCCGTCGATGAAGATGCCGACCTTCTGCGGCCGGCCGTTGGCGTGGTTCTCGAGGCCCACGCGTTCGAAATAGACATCCCGCACCTGGCCGTGCGCGTCGAGGCCGATGAGAAGGTTGCCGTTGCCGAGGACGAGGCTGCGGGGCATGAGGGAGGTTGTAGGTTGTAGGGTGTAGGTTGTAGGGGCGTCGCGCTTCTCGAAAACTACAACCTACCACCTACAACCTACTACCTGTCGTTATCGCTTGAGGAGCTTGGACCAAACGGACTCTTTCTTGCCGGCCGGCTTCGCGGCCGCGGTCTTCGGAGCGGGGGAGGCGACGGCCTTCTTCGCGGCGACCGTCTTCTTGGCCCTCGCCGAAGGCTTCTTCACGGCCTTCTTCGAGGGCTTCTCGGCGGGGAGAGGGGAGACGACCTCCTGCGCGATCGCGGCGGGAGCCTCCTGTGCGGCCTCCGCGCGTTCGGCGATCGCGGCTTCGACGGGCGCGGCGTCGACCGGCCTCGCGGCCAGCGTCAGCTCCTCGATGCGGCGCGCGACCATGCGCTGGCTCGCTTCGGGCGTGGAGAGGAGGCGGAGCTTGTCGGCGAGCGTCTTGTCGCCGAACACCTGCGCGGTCCATTCGGCGAAGTCGTTCTTCTCGCCGTTCACGTGGTGGGCGAACTCCTCGGGCGTCATGTCGGCGAGGGCGGCGGACAGGTCCGCGTAGTTGCGGAGGACGGTGCCGTGGTTGCACCAGAAAGCTTGCCACTCTTCGGGGACGTTCTTGAGGAAGTTCGCTGCTTCTTCTGCGGTCGGCTTACGCGTGGACATAGTTCGTGCGAGATTTAATTCTCAGGGTCAGATCGTGAATGACGTTCATGTACGTGACGAAGGCGTCGTACGGGCTGTCGTAGGGGTTGAAGTACTTGTGGACGTCCCCGTCCGAGAACCACTTGGTGCACATGTAGTAGAAATGATCGCTCGTCGTCAGCTTGCGCCAGTCCTCGAGGGCGCGGTCGTCGCCGGAGGACTTCACGTCGCGTTCGAGCGCGTAGAGCGCCTTGAGCGAGGCCTCCTGCAGCGGGTTCGAGCGCCAGGCGGAAAGGTCGCGCTCGATGTCCGCCCAGGAGATGGTCTGCGGCACCTCGAGCTCGGCCACCGGCTCGTAGCGGCGGATCGCCTCGGAGACGGTGACGAAGTCGTTGTCAGGGTGCTTGAGGATCTCCTCCGGCAGGTGCGACAGGAAGTCGAAGATGCCCGTGTCGCGCCATTGATGCTCCCCGAAGGTCTCGTAGTCCATGAACAGGTTCACGAGGTTCCCGTTGCCGTTCACGGCGTCCACCCAGCGGCCGAACTTCGGCGCGGTGAGCGGCCACTCCGACCAGTCGCGGTTCGAGAAGCGGAAGGCGATGTCGTCGGAGAGGCGGTAGTTCTTGAGGAGCAGTGAGATCCGCTTGCGACCGCGCGGCCGGTAGGCGAACGCGGGCGAGCGCCAGCCGAGGATGTGGTCGGCGCCTTCCGCGAGTATACCAGAAAAACCCATGTCCTCCACGAGTCCGGCGATGCGGTCGTCGTAGATGAGCTCGGTGTTGCGGAACACGGTGGGCCGGACCCCGAAGAGCCTCCCGAGGCGCGCGACGTGGTTCGAGACCTGGGTGCGGAACTCCTCGGGGGAGAAGACCGCGGCGAGCGAATGGTGCGAGGTCTCGGCGAGCAGCTCGACGCGGCCGGTGCCGACGAGCCGGCGGAACGACTCCAGGACCTCGGGCACGAACTCCTCGAACTGGTCGAGCGCGGTGCCGGAGATCGAATAGCTGATGCGGAACTCGGGGTGGCGCTCGAGGAGCGCGAGCATCACGGCGTTGGTCGGCAGGTAACACTTGTCCGCCACCTTGCGCATGATCTTGCGGTTGTTGAGGTTCAGGTGCGAGCGGTCGGCGAAGTACTCCCGGTCCTCGCCGATCTCGAAGATCGAATAGGGCTTCACGCGGAAGGGCTGGTGGACCTGGAAGTAGAAGCAGACGGAGGGCATGCGGGAGTCGAGAGTTGAAAGTCGAGAGTCGAGAGTTATGCGCGGACGGGGAGGACGTTCTTATATAAGGAGGCGAGCTTGAGGGCGGCGGCGTCCCAGGTGATGCCGGGCAGCGCGGCGCGCTGGAGCTGGCCGAGGCGTTTGGCTTCTTCGCGGTGCGAGAGCAGCCGGAGCATCTCGTCGGCCATCCTGCGCGTGTCCCAGAAATCCACTTGCACGGCTTCCGGCAGGACCTCGCGCACGCCGGATTGCTTGCTGACGATGACGGGCGTGCCGTTCTGCACGGCCTCGAGCGCGGTGATGCCGAACGGCTCGGACACCGACGGCATGACGTACAGGTCGGCCATCTGGTAGAGGCGATCGATGTCGTCGCCGCGGCGGAAGCCGGTGAACACCACCCGGTCGGCGATGCCGGAATCCGCGGCGTCGAGGATGACCTGGCGCTCCATGTCGCCCGCGCCGGCGACGACGAACAGCACGTCCTTGTCGCGCTCAAGCACCAGGCGCGCGGCCTTCAGGAACCAGTCCGGCCCTTTCTGCACGGTGATGCGGCCGAGGAACAGCACGATCTTGTAGTGGTCGTTCAGCTTGCTCGCGCCGAGCTTGCGGACCTCGCGGGGATCGACGCCGTTGTGCACGACGTGGATCTTCTCCGGCGCGACCTCGTAGTGGCGCGCGACGCGTTCCTTGGTGTAGTTGCTGACCGCCACGACCGCGTCGGCCGCGTGCATGCCGGCGCGCTCGCATTCGTAGACGAGCTGGTTCACGCCGCCGTCGGCGGTGCGGTCGAACTCGGTGGCGTGCACATGGGCGACGAGCGGCTTGCCGGACGCGGCCTTCGCCGCCATGCCGGCGGGGAAGGACAGCCAGTCGTGCGCGTGAATGACGTCATGCTCGACGGTCGAGGCGATGGCGCTGGCCTTCTCTGCATAGCGCTGCGTCTCCTCGTAGAGGTCGCGGCCGTAGAGACGCGCGAGCTCGGGCGGCAGCGCGCCCATGAGCACGCGGTAGCGGTGGTCGGTGAGGTAGCCGGCGAGAGGGGAGTTCACGGCCTTCACGCGCAGGCGCGGGACGTCCGCGAACAGCAGGTCCATGTAGTCGACCTTGAGGTCGAGCTGCTTCGGCAGCACGAAAACGATGTCGTGGCCCGAACGGCTCAGGGCCTTCGTGAGCCCCAGGCACGCCGTACCCAGCCCTCCGCTGTTGAAGGGCGGGAACTCCCATCCGAACATGAGCACGCGCATCGCTGACCTGTGGATGACGCCGAACCGGCGTTTCGCCCCAAGTATACTGCAAAAAATATGCAACACCAAGCCGTCCGGTCCGGCCCCGGCGGGTACGCAAAAGGCCCGGTCGTCCCGGGCCTTTTTTCCGCTAGATATCGAGGTTCTTGACGCTCTTGGCCCTCGTCTGGATGAACCGCTTGCGGGGCTCGACGTCGTTGCCCATGAGGATGTCGAACACCTCGTCGGCCTTCTGCGCGTCGTCGATGTTCACCTGCAGCATGGTGCGCGTGGCCGGGTCCATCGTCGTCTCCCAGAGCTGTTCGGCGTTCATTTCGCCGAGACCCTTGTAACGCTGGATGGTGATGCCGCCGACGTTCGTGACCGACTCGTCCGCGCCTTCGCCTTCCTCCGCCGCCGCATCCTCCGCGGCCTTGGGCGCGGCCCCCGGCTCGCGGGCCGGGGCAAGCTTGGCAGCCTTCGCCGCCTTGGCGTCGCCCTTCTTGGCGAGGAAGTCCGCGACGATCTTGTCGCGCTCCGCCTCGGTGAAGCAGTAGTGGAACTCCTTGCCCGAGGAGACGCGGTAGAGCGGCGGCTGGGCGATGTAGAGGTGGCCCTGCGTGATGAGGGTCGGGAAATAGCGATAGAAGAGCGTGAGCAGCAGCGTGCGGATGTGCGCGCCGTCGACGTCGGCATCGGTCATGAGGATGATGCGGCCGTAGCGGAGCTTCTCGATCTCGAACTGCTCGCCGATGTTGGTGCCGAGCGCGATGATGAGGTTCTTGACCTGCTCGTTCACCAGGATCTTGTCGATCCGCGCGCGCTCGACGTTGAGGATCTTGCCGCGCAGGGGGAGGATCGCCTGGAACTCGCGGTCGCGGCCCTGCTTGGCGGAGCCGCCGGCCGAATCGCCCTCGACGATGAAGATCTCCGAGCGCTCCGTCTCCTTCGACGAGCAGTCGGCGAGCTTGCCGGGGAGGGTGAGGCCTTCGAGCGCGCCCTTGCGGAGCACGGTGTCGCGCGCGGCGCGCGCGGCGAGGCGGGCCCGCGAAGCGAGCACGCACTTCTCGATGACGGCCTGGCCGTCCTTCGGATGCTCTTCGAGGTAGATGTCGAGCGCCTCGGAGAAGACGGATTCGACGGCCGACTTCGCTTCGGGATTGCCGAGCTTGGCCTTCGTCTGGCCTTCGAACTGCGGCTCCCTGATCTTCACGCTGATGACCGCGGTGAGGCCTTCGCGCGCGTCGTCGCCGGAGATGTTCTCGTCCTTCTCCTTGAGGAAGCCCTGCTTGCGCGCGTAGTTGTTGAGCGAGCGGGTGAGCGCCGAGCGGAAGCCGGCGACGTGCGTGCCGCCGTCCGGGTTGAAGATGTTGTTGGCGAAAGCGAAGACCGACTCCTTGTAGTCGTCGACGTACTGAAAGGCGACCTCGGTGTCCACGCCCTCGGCCTCCTTATGCACGTAGAAGATGGTCGGGTGCTTGACCTCCTTCTGGTGGTTGAGGTGCCGCACGTACGAGCGCACGCCGCCCTCGAAATAGAAGCCGTAGTATTTGTCCTTGCCGCGGATGCGCTTGTCGATGAGGGTCAGCCGGACGCCCTTCGTGAGGTATGCCTGCTGGCGGAGATGGCCGAGGATGTAGTCCCAGTTGTAGTCGACCGTCTGGAAGATCGTCGGGTCGGCCTGGAAGGTGATGGTCGTGCCGGTGCCGCGCGCGTTGCCGACGGCCGCGACCTTCTTCACGGGGACGCCGCGCTTGTACTCCTGCACCCAGAGCTTGCCATCGCGCTTCACCTCGGCCTTCACGTGGGTCGAGAGCGCGTTCACGACGGAGACGCCGACGCCGTGGAGGCCGCCGGACACCTTGTAGCCGCCGTCGCCGAACTTGCCGCCGGCGTGGAGCTTGGTGAGCACCAGTTCGAGCGCGGAGACCTTGTAGTCCTTGTGCATGTCGACCGGGATGCCGCGGCCGTTGTCCTCGACGGACACGTAATTGTCGGGCAGCAAGGTGACCGTGATCTCGTTGCAGTAGCCGGCCATCGCTTCGTCGAACGAGTTGTCGACGACCTCCCAGATGAGGTGGTGCAGGCCGTCGGGGCCGGTCGTGCCGATGTACATGCCCGGGCGGCGGCGGACCGCTTCGAGTCCTTCGAGCACGGTGATCTGCTTGGCGCTGTAGCCGCCCTTGTCCTTGTCGTTCTTGGGTTTCTTGTCGGCCATACGTGGGACAAAACTGAACGTCCGCACAAGCGGACGAATGCATGACGATGGTAACACGGCGCACAGGTCGCGACAAGACGATTCGGGGCCGAAAAAGTGAAAAGAAAAGAGGGAAAAGTTTAGAGGAAGGGTCATCTCTCGAAAGCGCTTCCGGGTCCGTGCTTTCCGCGATAAAGAAAATCCCCCGCGGAGGTGCGGGGGAGGGGTGTGGGTCAGTGCCCGAAGGCGAGCAGGCAGGCGAGCAGCGGCGCGGCGGACACGCCCAGGAGCAGCTTCGGCGAGGTCTTCTCGTCGAGGTCCTTCATGAGGGCGAAGACCGCGACCGCGATGCCCATGACGAAGCCGACGAACAGCAGGCCGAAGGTCTCGGGCGAACGGCTGGCGGCGAGCAGCGCGCCCATCGCGGCCGCTCCCGCTCCGACGGCGATCGCGGACGCCGAGTCGGTGAAGGCGCCGGCCTTGAGGCGGGCGCCGGCGGAGGCGAGGATGAAGATCGCGGCGGCGGCGATGCTGGCGTCGACCGAGGCGGCGTCAGGGACGGCCCCGGCGAGCCGGGCGGCCACGTAGGCGGCGAGGGCGGCGGCGGTCGAAACGGCCGTCGCAATGACGAGCGAACGGGTTGCGCTCATGGCGGACTCCTTCGATGCGGAAAGGGCAAGCACCTGCGTGCACCGTGGCCTTTGGCGAGGCTTCCGTCAAGGCGGCACGTCGAGGGGAGAAATGAGAATTTAGAATTGAGAATTGAGAACGCATCGCGTCACGCTTCCAAATTCTAAACTCTACATTCTCATTTCTCTTTCCCTCTTTTTTTGCTATACTTCCCTCGATATGGGGTTCGAGTCCGTGCGCGAGGGACAACTCACCGAGGACAAGCTCAACTGGGGATACTGGTGGGTGACCCACAAAGTGCAGGTCCGTCGCGCCTTTTCGGTCGTCCTCGCGGTGGTCGACCTCGCGCTCGTCGGCTACGCGGCCTTCGGCTTCGCCGACTGGTTCTTCGGGTCCGGCGAGATCGAGCGGCGGCAGATGGCCATCATGGCGTCGCCCGCCGTCGACTACTCCTTCTTCCGCGAGAAGCACGCGCCGGAGGACATGAAGGTGGAATCGGCGATCTCGATGACCTCGGGGGAGAAGACCTATGATTTCATCGCCCGCGCCGCGAACCCGAACCCGGAGTGGTGGGTTGAGTTCGATTATCATTTCGAATCATCGGCCGGCACGACGCAGTCGCAGCGCGGCTATCTGCTGCCGGGAGAGACCAAGTGGCTCGACGCGCTCGGTGTGAAATCGGACGTGCGTCCCGGCTCCCCGAAGATCGTCGTCGAGAACGTCGCCTGGCGGCGCGTGAACCTTCACATGACGCGGCCCGATTACGCGACATGGGCGGCGGTCCGGCTGAACTTCCTCATCGACAAGGTGGAGTTCGTGCCGCCGTCGCCGCAGGACCCCATCGCGGTGAACCGCGCGCGCTTCACCATCACCAACGACACCGGCTTCGGCTACTTCAAGGTCGGCTTCTTCGTGACCCTCAGCTCCGGCTCGCGCATCGTCGGCGTGAACCATGTCGTCATCAGCGACCTCCGCCCCGGCGAGCGCCGAGACGTGGAGGCCAGCTGGTTCACCGACCTGCCCGGCGTCGGCAAGGTGGACGTGAAACCGCAGGTGAACATATTCGATGATCGCAACTACATCCCGCCCGGGACGTAGCGGAGTGGAAAACTTCCCCGGAACCTGATACAAGAGCCGTGAGCTCTTGTTTTGTTCACCACCCCGCGAAGTCGAAAGTCGAGAGTGGAAAGTCGAAAGTTCCGCCGCTCGCATCTCTCGACTCTCGACTTTGGACTCTCGACTTCCGTGTTCTCCTTCGTCAAAAAATTCGACTGGGTGCTGTTCGGCTCGGCCGTCATCCTGACGACGTTCGGCCTGGCCGCCATCTACAGCACCTCGCTCGGCGCGCAGGGCGGGGGCGACTTCGGCAACTTCTGGAAGCAGGCCTCGTTCGTCGCCGCCGGCCTGCTCGTCGCCATGGCCGCGGCCGCCTTCAACTACCGGCAGCTCGCGGGCCTTTCGCGCGCGCTCTACGCCCTCGCCATCGCGCTCCTCGTCGCGGTGCTGTTCTTCGGGCAGACCATCCGCGGCGCGCGCAGCTGGTTCGGCGTCGGCGGCCTCGGCGTGCAGCCCGTCGAGATCGTGAAGATCATCCTCATCATCTATCTCGCCAAGTTCTTCAGCGACTACGCCCGCCATCCGGGCGGCCTGAAACAGATCGCCGGCTCCGGTTCCGCGCTCGCCGTGGCGCTCCTGCTCGTGCTCCTGCAGCCCGACCTCGGTTCCGCCTTCCTCCTGCTCGCCATCTGGGGATCGCTGCTGCTCATCTCCGGCATCCGGCGCACGCACCTCATCGTCATCGCGGTGCTGTGCGTCGCGACCGCCGTGCTGTCGTGGGCGTTCGTGCTCAAGCCGTATCAGAAGGACCGCATCGCCGTGTTCTGGGACCCGGCGCGCGATCCGAGCGGCAAGGGTTACAACGTCACCCAATCGATCATCGCCATCGGCTCCGGCGGCTTCGCGGGCAAGGGTCTCGGCTTCGGGTCGCAGAGCCAGCTCCGCTTCCTTCCCGAACGGCAGACGGACTTCATCTTCGCCGTGATCGCCGAGGAGCTCGGCTTCCTCGGCGTCGTCTTCGTCGCGTCCCTGTTCGCGGTGTTCTTCTACCGCGGCTACAAGCTGGCGCGCGCGAGCCATGACGACTTCACGATGTTCCTCGTGCTCGGGCTCATGATCTCCATCGGCGTCGAAGCCTTCGTGAACATCGGCGGCAATCTCCGGCTGCTGCCCGTGACCGGCGTGACCCTGCCGTTCGTGAGCTACGGGGGCAGTTCCATCCTGGCGAAGTACGCGATGGTCGGGATCCTGGAATCGGTGGCCGTTCGCAGAGGTTAGGGCTCCGAGCTCCGAGGTTAGAGGGAACGACGGGCGGACGGACGTCCGCCTTTTTCGATCTTTTACCTCGGACCTCGGGATTCTGACCTGTACACAAGTCGCTTTGACCCGACACCTGAAAAATGGTAGAGTATATGCACAAGGATCGCAGCCGTGGATAAGCCCAAAATAGGCAGGGCTAAAACAAAAAAATCAGTCCGGGATAACTTCGTCACGGACCAAAAAATATGCCGGTTCCGTCCAACCATGCGCCGTTCTTCGACGAAGGGGTCAAGCTGATCTCCTATTGTCCGCTGTGCGAGTCCAGCTACAATCCGCGCGAGGCGCGCGTGCTGGGCGAGAAGGACGACAGCCATCTGCTGCACATCCAGTGCGGCAACTGCGCCAACGCCATCATTGCGCTGGTGCTCATCTCCTCGGTGGGCGTGAGCTCGGTCGGCCTGGTCACGGACCTCGGCTTCGACGAAGTGAACCGGTTCAAGGAGGCCGCGGCGGTCTCCACGGACGACGTCATCGAGGCGCACCATCTCCTGAAGGACGAAGCCAGCCTGTTCCGGCGCCTCGCGACGGCCTGAAACGAAGTCATGACGACCCCGCCCCCGTGGCGGGGTTTTTGATACCGAAGCTCCGAGCTTCGAGTCCCGAGCTCCGAGCTCGAAGATCGAAGCTTAGAGCTTGAAGCTTGCGTCCCGCCCCCTTGCCAAGTTCCGCGTCATCGTATATAAACCAGGAGACCGCCGAGAACCCTTTTTTGTTTTCGGCCCTACTCAAACCTATGGAAGCGCTCAAACTGGAAGCCAAGAAGAGGAACATCAAGGGCAAGCAGGTGAAGACCCTCCGCACCGAGGGCCTCATCCCCGCCGTCGTCTACGGCCACGGCGTCGCGTCGCAGGACCTGACGGTCGATTCGCGCGTCTTCGACAAGGTCTTCGGCAAGGCCGGCGAATCGAGCCTCATCGACCTCGAGGTCGAAGGCGGCTCCCCGGTGAAGGTCCTCGTGCACGAGGTGCAGTACGACCCGCTCAAGGGCCGCGTCAATCACGTCGACTTCCGCCAGGTGAACATGAAGGAGAAGCTCGAGGCGGACGTCATCCTGAAGTTCGTCGGCGAAGCGCCGGCGGTGAAGGCGCAGGGCGCCATCCTCGTCCGCAACATGGACGCGATCACCGTGCGCTGTCTGCCGGGCGACCTGGTCCACGAGATCGAGGTCGACCTGTCCAAACTCGCGAACATCGACGACCACATCTCCGTCAGCGCGCTCACGCCGCCGCCGGGCATCGAGTTCATGGCCGAGCCGAACGAGCTCATCATCGTCGCGCAGGCGCCGATCTCGGAGGAAGAGCTCGCCGCCATGGAGACCGCCAAGCCGGAGGCCGACGTCTCAGCGGTGAAGGTCGCCACGGAAGAGAAGAAGGCCGAGCGCGACGCCGCCAAGGCCGAGAAGGAAGCCCCCGCCAAGGAGTGATCCCTCGGTTGCCACGCATGCCCCGCGCGTGCGAGGATATGCCCATGCGCGAGCAGCAGCAGACAACCACCGCCGCCCAAGGAAAGCCGCCAAGGCGTCCTTGGGCGGTTTCGTTCGACCGCGAGAAGTTCTGGCGCGCCGCCGCCGTCTGGAGCTCGATCGGCTTCGCCGCGTTCGTCGGGGCCGCGGCCATCGGCTGGGCCTATTGGACCGGGACGATGCCGGAGGGGAAGGCCGCGGTCGCCATGCGCATCCCGCCGTCCGCGCCCGCGGCTCCCGTCGAGGGGGCGGCAGCGCCGACGCGCCGCCGGCTCATCGACGGCGTGGCCGTTCCCGCCGACGCCCCGGAACCGACCGGCTACTTCGCGGCCGCCATCGACAACCTTTCGGTCGCGCGGCCCCAGTCGGGCATCGCCAAGGCTTCGCTCGTGTTCGAGGCGCCGGTCGAGGGCGGCATCACGCGCTTCCTCGCGGTCTTCGCCGAAGGCGAGAAGGTCGACCGCATCGGACCGGTCCGCTCCGCGCGCCCGTACTTCCTCGACTGGGCGGCCGAGTTCGACGCCATGTTCGTCCATGTCGGCGGCAGCCCCGAAGCGCTCGACAAGCTGCGCGACTACGGCATGCGGGACCTCAACGAGTTCTTCGCGGGCGCGTACTTCTGGCGCGACCCGGCGCGGTCCGCTCCGCACAACGCCTACACTTCCCTGGACCGCCTGGAGGAGGCCGACAAGAAGCGCTTCTCGGACCGCAAGGCGCCGGAGTTCGCTTCGTGGCGTTTCAAGGACGACGCGCCGGAAAACGAGCGGCCCGAGGAGGCGAAAGTGGCCATCGAGTACGGGGATCCGCGCATGGACGTGTCCTGGACCTATGACCGCGCGTCGAACGCATGGCGCCGCAGCCAGGGCGGCCGCACCAAGGACGCCGACGGCACCGCTATCCTCTCGAAGAACATCGTGGTACAATATACGAAAGTGAGCGTCATCGACGACGTCGGCCGCCGCAAGATCGCGACCGTCGGCGAAGGCGACGCGCTCATCGCTCTCGACGGCATGGCCGTGCATGGCACGTGGCGGAAGGACGAAAGGACGTCCCGCACCCGTTTCTATGACGCGAGCGGCAACCAGATCCGCTTCAACGCGGGTCAGACCTGGATCGAGGTCGTTCCGACCGGGACCAAGGTCGATTATTGATCACTATGCGCACGCACAAGAAGGACGGGTTCACGCTCATCGAGCTCCTGCTCGTTATCGCCCTCATCGGGCTCATCGCCTCGATCGCCATGATCGGCATGAGGACGGGTCCCGAGAAGCGG
This sequence comes from Binatia bacterium, assembly GCA_035495855.1. Taxonomy (GTDB): domain Bacteria; phylum Patescibacteriota; class Patescibacteriia; order SG8-24; family SG8-24; genus JAHFIW01. Next base: position 12,142 of record DATJFD010000087.1, on the reverse strand, counting down.
CTCGACCTCAAGCGCGTCACGGACATCGACCAGCTGCAGAAGGCGCTCGGCCTCTACGCGGCCAGCCAGAAGGCCTTCCCGATCATGACCGGCTGCGTCAACGGCTCGACGGACCTGGTGTCGACGGAACTGATCGCCAAGGGCGCGCTCGCGCTCGGCACGGTCATCAAGGATCCCTCGTTCCCGACCGACGTCACGCAGTGCTATTACTACACCAGCACGACCGGCTCGACCTATTCGCTGCGGTACACGCTGCAGACGACCTCGTCCGCCGGCACGCAGGGGAATCATACGGTGCAACCGTAGCGAAAGAGAAAAGAGAAGAGTGAAAAGTTTAGAGGATGTTCTTCCTCTAAACTTTTTTCTTTTCTCTTTTGTCTTCGTAAAAGACCGCCCGGGGGCGGTCTTTTACGTTCGCGCAATGAGGCCGACGGTGCGGCCTCGGTGGTTCTTGATGCGCTCTGGGCGCGCGTCGGGGAAAAGCCGGCGGAACGCCTTATCGAGCGGGAGGTATTGCCTTGGCAGGAGCTCGCAGACGATGGTCGCGGGCGCGCGCAACGGGATGGCGGCGAGCTGGCGGAACAGCTCGCGGTACGGGCCGGTGCCGTCGCCGGGAGCGAACACTGCCCGGCGCGGCTCGCGGCGCACGCAGGGCGACACGGGCGATGACGCGGGCACGTACGGCAGGTTGGCGATGATGACCGCGGGGCGGCGCGCGGCCGTAAGGGCGGCGGAGGCAGGCCGGAGCAGGTCTCCCCGCAGGAAGCGGACGCGCGCGGAGCGGCGGCGCGCGTTCGACCTCGCGAGACGCAGCGCCGCAGGCGAGTCGTCGGTCGCGAGCACGCGCGCCCCGGGGAGGGCCTTCGCCGCGGCGATGGCGACGCATCCGGAGCCGGTGCCGACGTCGATGACGAGGGCCGCATCCGTCCGCACTGCCGCGCGGACGGCGGTATCGAGGACATGCTCCGTCGCGGGGCGGGGGATGAGGACGCGGCGGTCGACCGCGAACTCCAGGCCCGCGAACCAGGCGGTGCCGAGCAGATAGGCGAGAGGCGCGTGGCGGCGCCGGCGCGCGACGAGCGAGGAAAAACGCCGCCGAGCGCCGGACGCGAGGGGCAGGTCCGGGGACATGAACATCCTCTCCCGCGACAGACCGGTCGCTGACGCGAGCAGCGCTTCGGCCTCGCGGACCGGGTCCGCGCCGTCGCAGCGATGCCCCCGGAGTTGCTTCGCGCCCCGCCGCAGGGCTTCGCGGATGGTCATACGTATGTGGAAGGGGAAGAGGGAAAGAGGGGTAAAGGTGAGAAAGGATCCGAGCTTTACCCCTTTTCCCCTTTACCCCTATACCCCTTTTCAACCATTCGACCTCGTGCGAAGCGCCTGTTCAGCCTTCTCCAGGTCCTCCGGATAGCCGATGGGCAGCCAAAAGCCCGCCTTGAGGATGGCGATGGGGTGGTCCTTGGCCATGGTCACGAGCGTCTGCGGTAGGCCGAACTCCGCGCCGTCCTTGATGGGCACGAGGGGATACCTGAAGAAGCGTTCGTCGAGCACATAGAGGCCGGCGTTCACGAGCCCGCCCGCCTCGATCTCCGCGCCCTCGATGATGTCGATCATGTTCCCGTTCGCGTCCGTGCGGAAAGCGCCGTAGCGGCCGGGGACCTCGGTCCGCTTCGCGAGGATGGCGAGGTCGCGTTCGCAGGCGGCGGCGATGTCGGAGGCGCCATAGAGGTCGTCGCCGTTCATCACCAGGAACTTGGCGTTGAGCAGCGGACGGCAACGGGCGAGCGCGTCGCCCGTGCCCTTGAGTTCTGCCTGTACGACGTAGCGGATGCGGCGTCCCTGCCAGGAATCGCCGAAATGCCCGATGATCTTCTCTTTGAGATAGTTCACCACCAGCACGACCTCGTTCACCTGCGGCGGCAGCGATGCGAGGCTCCACTCCAAGATCGGCCGCCCGGCGACGGGCAGCATCGGTTTCGGGGTGTCGAGCGTGTGGGGCCGGAGCCTTGTGCCGAGGCCCGCGGCCATGATGACGGCTTGCATAGTGATGAGTACTCAGTACCCAGTAAACAGTACACGGACCTTCTGTTTACTGTTTACTGGGTACTGTTTACTGCACTTCATTCTTCTTCCTCGTCCGCGCCGGCGCCTATCGCGCCGTTGAGCGCGGCTGCTCGCACCGCCTTGATGAGCGGGTCGAGGTCGCCGTCGAGGATGTCCGGGATGTTGTGCCAGGATTTCTTGATGCGATGGTCGGTGATGCGGTCCTGCGGGAAGTTGTAAGTGCGGATCTTCTCCGACCGTTCGCCGCTGCCGATCTGTCCCTGCCGCAGCGCCTTCTCGGCGGCGCGGCGCTTCTCCTCTTCGATGGCGAAGAGACGGGCGCGGAGGATGCCCATGGCGCGTTCCTTGTTCTGCGTCTGCGAGCGTTCGTCCTGGCACTGCACGATCATGCCGGTAGGCAGGTAGGTGACGCGCACCGCGGAGTACGTCGTCTGCACGCCCTGGCCGCCGTGGCCTCCCGCGAGGAAGGTGTCGATGCGGAGGTCCTTGGGGTCGATCTTGATGTCGAAATCCTCGGCTTCGGGCATGACCGCGACCGTGGCGGTCGAGGTATGGATGCGGCCGGTCTTCTCCGTCTCGGGGACGCGCTGGACGCGGTGCACCCCGCTTTCGTACTTGAGGTCGCGGTAGGCGTTCGAGCCCTCGACCAGGAAGACGACCTCCTTCACGCCGCCGAGCTCGGTGCGGTTCGAGGACGACAGCTTCGTCTTCCAGCCGCGGCGCTCGGCGTAGCGCGAATACATGCGGTAGAGCTCGGACGCGAAGAGCGCGGCCTCGTCGCCGCCGGCCCCGGCGCGGATCTCGACGTAGCTGTTCTTGCTGTCCATGGGCTCCGGCGGCACGAGCGCGGACTCGAGCTCCTCGCGCAGGCGCTCCTCCTCGCCGGCGAGCCGCGCGGCCTCGTCCTTGGCCATGGCCTGCATTTCGGCGTCCGAGCCTTCCGCCGCCGTGCCGTCCGCTTCCTTCCGCGCCGCGACCGTCGCGAAGTACCGGTCGGCGATCTCCAGGCATTCGCGGACGTCGTTGAACTCGCGGTTGAGGTCCTTCAGTTTGCGGGTGTCCGAAAACGTTCCCGGATCGGCGAGCAGCCGTTCGAGCTCTTGCTTGCGTTCACGTTTCCTGGCGACCGCGGCTCCGATGTCCATACAAACGAAAAGTGGCCCGGTTCGGGACGGCTCTCGCCGCCCTTTCGCCTGACCACTGTAGCATCTCTGCCGTTACTTTTCGCTCTTCTTGGCCTTGCGGGCCGCGGTCTTGGCCTTCTTGCCCGGGGCCTTGGCGGTCGACTTCTTCTGCTTCCGCTCCTGGAACTTCTCGACGCGGCGGGCCGTGTCGACGAGCTTCTGCTTGCCCGTGTAGAACGGATGGCAGTTCGAGCAGAGCTCGATATGGATCTCCTTGACCGTCGAGCCGACGGCGAACTCGTTGCCGCAGGCGCAGATCACCTTGGCATCGGGATAATAGGTCGGGTGGGTATCTTTCTTCATAACAAAGTCCGTCCGGCGGACGGCTCAAAGTGAACGGAGCGAAGATAACATGCCCCCCGGCGATTGGCAAGACCTCACCCGAAGAAAGGAGAATTGAGAATTGAGAGTGTAGAGGCATGGGGTCTACATTCTCAATTCTAAACTCTTCTTTCCCGCCAAGCGTGCCCGTCCCCAACCGCCCGACGAGGTTGACAAAACCGGAAATATTTGCTATGTTGCGCCGTCATCGTGTCCCGCAAAAGGGCCCGATGGCGTGACCGTCAACCCGCATCAGGAGGTGCCGCATGGCACGACCGCAAGCGAAGTCCTTTCTCATCGCCGATCACCGCAAGTGCCTGCCCGAGGCCGAACGCGTGCGCCGCCAGGCCCTCACGGACATGGCGTTCGCCACCGCCGCCGACCGCGAGGACGCCTCCGTCCTCGTGAGCGACAGCATCGAGGGACCCTTCGTCCCCGAGTCCGCCTGGCCCGACGTGCTCAAGGCCGACGAGGTCGCCTTCTTCGCCGCCCGCGTCCGCGACCGGCTCGGGTACTTCCTCGAGATGATCGACCGCTGCGACGTCCTGTTCCAGGACCGTTCCGGCGACCGGCTCATCTTCCTCATCGCGGTGGACGCGGCCGAGCACGTGCTGCACGTCCGCAACGCCATCGCCGAGGAGCGGAAGCTGCTCGAAGAGCTCGGCGTCGAACCGGGCGACGTGAACGTCGACCGCGGCATGGTCCGCCTCCTCGTCCCCGTCCCGGCAGAGCTCCAGTTCTGCTGACCTTCAGCCCCGCACCATCACGGTGCGGGGCTTGCTTTTTCAAGGGGTCATCGGTAGAGTTCCGGCCGTGGAGAGCGGGCAACCCCGTTCTCCCTCTATTCATCCCACATGCGTCGCCTAGCCAAGGGCGGATGAGCCTGCCCCGCGCCCGCAAGGGTGCCGGGTCCATGCGCCTGCGACGCAGAGGCCTAAGGAATTTTTTGCGTTATATATGCCGCAAATTCCGTCCCTCCTGGAGATGCTCCAGGCCGGCGTGCACTTCGGGCACCGCGAGTCCCGCTGGCACCCTAAAATGAAGTCGTTCATCTTCGGCTCGCGGAACGGGATCCACATCGTGGACCTCGAGAAGACCCAGGTGAAGCTCGAGGAAGCGCTCGACTACGTGCGCGACCTCACGGCGCGCGGCGGCGTGATCCTCTTCCTGGGGACCAAGCGCCAGGCTCGCGAGATCGTGAAGAAGTACGCCGAGGAGTGCGGCATGCCGTACGTCTCGGGCCGCTGGCTCGGCGGCACGCTCACGAACTACGGCGAGGTCATGAACCTCGTCCGCCATTTCAACGACCTGAAGGCCAAGCAGGCCTCCGGCGCCCTCGCGAAGTACACCAAGAAGGAGCAGTCGAACTTCGGCAAGGAGATCGACGACCTCGAGAACAAGGTCGGCGGCATCAAGAACATCGTCCGCCCGCCGGACGCGATCTTCGTCGTCGACATCATGAAGGAGAAGACCGCGGTGGCCGAAGCCGTCACGCGCAAGATCCCGATCGTCGCGCTGACCGACACCAACGTGAACCCCGATCTCGTGGCCTACCCGATCCCGTCGAACGACGACGCGGTGAAGACCATCGAGCTCATGACCAAGCTGGTGTCCGAAGCGGTCAAGGAGGGCAAGGCGCTGCGCGAGAAGCAGGCCGTGTCCCAGGACAAGGAGAAGTTGAAAGCCGTCGCGGCCAACGAGCCGGTCGGCAAGTAAAGGCTTGGTTGAGCCGAAATACAAGGTTCGGCCGCCAAGAGGAGGGATCATCCATTCCACAATTCCTATGCCAGACATGAACACCATCTCCGAACTCCGCGCCATGACCGGCGCCGGCATCGTCGACTGCAAGAAGGCGCTCGACGAGGCGGGCGGCGACCTCCAGAAGGCCGCCGAACTCCTTCGCAAGAAGGGCATTGCCAAGGCCGGGAGCAAGGGCGAGCGCGCCACGAAGGAAGGCCTCGTCGATTCCTACATCCACGGCAACGGCAAGGTCGGCGTGCTCGTCGAAGTGCAGTGCGAGACGGACTTCGTCGCGCGCACCGAGCAGTTCAAGGACTTCGTCCACGAGGTCGCGCTCCAGATCTCCGCCACCAACCCGCTGTACGTCAGCCGCGACATGATCCCGGCCGAGGTCGTCGAGAAGGAGAAGGAACTCGCCATGCACGAGTTCGACGGTTCCTCGAAGCCCAAGGAGGTCATCGAGAAGATCGCCACCGGGAAGCTCGAGAAGTACTACTCCGAGGTCTGCCTCCTGGATCAGGCGTTCATCAAGGACGAGGACAAGACCGTCGGCGAGCTCCTCAAGGAGACCATCGCCAAGACGGGGGAGAACATCCAGATCAAGCGTTTCGCGCGCTTCGCCCTCGCGGAGTGAGCGCTACGGAAATAAGGCGGAAAAAGGGGCTTTCGGGCCTCTTTTTTCGTCGCGCGGCGCGTTTGACAGGGGTGGCGCGACGGTCCAAGATGAGGGTCGCTCTTTCCAGAAAGGGAGGTTCCCAATGGACCGTCTCGTGACCTGCAAGAAACTCTTCGGCGGCACCATCGACGTGCCCGCTGGCGAGCTCGGCTTCCGGCCCGGCGCTTACGCGCTGGTGCTGCGCGAACGCAAGCTGCTCATGATCAGGATCCGCGCGACCGGCGAATGGTTCCTGCCGGGCGGCGGCGTCGAGCCCGGCGAACCGGTCGAGGAGGCGCTGATCCGCGAGGTGCAGGAGGAGACCGGCATCGACGTGACGGTGCGTTCCTTCTTCGGCTTCAAGGAGAATTTCTTCTACTACGATCCGGCGGCCCGCGCGTTCCACGGCCTGTGCTTCTTCTACGTCTGCGAACCGGTCTCGCAAGAGCCGCTCCCGACGCTCGAGGGGCATGATCCCGAGGAAGGGGACCCGGCCTGGATCGAGATCGGATCGCTGCGCGATGACGAGTATCACGGACTCGCCGGAGAAGTGGTCCGGGAGTACCTCGGATCGCTCGGTGGTTGAGGCGGCAGGTCGCTTCAGAACGGACTTCAAAGAGGTCCGTTTTTTTGCTATAATTACGGGTGAAATAGGAGAAGAGGGCGAAAAAATAAAAACGTCGGAAAACGATGAAACGCCGTCCTTCCTTTTTTGAGCTTATTTCAGGCAAAACGAGCCTTAACCGCCCGGCGAGGTTCGTTTTTTCGAATCTGTGGATAACTTTCCGCAAAAAGAAGTCCCGGCTCGCGCGGGCGGCGGCCGTTCTTGCGGCCGCTGTCGGCATGCTGTTGCCCTACATCCCTGCGCAGGCGACGACCTGCGCGACCTCGGGCAATAACGTCACCATCGCCGCAAGCTGCCAGTTCGATGCCGGCACGTACACTTTCACCGGCACGCTCACCATCAACAGCGGCGTGACGGTCACGGCCGCGTCGAACGTCGGCAATGCGCAGGTCATCATCATCTCCGACAGCATCACGGTGAACGGCACGATCGACGGCGTCGGCAAGGGCTACGCCGCGAACAACGGCCCGGGCAAGGGCACGACGAACTTCGCGGGCGCGGGGTACGGCGGCAACGGCGGCAACTACAGCGGGGCGGGCGGCGGACCGACGTACGGCTCGGTCACGCAGCCGGTCGACATGGGTTCGGGCGGGAGCCCGACCGGCGGCACGGCCGGCGGCGCGGCGATCAAGCTTTCGCTCGGCGGCGCGGGCACGGGGACCATCACCATCGCGGGCACGGTGACGGCGGCGGGGCTGAGCGGCTCGACCGGCAACGGCTGCGGCGCGGGCGGGTCCGTCTGGATCGACGCGCCGAACGGCACCATCGCCGGCAGCGGCACGGTGAGCGTGAACGGCGGGGTCTCCACCGGCGGCGGCGAGGGCGGCGGTGGCGGCGGCCGCATGGCGATCTACTACGCGACCGATTCTTCGACCTGGACGAAGACCGCTTACGGCGGCGCGCCGACGGGCGGCGGCGCGGGCGGCGGCGCGGGCACCATCTACGTGAAGTCGGCCGCGGCGACGAACGGGGACCTCACCGTCGACAACAACAATCAGGCGAACTTCAACGTCACGACCCAGTTCACGACGCCGGCGAGCCAGACGTTCGACAACGTCGTCGTGAAGCGGCGCGCGGCCTATGTCATTCCCAGCACGTCGACGTTGGCGGTCGCGACCGCGCTCTCCGGCGCCGCGACGAACGGCAGCATCACCGTGAACTCGGGGGGCACGTTCAACCTGCCGACCGCGACGTACACCCTGAACGGCGTCGACGTCACCAACAACGGCACCGTCGGCACGGTCACGAACCTGACGGTGCAGTCCGCCACCTACACGCACGGGTCGGGCGGGACCTTCTCGTCGACGGTCACGAGCATGACCGCCGCGTCCTCCGGCATCATCGTCCAGAACGGAACGTCGGGCATCTCGCTCTCGACGCTCACGGTGCAGAACACCGGAACCTACTCGCAGGGCTTCACGGGCACGAACAGCATCACCACGGTCACGGTGAACTCCGGCGGCACGCTCACGCATAGCGCGAACTCTTCCGCGAAGACCGCGGAGCTCAACCTTTCAGCGACCACGGTGGACATCCAGTCCGGCGGCAGCATCAACGTCTTGGGCAAGGGCTATGCGGGGAACAACGGACCCGGCAAGGGCACGGCGAACTTCACCGGAGGGGGTTACGGCGGCAATGGCGGCAACTACAACGGCTCGGGCGGCGGCCCGACCTATGGTTCCGTGACGCAGCCGGTCGACCTCGGCTCGGGCGGCGGCACGACCTCGAGTTCCACGGCGGGCGGCGGCGCGGTGAAGATCGTCATCGCCGCGAGCGGTTCGCTGACCATCAACGGCACGATCGACGCGAGCGGACAGAACAGCGTGTCGGGCGGACCGGGCCTCGGTTCGGGCGGTTCGATCTGGATCGACGCGACGAACGCGGCGACCTTCGCGGGCACCGGCACCATCAAGGCGGGCGGCGGCGTGTCGCCCGGCGGCGGCGAGGGCGGCGGAGGCGGCGGCCGTATCGCCGTGTATTTCACCGGCTCCCTGCCGTCATTCACCTTCCAGAACTTCGGCGGCGCGCCGAGCGGCGCCGGGACCGGCGGCGGCGCGGGCACCGTCTACACCAAGGCGGCCGCGGCGGCGAACGGCGACCTCCTGGTCGACAACAACAATCAATCCGGCTTTTCCAATACCACGCAGGTGACGACCGCGAGCCAGACCTTCGACAACGTCACGGTGAAGCGCCTCGCCAAGTACGTCATCCCGAGCGCGATGACGCTGTCCGCCGCGACGACGCTCACGGGCGCCGCGACGAACGGCAGCATCACGGTGAACTCGGGCGGCACGCTCAACACGCCGGCTTCGAGCTACACGCTCACGAACCTCGACATCACGAACAACGGTACCGTCGGGGTCGTCACGAACCTCACGGTCGGGCCTTCGGCCACCTTCACGCAGAACACCTCGGCCGCGTTCAGCGCGGGCCTGTCGACGCTGACCGTCGGCAGCTCCAGTTCCGGGACCTTCGCCTTCACGGGCACGGGAGCGGTCACCGTACCGACCGTCACGGTGAACTCCGGCGGCGTCCTGACGCATCTCGCCAACACGACGACCAAGGCGAACGTCATCGATCTCACGTCCGCATCGTTCACGCTCAACAGCGGCGGCTCCGTCGACGTCGTGAGCAAAGGATTCCAGGCCGGGAGCGGCACCGGAACGAATCCCGGATCCTTCGCCGGCGCGGGCTACGGCGGCAACGGCGGCAATTACAACGCCAACGCGGGCGGCCCGACGTACGGTTCGGTGACGCAGCCGACGGACATCGGTTCGGGCGCTTCGGGCGGCACCGCGGGCGGCGGCGCCGTGAAGCTCACCATCTCCGCGGGCGGATCGCTCGTCCTGAACGGCACCATCAACGCCAACAGCACCAGCACCTCGCTGAACACCGGCTCCGGCGGTTCCGTCTGGATCGACGCGACGAACGCCGCGAGCTTCACCGGGACGGGGACCGTTTCCGCGAACGCGGGCGCGAACACCACGGGCGGCTACGGCGGGGGCGCAGGCGGCCGCGTCGCCGTGTATTACACCGGCTCGCTGCCGGCGATCACGCTGCAGGCGTTCGGCGGCAGCGGCACCTCGGGCGGCGTTTCGGGCGGCGCGGGCACCGTCTACACCAAGGCGGCTGCGCAGGCGAACGGCGATCTTCTGGTCGACAACAACAATAACGCGAGCTCGGGAGCCTCGTCGCTCACCACGCAGGTGACGACCGCGAGCCAGACTTACGACAACATCACGGTAAAGCGCCTCGCCAAGTACGTCATCCCGAGCGCGATGACGCTGTCCGCCGCGACGACGCTCACGGGCGCCGCGACGAACGGCAGCGTCACGGTGAACTCGGGCGGCACGCTCAACCCGCCGGCCTCGAGCTACACGCTCGCGAACCTCGACGTCACCAACAACGGCACGATCGGCGTCGTCACGGACCTGACCATCGGGCCGTCGGCCACCCTCACCGAGGCGCAGTCCGCGTCGTTCAGCGCCACGCTTTCGACGCTCACGGTCGGCGGAGGCGGCTCCGGCACGTTCTCGCAGGCCGGCACGGGCGTCATCACGATCCCGACGGTGACCGTCCTGAACGGCGGCACGCTCACGCACAACGCGAACACGACCAGCAAGGCGAACGAGCTCAACATTTCTTCGACCAACTTCGACGTCCAGACCGGCGGCACCGTGTCGGCGCTGGCCAAGGGGTTCCAGGCCGGCAGCGGGACCGGCGCCGGCGTCGGCAGCTTCACGGGCGGCGGTTACGGCGGTCGCGGCGGCTACTACAACGCGAACGTCGGCGGCGTCACGTACGGCTCGGTGACGAACCCGGTCGATCTCGGCTCCGGCTCGAACGGCGGCTTCTCCGGCGGCGGCGCCGTCAAACTGACGGTCTCGGGAACGCTCACCGTGAACGGCACGGTCACGTCGGCGGGCGGCGGCGGCGGACAGGCGGGCGGCGCGGGCGGATCAGTCTGGATCACGGCCGGCACGCTCGCGGGCGGCGGCTCCGTCGTCGCGAACGGCGGCGCCAACTCCGGCAACGACTACGCCGGCGGCGGCGGCGGGCGCGTCGCGGTGTTCTATACGACCGATTCGTCGACCCTGATCTCGGGGGACAAGATCAACGCCTTCGGCGGGCTCGGCACGAACAACGGCAGGACCGGCGGGGCGGGCACCGTCTACCTCAAGGCCGCGTCCGCGACGAACGGCAACCTCCTCGTCGACAACAACAACCAGGCCGCCATCGTCTCGACCTCGACGACCGACCAGGTCACGACCTCGAGCCAGACGTACGACAACGTGACGGTGAAGCGGCAGGCGCGCTACGTCGTTCCCAGCGCGTTCACGTTCGCTATCGCGGGCGGCGGGACGCTTTCGGGCGCGGCAACGAACGGCATCATCACGGTGAACTCGGGCGGCACCTTCACGCTGCCGTCGACCTTCACCGTGAACGGCGTCGACGTGACCAACAACGGCACGGTGAGCGGCGTGACCTCGCTCACGATCCAGTCCTCCACCTTCACGCATGCAAGTTCGGGTTCGCTCAGCGTGACGGCGCTCACCGTGGGTTCATCCGGGTTCTTCGCGCAATCCGGGACCGGCACGCTCACGTTCACGACCGTGACGGTGCAGAGCGGCGGCACGATGACCCACGCAACGAACACGACGGCGCAGTCGAACGCGCTCATCGTCACCGCGACGACCTTCGACATCCAGTCCGGCGGCAAGATCGACGCCATCGGCAAGGGTTATTCCGTCGGGAACGGGCCGGGCGCGGGCGGCGCGACCGTGGGGAGCTGGGGTTCCGGCGGCGGCTACGGCGGCCAGGGCGGCGCTGGCCAGGGCGGCGGCAATCAGGGCGCGACGTATGGCATCAACACGGACCCGGTGGACCTCGGCTCCGGCGGCGGCTTCGGCGGCAATCCCGGAGGCGCGGGCGGCGGCCGCGTGAAGCTGGTCGTGTCCGGCACGCTCACCGTGAACGGCAACATCTTCGATGACGGCGGCGCGGGATCGTCCTTCTATGGCGGCGGCTCGGGCGGCGGCGTCCGGCTCGACGTCGGCGTCTTCGCGGGCAGCGGCTCCATCACCGTCAAAGGCGGCAACGGCGGCGTGAGCCAGGGCGGCGGCGGAGGCGGCGGCCGCACCGCGGTGTATTACGGCTCCAAGACTTTCACCGGCACGCACAGTGAGACCGGCGGCACGGCGAACGCGCCGGCGACGGCCGGCGGCTCGGGCACGTACTACGAACAGGCGACCGCCGCCCCGCCCACCGTCACCTCCGTCACCCACACCCCCTCGAACCCGACGACCTCGGACAACGTCACGATCTCCGCGACCGCGACCGACGACACCGGCGTCACCAAGATCGAGCTCTATCTCGACGGCACCGGCCCCGGCAACCTCGTGCACACCTGCATCTTCTCGCCGTCGCAGACGCCGGCGACCTGCTCGAAGAACGTGGGCCTCCTCTCGAACGTCTCCCACACGACGACCGCCATCGCGACCGACACGGACGCGACGACCGGGCAGGGGACGGAGACCTTCGGGATCAACGGCT
>DATJFD010000086.1:0-5582 GCA_035495855.1 Binatia bacterium | reverse complement strand
CAAGAAGGGCAAGGAACCGCTCCTCTCCGAGCGCGAGATCAAGATCGCCGGCCAGGCGCTGCGCGAGGTCACGCTCCGCCTCAAGAACCTCTCCGAGGTCGGCCTCGGGTACCTGACGCTCGACCGCGCCGCCATCACGCTGTCCGGCGGCGAGCTCCAGCGCGTCCGCCTCGCCACCCAGCTCGGCACCGATCTCTCCGGCGTCATCTACATCCTGGACGAGCCTTCGATCGGCCTGCATCCGCGCGACAACGACAAGCTCATCGACGCGCTCAAGAAGCTGCGTGACCAGGGCAACACCGTCATCGTCGTGGAGCATGACGAGGCCACCATCGAGGCGGCGGATTACGTCATCGACATGGGCCCCGGCGCGGGCGCGTTCGGCGGCAAGATCATCGCCGAGGGCACGCCGTCCGAGCTCAAGAAGAACAAGGCCTCCATCACCGGGCGCTACATGACCGGCAAGGACTCCATCCCGACGCCGCTCCGGTACCGCAAGGGCAACGGCAAGGCGCTCATCGTGAAGGGCGCGTCCGAGTTCAACCTCAAGAACGTTACCGTGCGGTTCCCGCTCGGCATGTTCGTTTGCGTCACCGGCGTCTCCGGCTCCGGCAAGTCGACGCTCGTCGTCGACATCCTCTCTCGCGCGCTCGCCAAGAAGTTCTACCGCGCGAAGGAGAACCCCGGCGCGCACAAGGAGATCAAGGGGATGAACGACATCGACAAGGTCATCAGCATCGACCAGTCGCCGATCGGCCGCACCCCGCGCTCGAACCCCGCCACCTACACGGGCGTCTTCACCGCCATCCGCGACCTCTTCACCGAGGTGCCGGAGGCCAAGATGAAGGGCTACGACGCCGGCAAGTTCAGCTTCAACGTGAAGGGCGGCGGCCGCTGCGAGGCTTGCGCGGGCGAAGGCCTGGTGCGCATCGAGATGCAGTTCCTGCCCGACGTCTACATCGAGTGCACGGAGTGCCGCGGCAAGCGCTACAACGCAGAGGCGCTGGAGATCCACTTCAAGGACAAGACCATCGCCGACGTGCTCGAGATGTCGGTCGAGGAATCGGCGACGTTCTTCGCGGACCAGCCGCTCATCGCCGACAAGCTCAACGTGCTGCGCGACGTCGGCCTCGGCTACCTCAAGCTCGGCCAATCGGCCACGACGCTCTCGGGCGGCGAGGCCCAGCGCGTGAAGCTCGCCACCGAGCTCTCCCGCCGCGCCACCGGCCGCACCCTCTACATCCTGGACGAGCCCACGACCGGCCTCCATTTCGACGACATCAAGCGACTGCTCGTGGTGCTGAACCAGCTGGTGGAGAAGGGGAACACGGTGCTCATCATCGAGCACAACCTCGACGTCATCAAATCGGCCGACTGGGTCATCGACATGGGCCCGGAGGGCGGCGACGGCGGCGGCGAAGTGGTCGCCGAGGGTACGCCCAAGGACGTGCTCAAGGTGAAGGGCTCCAGGACCGCCGATTATCTCAAGAAGGTGCTCAAGACAGCGCCGGCAAGGGCATAGTCGAGAGTCGAAAGTCCAAGGTCGAAAGGGTTTAAGGCCGGCTTGTGAGCCGGCCTTTCGGTTTTAAGGCGGGGATGGGGAGGGTATTGTCAGGCGGGATTGACAATCAGGCCAAAATATGCTATAGAAACTGGTCATTCTTATGACCTATCAAGGTACGACTATGCGACACACCACTCTTTATGTGGCGAAGGTAACGGCAGCGGCCGTCCTCGCTGCCACCCTCGTGGCCCCGGTCCGCGCCCTCGGCGCCGAGACCGCGCCGGTGTCGACCGACACCGACCCGTGGGTCATCACCACGCTTGCCAGGGATGCGGGCGACGTCCGCATCGAGGCCTATAAGGCCGACAAGCACCTCGTCGCCTGGACGGAAACGTCCGGCACGCAGCGGAAGCTCTACGCCTATGACGGCGCGCAGATCCGCACCCTCGCAGCGTTCGACAAGAACGACTGGAAGGACGACGGAAACGGCTTCTACGACGCCGTGACCGGCAACTTCGACGTCGCCGACGGCATGGTCGTCTGGACCATGAACGACGGCAACGACCGCGAGATCTACGCCTTCGACGGCGAGTCCGTGAAGAAGGTGTCCGACAACTCCTACGACGACCGCCACCCGATCGTCTCGAACGGCCGCGTCGCCTGGACCAGCCAGCCTTCGGGCTCGCAGTACAACCTGATGGTCAAGGACCGCTTCGGCATGCGCCTGGTGGATTCCTGGCCCGTCCTCGACTACGCCTTCTCCGGTTCGAACCTGTTCTGGCTCAACAAGCGCCCGAACGAGGACTGGTTCCGCGTGTTCGTGAACGGCGGCCTCGCCTCCGGACCCGTGGGCAAGGGCGACGATCGCGCCATCCCCGGCTACTTCGTCACGGACGGCAAGGGCAGCGCCGCCTGGGAGTATTCGACCAAGCAGTGGTCCTACGACAAGCGCGAGATCTACGTTTCCGTGGGCGGCGCCAAGTCGATCATGCTCATCCAGCGCGACGTCCCTCCCATGGTCACGCGCCTTGAGGACATGGACGACGGCAAGATCATCCTCAACGTCACCGACCTCCTGTACACCAAGCTCTCGGAGAAGTCCCAGCTGATGGAGATCGCCGGCTCGCTGGTCACGAACGTGTACCGCAAGCCCGTTCCGACCAAGGTCCGCTACATGGACGGCGGCTACGTCCGCCACCGCGAGCCCGACGCGAACACGCCCATCGTGTTCCACGCGGCCGACGGCCATGAGGATTTCATTACGCTCGACGCGGTCATCCTCGACAGGTTCGACGCCGACGGCGGCGCGGCCGCTGGCGCCCGCGTGGGCGGAGGCCTCGTGACCTGGACCGGCGGCAAGGCCGTCACCATCCCGTCCTCGGTCGAAACCTCGTCCCTCGACGTGAAGAACGGCGACATCGCCTGGATCGAAGGCAGGGCCGGCAGCCAGACGCTCAAGTTCGCGACCACCCCGGTGCTCGTGAAGACCGCGTACGGCGCCCGGTCGTTCACCGGCCATCTCGTGAAGGGTTCCGGCAGCAACGCGGTCTATCTCGCGGCGGCCGACGGCAAGCGCTACGTGTTCGCGGGCGAAAGCCAGTACTTCAGCTGGTTCCGCGACTTCGACACCGTCGAGACGCTCTCGAACGCGTCGCTCTCCGCGATGCCCCTCGGCGGCAACGTCCTCTATCGCCCCGGTTCGCGCCTCCTCAAGGCCGCGTCGTCCCCCAAGGTCTACGCGGTCGGCAAGGACGGCTCGCTGCACTGGGTGACGAGCGAGTCCGTGGTCCTGTCGGTGTTCGGCCCTTACTGGAAACAGCAGGTCGACATCGTGAACGACGGCATGCTCGCCGACTACACGATCGGTTCGCCGATCAACGAGTACGGCAAGTATTACGCAGCGATGACCAATTAAGAGAGAAAAAAGAGCGGGCTCCGGCCCGCTCTTTTGTTTGGTCGTCATAAGCTGAGCTACATTGCCGGCCGGCGGGACACGGCTTTCGGCGGCTCGGCCTTCGGCCGAGCCCTCGTAGAAACTCGGGTTTACCCGCCGAAAGCCATATCCCGCCGTCCTCCGTTCTCGGCAACATGTTCCCCGGATATATAACAACAAAGAAATCCGGCCCCAAGTGATGAAGCTGCCGCATCTCGCCGGGCCGGATTTCTCGCAGGATCTTAGAAGAGGCTTCGATGGTGCGGTTCTGGACCCCGGGTCTCGGCCCGGGGTGACAATTTATTGTCATGCTGACCATGTAACAAACATCCAGGAAGCAAAAAAATGTCACCCCGCACTTGATGCGGGGTCCAGAAATCCTTTGTCATGCTGAACTTGTTTCAGCAATCCAAAAAAATAGGCACCACCGAAGCAGAGTTTAGAGATCTTTCGAGAAATCCGGCCGGTTCGAGACGGGGACATGCCTCAAATTCGGGGCCGGATTTCCTTGCTGTGCCCCTCTCTTCCGCCGCCTGTCATCTTGCATAGACGGAGGCCTGACCGGACGGCCGGCTCCATGAGATGAGTCTCCCGAAATGAAAACAAAAGACCCGCCGTGCGGCGGGTCTTCTTGCTTACTTCTTGACGGCCTTTTCCTTCAGGCTCTTCTTGTGCGTCCGGAGGTAGTACAGCTTCGCCCGGTGCGTGTCGTACTGCTTCACGACCTCGAACTTGGCGATCGAGGGCGAGCCCATGGGGAAGATCCTCTCCACGCCCACGCCGCTCGCGACCTTGCGGACGGTGACGGTCCTGGACTTGGCGTCCTTGCCCTTCATGGCGATGACCGTCCCCTCGAAGATCTGGATGCGCTCGCGCTCATCGCCCTTCGGGGTGGTCTCCTTGATCTTCTGGTGGACCCGGATGACCATGCCAGGCTTGATGTCGTCCATCTTGGCCACCTCAGCCTTCACCGGTTCCGCGGGCGCCGAAGCTTCCGCGGCCTGCTCGGCCGGGGCCTGGTTTTCCGCGTCGGAAGCGGCGTTCTTCGTCTCTTCGGCCATACGTGCGAGAGTTCTTTGACTAAACAAGAGACAACCTCCTCTAGGGTGAGGTTGTCCG
Source organism: Binatia bacterium (assembly GCA_035495855.1). Taxonomy (GTDB): domain Bacteria; phylum Patescibacteriota; class Patescibacteriia; order SG8-24; family SG8-24; genus JAHFIW01. The sequence goes on along the minus strand of DATJFD010000086.1, from coordinate 1,026 downwards.
TTCGAACGACGATATCATAGACGGACAGGTCGTTCAAGTCAAGACCGTAGGTCTGCCGGTACCGGTCCTGGTTGTCCCGGTCCCTCCGGCTTATTTCGGCCATCGCCTTCTTGAAGGCGACCCCCTGGCGCCGGGCGACCCGGGACGCACGGACCCTGGCCGAGGCGGTGATCCAGATACGGACGGCCGGAAGGCCCTCTTTGGCGGTCATGAGGCCGGCCAGCCTCCCCTGGAGGATGAGGTCGCCGCTCCTTTTCGCCTTCCGGACCATGGCGGCGTCCAGCTGACGGTCGATCTCCGGATGCTCTTCGACGTACCTGCCGAACTCCACCACGTCCATGCCGTGCTTCTTCGCCATCGCCCGGAAGATCTTGCCGATGTCGACCGTGGGGATCCCGAGCCTCTCGGAGAGACCCTTCGCCGCGGTCGATTTTCCGGAGCCGGACAGGCCGGAGATGGTGATCAACATGGATGAAGGGAAAAAGGGGTAGAGGGGGAGAGGGGTAGAGGACTTTACCCCTTTTCTCCTTTCAACCTTTGCCCCTGAGCTTCTCCAAGACGAGCTGCAGTACCGCGGGCAGCGGCGAATGGAACTCCAGAGGTTCGTCTTTGGTCGGATGCGTGAACGCGAGCGTCTTGGCGTGGAGGAACAGCCGCGGGGAGGGGAGGCGCTTCGGCCGGCGCAAACCGTAGAGCGTGTCGCCGACCACCGGGCAGCCGAGCGCGTGGAAATGCGCCCTGATCTGGTGCGTGCGGCCGGTCTCGGTGCGCACGGTGAGGAGCGTGGCGACGGGGAACTTCTCGTCGATGCGGTAATGGGTCACGGCGTCCTTGTCGTCCTCGCCGGACATGGGGCGCGCGGCCATCTTGCCGCCGGACGATGACCGTCCGATGGCCAGCCTGATGGTGCCCTCGTCCTGCGGCGGTTCGCCGTCGATGAGCACGGCGTATTCCTTCTTCACGACGTGCGACTGGAACTGCGATTTGAGGTTGGCGAAGGCCGCGGGCGTGCGCGCGACGACGAGC
>DATJFD010000085.1:0-6705 GCA_035495855.1 Binatia bacterium | reverse complement strand
GTGCCGAAGACGCTGGCGGACAAGTGGATCCTCGGACGCCTCGATGACGCCATCGCGAGCGTGACCCGCGACATCGAGGCCTTCAACTTCTCGCGCCCGGGCGAGACGCTGCGCGACTTCACCTGGAACGACCTCGCCGACTGGTACCTGGAGATCGCCAAGATCGAGGGGAAGAAAGAAGCGATGCTCTCGTACCTGCTCGACGCCGTGCTGAAGCTCTGGCATCCGTTCATGCCCTTCGTGACCGAGGAGGTCCATCAGCGCGTGTTCGCGGCCGGCAAGAAGGACGACTTCCTGATGATCGGCGCCTGGCCCAAGGCCGGCAGGGGAGCGGACAAGGCTGTGGCCAAGGAATTCGGCCTGGTGAAGGACGTCATCACCGCGCTGCGCGGCATCCGCGCGAACTACAAGGTGGAGCCGTCGAAGAAGATCGACGCCATGCTGGTCGCGGGCAAGCACGCGGTGCTCCTGTCGGAGCACGAGGACGTCATCCGCGGGCTCGGCCGCGCGGAGAAGCTCGATATCGTCGCCAAGGGCGCCAAGCCGGAGAAGGCCGCGGGCGACGTCGTGGGCGGCGTTTCCGTCTACGTGCCGCTCGGCTCGCTCGTGGACCTCGGCGCGGAGAAGAAGCGGCTCGGCGACGAGCTGGCCATGGCCGAGAAGTACGCCTCCTCGCTCGAGGGCAAGCTCGCCAACAAGGATTTCGTCGCCCGCGCGCCCGCGCAGGTCGTGTCCGCGGAACGCGAGAAGCTGGAAGCGACCCAGGATAAGATCGCGAAGCTCAAGACGCAGATCGCAGGATTGGCCTGACTTCTCACCCTGAACTTGTTTCATGGTTCAGGGTCCAGAAATCATCCACAGTTCGGGGACAGTCCCCGAACTGTGGAAAAGAAAAGACCGCCCCGCAGTACTGCGGGGCGGTTTTCATTCGGGCGCGTCGGCGCGCCGCATGCACATCGCGTAGAAGAGCGTGCCGAACATGTTGATGGCGAAGACCGCGAGCAGCGTGTCGCTCTTGGCGAGGCCGCCGTCGAGCAGGACCGCCATCCAGACGGCGCCGTGCAGCAGCGAGCCGATGCGGCTGCGCGAGAAGAACAGGTCGGGGTCGTCCGCGGCGTCGCGCACGCGGAGGAACCAGAGGGCCGCGAGCGCGGTCGCCGCGATGTAGGCCCAGAGCGGAACGATGGACTGTCCCATGGCTGACTCCCTGTGAAAGGACCTGCGAACGGATGACCGTACGCCGGGACCGGGGCGCCGTCAATGCCGCCATGGAGGGAGTCGAAAGTCGAGAGTCGAGGGTCGAAAGCGGGAAAACCGGCCTTGGGGCCGGTTTTTGGACGGGATCTCTGAGTATCGGCGGGAAAAGAAAAGACCGTCCCGGAAGTCCGGGGCGGTCTCCCGCCTTCTTTGATGAAAGAGAAGGGCGGGGGTTCAGCCGCGTTCGGCGTCGTAGTGGCGGAAGGCCTCCGCGACGTAGAAGAGCATGGCCATCACATGGAAGATGACCAGCACGGTCACGGTCCGCCGCGTGAGCCCAGTGTCGAGCAGCGCCGACAGCCAGATCACGGCGTGCAGCAGGATGCCGAGCCACGCCCTCCGCGAGGGCGAGGTGTCGGTCTTGCCGGCAGCGCGCCGCACCGCCAGCAGCCACAGCGGCGAGAGCGCCGTCGCGAGGACGTATGCCCACCAGGGGTAGAGGATCGCGGCGAGCGCGCTCACGGCGTCGCCTCTTCCTTCGCTTCGTTCCAGCGCGAGCGGAACAGCATCATCAGGCCCGCGTCGATCGCGAAAGCGAGGATGGCCTGGCCGAGCCTCGGTTCGGCGCCGAACGCGACGGCGACGGCGTGGGCGAGCGCGAGGTAGAACCCCGGCGCGCACATGGCGCGGATCGTCGCGGGCGGCGAGCGCCCGACTCGGTACTTCACCAGGAAGTACCAGCCGATGAGCGCGAGGTGCGCGCAGACGAGGGTCCAGTGTACGACCTGCATCTCATCACTCCTTGTCCGGTTCGCTGTTCGTGCCGATGAGCTTCCAGTAGAGGAGCGCCATCAGCCCGTTGAACCAGATGCAATGCACCGAATACACCTGGCCTCCGTCGCCGAAGGCCAGCACCAGGACCGTCTCGATGACCACGATGGCGTGGCCGAGGAACCCGTACATGAACCAGCGGCGTCCGTAGTAGGACGCGAGGACCATGACGACGAGCACCGTCATCGAGAGCAGGAACCAGGCGAAGTGGTAGGGAGAGGAGAAGAGGGGCGTCATCGCCGCCTCCGCTTCCCGCCGCGCTTCTTGCCGCCCTTCCTCGGGGGAAGGGGCTGGCCGCACTGCTGGCAGACGCGCCGCGCGAGCGCGCACCGGGCGCACCATTTGTAGCCGCGGCTGGTGCACTCATGCCCGCACTCTGAAGCTTCGCCCATGGCGCAGTTCGCCGCGGGGGAGCATTTTCCGCAGGTGACCATCGTTTCCTCCTTTGAAAAGAGCACCCTGCACCATGCCCGAACCTTCCATTTTTCACAAGGCTCAGCTACATTTCCATCGTTATGCCGGTTTCCACGGACAAGAAAAAGATCGACGAACTGCTGACGCGCCGCGTCGCCGAGGTCGTCGTCGCCGACTCGCTCCGCAAGAAGCTCTCCTCCGGGAAGAAGCTCCGCATCAAGCTGGGCGTCGACCCGACCGCACCGGACCTCCACCTCGGCCACGCCGTGCCGCTCAAGAAGCTGCGCGAGTTCCAGGACCTCGGCCATCAGGTCGTGCTCATCATCGGCGATTACACCGCGCGCGTGGGCGACCCGACGGGGAAGTCCAAGACGCGCCCGATGCTCTCCGAGGAGGACGTCAAAAGGAACGCCGAGACCTACCTGGCGCAGGCCGGCAAGGTGCTCGACGTGAAGAAGATCGAGATCCGCTGGAACGGGGAATGGTTCGCGAAGATGGATTTCAACGCCGTGATCGGCCTGGCCGCGCAGTTCACGGTCGCCCGCATGATCGAGCGCGACGATTTCTCGAAGCGGCTCAAGGAGGGGACGGACGTGCACCTGCACGAGCTGATGTACCCGATGATGCAGGCCTACGACTCCATCATGGTCGAGGCCGACGTCGAGATCGGCGGCACCGACCAGAAGTTCAACATCCTCGCCGGTCGAGATCTCCAGAGGAAGATGGGCAAGCCCGAGCAGGACTGCATGTTCCTCGGTCCCATCCTCGTCGGCACCGACGGCGTGAAGAAGATGTCGAAATCGCTCGGCAACTACATCGGCGTGTCCGACGCGCCCGAGCAGATGTTCGGCAAGGTGATGTCCATCCCCGACGCGGCGCTGTGGGACTACTGGACGCTCGCGACCGATGCGCCGACGGAGGAGATCGCCGCGATGCGCGAGGCCTGCGAGAGCAAGAAGATGAACCCGCGCGACGCCAAGGCGAAGCTCGCCAAGGCGATCATCGGCATGTACCACTCGGCGAAGGACGCCGACGCCGCGGAGGACGCGTTCACCAAAGTGTTCAAGAACAAGGAGACGCCGGACGACGTGCCGGAGATGCGCGTCGCGGGCGGCGACCGTTCCCTCGTGGAACTGCTGGTCGAGACGAAGCTCGCGGCCTCGAAGAGCGAGGCCAAGCGGCAGATAGAGCAGGGCGGCGTGAAGGTCGGCGGCGCGGTCGTGAAGGACCCGATGGCCGCGATCGCCGTCGGCAAGACGCCGGTCCTCATTCAGAAAGGCAAGCGGCACTTCGTGAACGTCGTGGCGAAGTGATACCGCCAACCCGCACTCTCGTCCTGCGCTCGATGCAGGATCCAGAAATATTACATTGTCATCCCGGCCCCCGAGCCGGGATCCACGATATCGTGGATTCCGCGTCCCGGCGCGGAATGACAAAAAATTGGACATGACTACCCTCGAAAACGCCAAACAACAGGCCGCCGACGCCCTCCGGAACGCCCTTCCGGAGGGTGCTTCCGTCGCCGTCGAAGACCTGGCGCGGCCGCCGCAGGCCGACATGGGCGACCTTTCGTTCGCCTGCTTCGCCGCGGCCAAGTCCCTCAAACAGAACCCCGCCCAGCTCGCCAAGGACGCGGCCGCGAAGCTCGTCCCGCTCGGCCTCGTCGCCGAAGCGCGCGCCGTCGGGCCGTACGTCAACGTCTTCTTCGACAAGCGCGCCTTCGCGACCGCGGTGCTCGAGGAGGTCTTCGGCCGCGCCGCCGACTTCGGCCACGCGACGGAAAGGAAAAACGGCCGCGTCATGATCGAGTACGGCTCGCCGAACACCCACAAGGAGATCCACGTCGGCCACCTCCGCAACTTCGCGCTCGGCCTGTCCGTCGAGCGGCTGCTCCGCGCGTCCGGCCATGACGTCGTCCCCGTGAACTACATCGGCGACGTCGGCGCGCATGTCGCCAAGTGGCTCTGGTACTACGACAAGGTCCGCAAGGGCGAGGTTCCCGGCGCCGAGCCCGTCGGCGACGGCATCACCGCCTTCGGCAAGATCTACACCGACGCCACGCGCCTCGCCGAGTCCGACGAAGAGGTATACAAGCCGCAGATCTCCGCGGTGCTGCAGGCGCTCGAGAAGCACGACCCGGCCTGGGAAGCGCTGTGGCTCGACACCCGCGACGCCTGCCTCAGGCAGATGGACGTCATCTTCAGGGAGCTCGGCATCCATTTCGAACGCACGTATCTCGAATCCGAGGTCGAAGGCCCCGGCAAGATGCTGGTGCAGGACCTTCTCAGGCGCGGCATCGCGAAGGAAGGGGAGCGCGGCGCCATCATCGTCGACCTTTCCGCGCCCGAGGACCTCGGCGTCTTCCTGGTGCTCAAATCCGACGGCACGGCGCTCTACTCCACGAAGGAGCTCGCGCTCGCCGGCCTGAAGTTCAAGGAATTCCCGGGCGTGACCTCCAGCATCCATATCGTCGACACGCGCCAGTCGCTGTATTTCAAACAGTTCTTCGCGACGCTCGCGCGCATGGGCTTCAAGAAGCAGATGACGCACCTCGGCTATGAGTTCGTGACGCTCAAGGAAGGCGCGATGTCGTCCCGCAAAGGCAACATCGTCACCTACGAGGACTTCCGCGACGAAATGATCGCGATGGTCGCGTCCGAGACGCGCAAGCGCCATGAGGACTGGGACGACGCGAAGGTGAAGGCGACCTCCTGGGCCATCGCCGAGGGCGCGATGAAGTTCGGCATGCTCAAGCAGGACAACGACCGGCCGATCACCTTCGACATGGAGGCCGCGCTGTCCTTCGACGGCTTCACGGGCCCGTACGTGCAGTACGGCCACGCGCGCCTGTCCTCCATCCTCGCCAAGGCGGAAGGGGAGACCGTCTCGGTCTGCACCGCCGCCGATGATCCCAAGGAGTTCGCGCTGCTCCGCCTTGTCGCCGACCTGCCGCAGACCGTGTCCGACGCCGCGGCCGCCTACCGCCCGTCCATCCTGGCGCAGTACCTCTTCGAGCTGGCCCAGGCTTCCAACGACTTCTATCGCGACGTTCCCGTGCTGTCCGCGCCGCCCGCGGACCGGAGCCGTCGCCTCGCCATCGTCGCCGCCGCCCGCGCCGCGCTCGCGAACGGCCTCGCGCTCCTCGGCGTCCGCGCGCCCGACGAAATGTAAAGAATTTATACGGGGGTCATTGCGGACCATGCCTCATTTTTAGTATCGTATCGAGCATGACGCCGTCCCCATCCGCGCTTGAGCTCGCGCGAGAGAAGAAGCTCAAGACCCCTTTCATCCTCCTCGACGAAGAACGCATCGCCGCCAACTACCGCGCCGTCGCCGAAGCCTTCGGTCCGGACATCGGCATCTTCTTCGCGGTGAAGGCCAACAACCACCCGCTCGCGCTGCACGCCATCGAGAAGTGCGGCGGGAATTTCGACGTCGCCTCCGCAGCCGAGCTCTCGCTGCTCTGCGATATGGGCATCGAGGGTTCGCGCGTCACGTTCTCGAACCCCGTGAAGGTCCCGGACGACGTCGCGTACGCGCACGAGCGCGGCGTCCGCCTCTTCGCGTTCGATTCCGACGACGAGATACCGAAGATCGCCGCGTTCGCGCCCGGCGCGCAACTCTGCGTCCGTCTTGCGGTCGACAACACCGGCAGCGGCTGGCCGCTCTCCGGCAAGTTCGGCGTGAACGACGACGAGGCCGTCCGTCTCCTCATGAAGGCGAAGGAGGCCGGCCTCGAACCCGTCGGCACCACCTTCCACGTCGGCTCCCAATGCGAGAACGTCCGCAACTGGCGCAGCGCAGTCGAGCATTGCGCGCATGTCTGGAAGAAGGCGGCCGCCGCCGGCGTGAAGCTCTCCGTCCTCAACCTCGGCGGGGGACTGCCCGCGCCCTACAGGCAGGGACTCCCGACCGTCGCCGAGATCGGCGGGGAGGCGACGAGGGCCATACGCGAACTCCTGCCCGAAGCGAGCCGCGTGATGATCGAGCCGGGCCGCTTCCTCGTCGCCGACGCGGGCGTGTTCGTCGCCTCGGTCATCGGCCGCGCGGTCCGGAACGGCGAGAAGAAGATCTATCTCGACGCCGGGGTGTTCAACGGGCTGATGGAGACCTACGAGACCTTCTGGTATCCTGTGCAATGTCTGACCAAAGGCGCGCCCGCGCACAAGGAGCTCGTGTCCCTCGTCGGGCCGTCCTGCGACAGCATCGACGTCATCGTGAAGGACATCGAGCTGCCCGCGCTCGGGGTCGGCGACCGCGTCG
>DATJFD010000084.1:0-8859 GCA_035495855.1 Binatia bacterium | reverse complement strand
GCGTTCCCGTAGCGCAGGAGCGCCGGCATCAGATGGAAGGCGTACGGCGCGCCGTCGGGGCGAGCGCCTGCCGGCGAATGGACGTGCACGTCGAAACCGATCTCGGCGAGCTGGCGGGCGTCGAGCTCGGCGACCTTGCCGATGCCGCCGCGGTACGGCGGGAACGTCGGCGTGACGATGGCGATGGAACGTTTGGCGGGCATGGTCAGACGATAAGGAGGCGCAGGACGGCCCAGGCGGCGGTCATGAGCGGGTTGGCGACGTACTTCGTGAACGGCCCGGCGACCTCCTGGTAGCCGATGGTCGGCACGAACAGCCGGACGATCTCGCGGTCCCCCACCTTGCGGGTCGACTGGATGCGCTTGCGCTCGCTCGCGATATGCTTCCAGCCGCGGGACTTGAAGAAATAGCCGTAGACCCTGAGCTTCTCGCGCCACCAGCCGGAGCGCACGGACGCGGCCAGGAGCGCGATCTCGGCCGCGGCGAGCGGCAGGGCCAGCACGGCGAGCGTCCAGACGCGCAGGTTCTTGAGGAACACGACGTAGCGGTTGCGTTCCATGTAATAGTATTTCGTGATGCTCCGGGAGAACTCGTACTTGTGGTGGACGACCGAGGCCGGCGCGAGCACGTTCTTCCAGCCCATGAGGCGCAGGCGCCAGCCGAGGTCGAGGTCCTCGTGGTAGAGGAACAGTTCCTCGTCGAGCAGCCCGGCCTCGCGCAGCGCGGCGACGCGGTACAGCACGCCGGCGCCGGAAGCGTAGGCGATCTCCTTCTCGCCGGAGGGAGGCCGCCAATCGGCCAGGCGGCGCCGGTAATCCAGGCAGTAACCGAAGCCGAGGAAATGGATGGCGTTGCCGGTGCTGTTGATGAGGTCCTTGTCGGGATGGAGCAGGAGGAGCGACTGCACCGCGCCGATCTTCAGGTCCGCCTCCGCCGCCTGCACCGCCTCCGTCAGGAAGGACGGCGTGACCTCGGTGTCATGGTTGAGAAGGTAGACGTAATCGGCGCCGCCCTCCATGGCATGGCGCATGATGAGGTTGTTGCCGCCGGCGAAGCCGAGGTTCTCCTTCGAGACCGCGGTCGACACCCAGGGATACGCCTTCATGCGCTCGACCGTGTCGTCCTTCGAGCCGTTGTCGATGGCCACGACCGCCGTCTCGAGACCCGTCGAGTCCATGGCCGCGAGCGAACCGAAACAGCCGTCGACGAAGCGCGCGGAGTTATAGGTGACGACGATGACGGCGACTTTGATCATGAGAGTATGCAGTACCCGGTAACCAGTAAACAGTAAACAGAACGTCTGGGTACTGAGTACTGGTTACTGGGTACTCCTATCGCTGCCCGTCGCGGCGCGCGTCGCGCTCGGCGACGCTCACTTTCCTGACCAGCGCCGTGAGGTCGCGGTCGAGCTTGTCGAGGCGGAGGAAGATGCGGAAGACGAGATAGAAGAGCGCGATGATCGAAACGTAGATGACGGCGTCCGCGCCGCGGCCGACGCCGACCAGCGAAGCGAAGAAGGTCGCGACCTCCGGCCGGAGCACCACGATGGCGGCGGCGATCCACAGCGCGCTCCAGAGGAAGGCGCCGAGGCGCGAGAGCGCGCCCTGCTTGCTGCGCCGCCAGGTGAGCACGAGGGCCCCGGCCAGCATGGCGATGAGCAGGACCTGGATGACCATACCCGGAAGTCGAGAGTTTAGAGTTTAGAGTGGAGAGTGGAGAGTTCCGAGGTGGAACCTTCGCGATCAGCGCTGGAAGGCGCCGAGCAGCAGCTGCCAGACGATCCTCACGGCGTCCGCGGCCTTCTGGCCCTTGGCCAGCGTCTCGGCGGTGTAGATGACGCGCACCGGCACCTCGACGGAACGCAGGCCGGAACGCGAGACGAGCCGCAGGATCTCGGAACAGTGCGCCATGCGGTCCTGCGTGAAGTCGATGCCGCGGGCGGCCTCGGCGGACATGGCGCGCACGCCGCTCTGCGGATCGGTCACGCTGCGCGGGATGCCGAGCACGAGGCTCGAGAACTGCCGCGCGGCGCCGAGCAGGAGGCGGCGCGAGAAGGGCATGCCGTCGGAGCGGAGGCCGAGGAAGCGCGAGCCGAAGACGACGTCGGCCGAACCGAGCTCGAAGGGCGCGAGGAGCGCCGGGAGCGCGTCGGGGTCGTGCTGGCCGTCGGCGTCGAAATGCACAATGACGTCCGCGCCCTCGTCGGCCGCGAGCAGCGTGCCCGTCTTGAGCGCGGCGCCCTGGCCGCGGTTCAGCACGTGCGCGACGACGTCCGCGCCGGCCGCGCGCGCCTCGTCGGCGGTGCCGTCGGTCGAACCGTCATCGACGACGATGACGCGGTCGACGCGCGGCAAAAGACCGCGGACCACCGCGCCGATCCTCCCCCGCTCGTTGTAGGCAGGCATGACGACGAAGACTTTCATGACCGGAGGGCCGAAAGGGGTAAAGGGATAAAGGGGTAAAGAAACGCTTTTCCCCTCTCCCCCTCTTCCCCTTTCGACCTTTTATCTATTTCCCGAGCGTCGGCCTGATCAGGCCCCGGTGGGCGATGGTGTATTCGATCGAACGCTTAAGACCTTGCTCGAGCGACATGAGCGGGAGCCAGCCGAGCTGCTCCTTGGCGCGCGTCAGGTCCGGCAGGCCGAGCTGCGACATGAAGAGCAGCGGCGGCTCGAAGGTGATCTTCGAGGTCGAGTTGGTCAGGTCGATGATGCGCTTGGCGACGTCGACCAGCTTGATGTCGTAATCGCTGCCGATGTTCACGATGCCCGGGTCCTTCGGCATGCTCATGAGCTTGATCACCGCGTCGACCACGTCGGACACGTAGATGAGCGAGGTGCGGAAGTTCTCGTCGCCGTAGATGACGAGGTCGCGCCCGTCGAGCGCGTTCATGATGAAGTCCGGGATCATCTGGCCGTCGTTGAGCAGCATGCGCGGCCCGTAGGTGCGGAAGATGCGGCCCATGCGCGCGTCGAGCCCGTGGACCTGGCGGTAGGTGTAGACCATCGTCTCGGCCCAGCGCTTGCCTTCGTCGTAGCAGCTGCGCGGCGTGAGGTGGTCGAAGGTGCCGAACTCGCTTTCCTTGAAGAGGTGTCCGTCCTCCGGGCGCGGGCCGTAGACCACCGACGTGGAGGCATGGAAGAACTTCGCCTTGTACTTCACGGCGATGTCGAGCGCGTTGCGCAGGCCGACCGAGTTCGCGAGCACCGTCTGATGCCGAAACTCCTCGAACTTCTTGGCCGAGGTCGGGCAGGCGAGGTGATAGACCTCCTGGAAGCCCTGGAACTTGAGCTTGAAGCGCTCGAGCTCGGGATAAGACTCCAGGTCGAGCGGCTCATTGATGTCCGCCCTGATGAACTCGAAGTTGGTGTCCTTGAGGAGGTGCGTGATGTTGTTCTCCTCGGAGGTGATGAAATTGTCGACGCAGACGATCTTGTTGTCCTTCAAGAGCCGCTCGCAGAGGAACGAGCCGATGAACCCGGCCCCGCCGGTGACCAGGATGTTCTTTTTCTCGAAGATCGGTTTTTCGGGCATAAAAGCGGGAATGGCGCAGGGCTAAAGGCGGCGCAAATGCTTCCCCCAGTATAGAGAAACGGCGGGATTCCCGCAAAAAAGCCGCCCGGGGGCGGCTTTCGGCTTCACAGGCCCATTTCGTTCTCCGGCCGGAGGATGCCGCGGTTGGCGGAGGTGTACTCGATGGTCCGCTTGAGCCCCTGCTCGAAGGTCACGATCGGCAGCCAGCCCAGTTCCTCCCGCGCCTTGGTGAGGTCGGGCAGGCCGTGCTGGGCCATGTAATAGGGAGGCTCCTCGATGGCGATATGGCTCGAGGAACCGGTCAGCTCGATGATATGGCGGGCGACGTCCGAGATCTTGAGGTCGTAGTCGCTGCCGATGTTCATCGGTCCGGGGTCCTTGATGAGCTGCATCGAACGGACGATGGCGTCGACGCAATCGGTGACGTAGAGGAACGAGCTGCGCAGGTCCTCGCCGAAGACGGCGATGTCCTTGCCGTCCATGGCGTTCTGGATGAAGTCCGGGATGAGGTGGCCGTCGTCGAGCGGCATGCGCGGGCCGAAGGTGCGGAAGATCCGGCCGATGCGGATGTCGATGCCGTGGACCTGGCGGTAGGTGTCGACCATCGTTTCGGCCCACTGCTTACCCTGGTCGTAGCAGCTGTTCGGCTCGAGGTGGCCGAAGGTGCCGTACTCCCCTTCCTTGAGGAGATGCCCGTCGGCGGGACGCGGTCCGTAGACCACGGCGGACGACGCGAGGAAGAACTTCGCCTTCCACTTCACCGCGACCTCGAGGACGTTGTGCAGGCCGACGGAGTTGGTGAGCAGCGTCTCCAGCTGGAACTTGTCGAAGCGGCGGCCGGTGCGCGGGCAGGCGAGGTGGTAGACCTCCTGGAAGCCCTGCAGGCGGAGGTTGAAGAGCTGCAGCTCGGGATACTGCTCGAGATCGAAGGTCTCGTTGACGTCATGGCGGATGAACTCGAAGTCGGGGTTCTTGAGGAGGTGCGCGATGTTCTCCGGGTGCGAGGTCGTGAAATTGTCGATGCAGAGCACGCGGCAGTCCTCCTTGAGCAGGCGTTCGCAAAGGAACGTGCCGATGAAGCCGGCGCCTCCGGTGACGATGACGTTCTTCTTTCCGAACGGGGATGGCATACGTCCGTCATTATACCGCGCCCGGCGGGAAGTTGGGAGACTTGTGTCTCTTTAAAATACCGAGCCGGCCGTCCGGTCAGGCCAGCGGCGACCCAGGACCCATAATCCCATGGGTCCTGAAATGGTCGCCGCGTGGCCTGTCCGGCCCGGCCTCCGCGCTCGGTTCAGGGATGCGCTCCCTTCGATGGGTGGGAGGATGGAAATCCGGCCTCAAAAATGGGACACTCTCTCATTTTGGTCGGGCCGGATTTCTCGCAGGATCTCTGAGCTCGGCTTCGATGGTGCGGTCATCTCGTACCCGCCTAAACTGTCACCCCGCACTTGATGCGGGGTCCAGAAAAATTAAGAGTTCCTGTCCAAAAACCGGCCGTCAGGGCCGGTTTTCCTCTCCACTTTAAACTTTCCACTCTCCACTCACGCCCTAAAGGTCCATTTCTTCTGCAGCGTGAAGTTCCAGATGAGGACGACGCCGGTCGCGACGAGCTTGGCGATGATGTCGTGGACGCCGGCGGTCGTGAGCAGATGGAGGATGGCCGCGTTCCAAAGCAGGCCGCCGAGGGCGACGACGAAGAACTTCGGCACGCGCCGGTGCCATCCGGCCGCGTCCTGTCCGAAGGTCCAGAAATTGTTGAGCAGGAAGCTCGAGGTCGCGGCCAACACGAAGGAAACGCTCGCCGCGCCGACGATGTGCGCGCCCCAGAACGCGTACGACCGCGTCAGCCAGAGGTAGACGCCGAAATCGAGCACCGTATTGAAGGCGCCGACGGCCGCGAACTTCAGGAACTGCGCGGCGAGGCGCTTGCGCGAGTCGATGAACGCTTCGATGAGGGCCTCGATGATGGCGCGCATGCTATTCGGCGATGATGGCGGAGATGCCGCCGAGGAACGAGGCTTCGAACGGCTGGAACCGGATGGCGCTGCCGGGCTTCAGCACTGCGACCGCGGGCCTGGCCCCGGGCAGCGAGCCGAAGACGGCGCGGGCGGAGGTGCGGGAGGCCGGCGCGAGCGACTCCGGATCGAGGTCCGCCATCTTGCCGCCGTCGACATGATAGGCCGCGGCGACGACGCCCTTCCTCGACGCCGCGCGCACGATGATCTCGGCCTTGCCGTCGCCGTCGAGGTCGCCGACGGCGACGTCCTTCACCTGGCCGGCCGCCGCGAACGTCGTCATGAGCGCGCCCTTGCCGTCCCAGACCTTCACCGTCGTCCCCTTCGGCGCCGCCGTGACGATCTCGGCCTTGCCGTCGCCGTCGAGGTCGCCGACGGCGACGTTCACGCCGGTGCGCGACCGTTCCGAGAACGCGAAGAACCCTCCGAGGAACCTTCCGCCGGGAGAGAAGATGCGGACGTGCGGTCCTCCGCCCGGCCCGGCGCCTGTGACGATCTCATCCTTGCCGTCGCCGTCGAGGTCGCCCGCGGCCACGTTCACGCCGCCCGTGAACCGCTCGTCGTACGCGTAAAAACCGCCGATGGCGCGGGTATTGATGTCGAAGATGCGCACCTGGGGCGCGCCCCCTGCCATGGCGCCGGCCACGATGGTCTTGCGGGCGTTGCCGTCGAAGTCGGCGATGGCGAGCGAGATGCCGCCGCGGAACGACTCGGGGAAGGCCATGAACGAGCGTACGAACATGCCGTCGTCGGTGAACAACCGGACCTCGGGCTTCCTGCCGGGGCCGGGAGCAGCCGCGACGACGCGGCTGTGCGGCGGGAGGAGCGTTTCCGTCGCCACGGACGGCTCGGCGCGCTTCTTCAGCGACAGGACCTTCTCGACCGCCGCGGCGGCGTCGATGCGGCCGCGGCCGAGCCTGCCGAAATACCCGGGGTTCATGTCATCGATCTTCACGGAGGAATCGGTGAGCACGTTCATGATCTGCTTGGGCGTCAGGTTGTGGTCGAGCGAGCGGAGCAGCGCCACGACGCCCGAGACCTCGGCGGCGGCGATGGACGTGCCGTTGAAGTAGCCGCCGTAGGGCTGGCCGAAGTCCTTGCTGCCGGGGACGTAGTACTGCGTCGAGAGCACGCGGGTCCCGGGAGCGCTCATGTCCACGCAGCCCGCGCCGTAATTCGAGAACGCCGCGCGCTTGTCCTTCTCATCCGTGGCCGCCACGCCGTACACGAAGTTCTCTTCCGAGGCGTTGTCGAAGCACACGGGATAGAGCGGCTGCGCGTCGAGATCGTCGGCCGTGCCGCCTTCCGGCGCGTTGCCGGCCGCGGCGACGACGAACACGCCGCGGTCGTAGGCGTTCCGGAGCGCGATGGCCAGCTCCTCGTTGTAGGTCGTGCCCGCGAAGCTCAGATTGATGACCTTCGCGCCATTGTGGACGGCGTACTCGACCGCGCGGACCACGTCCTGCGGGTCTCCCGCGCCGTTCGAATCAAGGACGCGCAGCGGCATGATGGTCGTCTGCCAGGTGACGCCGGTCACGCCGCGGCCGTTGTTGCCGCGCGCGGCGACGACGCCCGCGTCGATGGTGCCGTGGTTCGCCCCGAGGAAGCTGAAGCCGCCGGTGACGTCGGGCCGCGGGTCGGCGTCGTTGCCGACGAAGTCCCAGCCGTGCACGTCGTCGACGTAGCCGTTCCCGTCGTTATCGATGCCGTCGCCGGCGATCTCTCCGACGTTGCGCCAGATGTTGTCCTTCAGGTCGGGATGCAGCGTGTCGACGCCGCTGTCGATGATGGCGACGGTCACGCCCTCGAACCCGAGGCTGTAGTTCCAGGCCTCGGGCGCGCGGATCTGCCGCAGGTACCATTGCTGGCCGAAATACGTGTCGTCCGGGACGCGCTCGGCGGCGGAAACGGAAAAAGGCCCTGCCGCGACGAGCAGGGCGGAGAGGAACGCGATTGTTGCATTCCGGATATTCATTCTCGGAGAGAAAAGAGAAGAGAGAAGAGAGAAAAGGGACCGGCGGCGGCTCTTCTCTTTTCGCTTTTCTCTTTTCACTGCGCCGCGCGCGTTCCTTCCTTCACCGGGTTCTTCGCGAGCACTTCCTGATTGAGGCGTTCGCAGGTCTTGAGCAGCGCCAGGTCGACGCCGACCGCGTCGCCCAGCTGGATGAACGCGCGCATGTCCTTCGGGAAGCAGCTCCCGCCGTAGCCGCGGTAGCCGTCATGGAGGACCTGCAGGTGGCTTTCGCCGATCCGCGGGTCCGCCGCGGCGCAATCCTTCACGAGATCGTAGTCGACGCCGAGCCGCTCGCACACGTCGAACACCTGGTTGGCGAACACGACCTTCATCGCCAGGAAGCAGTTGCCGAAGTACTTCACGGTCTCGGCTTCGGTCGCCGAGGTGACGCGCGAGAACGGCGCCTTCGGCAGCGCGGCCATCACCGCATCGGCGTCTCCGCGGCTCGCGGCCGTCGTGCCGACGATCTGGCGGTCGGGGTTCCGAAGGTCCTCGTCGGCGGTGCTCTGCCGCAGGAACTCGGGATTGAAGAGGAAGCGATGCTGCGGGAACTCCTTTTGCAGCGCTTCCGTCGTGCCGGGAAGGACCGTCGACTTGATGACGATGGTCCTGGCGCCGGGAACGGAGGCGACGCCTTCGCGGACGAAGGAGAGATCGAAGCCTCCCGCGGCCGCGTCGTACGGCGTAGGCAGGCACACGAAGATGATGTCGGCGTCCGCGAGCTCCTCGCGCGAGCCCAGTCCCTTAGGCGGGTCATAGCGCAGCGGCGCGAAACCCGCATCGTCGAACCAGCGGGCGAGCGCTCCGCCGACCCATCCGACGCCCATGACCGCGATCTTCCGGTTCCGTGCGGTGTCCATAGAGTGGGAATAGCGTAACAAAGGGTCCGCGAACGGGCAATGCTGCCGAACAACGAAGATGTTCTGCGAGAGTACAGAGACCAGAGCTGAGAGAGCAAAAGGAAGGAAATTTCAAAAGCGGGCCATTGGCCCGCCTCCTTGCAGTCTTTGTTCTCTGCTCTTTGTTCTTTTTTAGCGCAATCCCCTCATCTTCTCGAAGAAATGCAGCCCGACGTTCAAAACCTCGTCATTGCGCTCCTCGGTGCGCTTTTTCGGCAACGCGTCGATCTCGTCGTCCCCTTCCAGGAACGACTCGAACATGGCGTCCCCTGAGGGGGGCCCTCCTGAGCCGCCGCCGAAGAACGGGCCTTCGGTGGGGTCGATCGGTGCGCCGAATTGGTCGCCTTGTCCAGGGTACATGGCCGTTTTGTTTTTTTGGCCTTTCAACTGCTGT
>DATJFD010000083.1:0-9164 GCA_035495855.1 Binatia bacterium | reverse complement strand
GTGCTGGCGCGACCTCACCTGCCTGTACCGCCACTTCGAGACGCAGCCGATGCCGAACCCGCTCAGCTGGTACTTCCACTGGCTGCCCAGGCCGCTCCTGCGCGGCGGCGTGCTCTACAACCATTTCGTCGAGCTCATCGTACCGTTCGCATACTTCCTCATGCAGCCCTTCGCGGCCGTCGCGGGCGTCCTCACGCTGCTCTTCCACGGCATGCTGTTCGTGAGCGGCAATTTCGCCTGGCTCAACTTCATGACGCTGGTCTTGTCGTTCAGCCTGCTGAACGACAAGGTCCTGTCGCTCGTGCCGGGACTGGCCAGGATCGCCGCCGCGCACGCGGCCTTACCCTCGCAGCCGGTCGGATGGGCGGTGCTCGTGCTCGCCGCCATCGTGGCGATGCTGAGCGTCTTCCCCATCATCAACCTGCTCTCGCCCCGGCAGGCCATGAACGCCGACTACAATCCTCTGCACCTCGTCGGTTCTTACGGCGCGTTCGGCAGCATCACCGAGAAGCAGTTCGTCGTCGTCGTGGAAGGCACCGACGCGGAAGACCCCTCGTCATCGTCGTGGAAGGAATACGGCTTCCGCGGCCGTCCCGACGACCTCGACCGCCGTCCGCCGCAGATCGCGCCGTACCATGAACGGCTTGGCTGGCTCATGTGGTTCGCCGGGTTCACCCCTCCCGAATACGAGCCGTGGTTCCAGAACTTGCTTGGCAAGCTGCTGGCCGGAGACAAGGGCATCGCCTCGCAGCTGTCGCGGAACCCTTTCCCCGCCACGCCGCCCAGGTACGTCCGGGCCATCCTTTATGAATATCATTTCACGACCCCCGAGGAGCGGCGTGCCTCCGGCAACTGGTGGACCCGCAAGCCGCTCGGCGAATATTTCCCGATGATGAGCCTCGAGCAGGCTGAGCGGCTCCTGCCGTCCTACGTCTTCCGCTGAGCCGCTTCGGCGCCGGACCCCGCACCCTTGCAAGACAGCCGTCTGTCGCCTATCATGACGGTCTTATCCGTCATCACCTACCATGCCCCAGATCACCGTCTACGGCGGCCGTTTCGGTTCGTCGTTCCGTCCTCACTGGATGCTCGCCGAACTCGGCCTCCCTTACGAGACCGCCAAGCTCGACATGCGCGCCGGCGAACACAAGCAGCCTGCCTACCTCGCCGTCAATCCGATGGGCCAGGTCCCGGCGATGGTCTACGACGGCTTCGTCCTGACCGAGTCGGCAGCGATCGTCCACTATCTCGCCGAGAAGCACGATCCGTCGTTCTTCGGCCCGGCGACGCCCGAATCGCACGCGACGCTGCTCCGCTGGGAGCTCTTCACGCTGCTCAACGTCGACAAGAACTTCGCGCTGCTCGCGGGCAAGTCCTGGGGGAAGCCCGCGGCGCCCGAGGCCGAGGCCAAGGCCCGCGAGGCGCTCGCCAGCTCGCTCGCCGTGCTCGAAGCCTGGCTCGCGCAGCATCAGTACGTCGCCGGCGACGCGTTCACCGTCGCGGACGTCGTCTGCCGCCCCACCTTCAATTACGCCGAGGCCGCGGAGTTCGACCTCTCCGGCTATCCGGCCATCACCGCCTGGGCGAAGCGCTGCGCCGACCGGCCCGCGTACGCCAAGGCGAAACAAGGCTGACATGCGCGCGCTCGACATCACCGGACTCCGCAAGACCTACGCCGGGGGCGTGGAAGCGCTCAAGGGCGTCGACCTCGCCGTCGAGGAAGGGGATTTCTTCGCGCTGCTCGGCGCGAACGGCGCGGGCAAGACCACGCTCATCAGCATCGCGACGGGCCTGACGACGAAGACCGCCGGCTCGGTGTCCGTCTTCGGCGTCGACCAGGACAAGGACCCGGACGCCACGCGCGTCATGATCGGGCTCGTGCCGCAGGAGTTCAATTTCAGCATCTTCGAGACGCCGCGCGACATCATCGCGACGCAGGGCGGTTATTACGGCATGCCCCTCCGGGAAGCGCAGGCCCGCGCCGACGAACTGCTCGAGGCGCTGGGCCTCAAGGACAAGGCGAACGTGCAATCCATCTCGCTCTCCGGCGGCATGAAGCGCCGCCTCCTGATCGCGAGGGCGCTCGTCCATCGCCCCAGGCTGCTCATGCTCGACGAGCCGACCGCGGGCGTCGACGTCGAGCTGCGCCGCGGCATGTGGGACTACCTGCGCGCGCTCAACGCCGCGGGCACGACCATCGTGCTGACCACGCACTACCTCGAGGAGGTCGAGCAGCTCTGCAAGAACATGGTCATCGTCCAGCGGGGGAGCGTGGTGAAGTCGGGCCCGGTCAAGGCGCTCATGGCCGAGGCCGACGGGCGCCGCTACCGCGCGACCCTGTCCGCCGCGCCCACCGAGGCGCAGGCCGCGGCGTGCGGCGCCGAATCGCGCGACGGCGCCGACATCGTCGTGTCGCTCGCGTCGGGCGACACCCTCGAGGCCTTCATCGGACGCGTCAAAGCGGCCGGGCTGCAGGTCGTCGACCTGAACCACGCGCACAACCGGCTCGAGGAACTGTATCTCTCGACCATCGCCAAATGATATGAAGGCATCCCTCATCCGCAACGCCTACATGACGATGGTGCGCAAGGAGACGTTCCGCATCTTCCGCATCTGGCCGCAGACCATCCTGCCGTCGCTCATCACGCAGTCGCTGTATTTCCTCATCTTCGGCGGCTTCGTCGGCTCCCGGGTCGGCCAGATGGGCGGCGTCTCCTACATGACCTTCATCGTGCCCGGCCTCGTGATGATGGCCGTCATCACGAACAGCTTCATGAACGTCGTGTCGACCTTCTTCATGGCCAAGTTCATGAAGAACATCGAGGAGATCCTCGTGTCGCCGACGCCGAGCTGGGTGATGCTCGCGGGTTACGTCACCGGCGGCATCGTGCGCGGCACGGTGAACGGCGCGCTGGTCCTGGCCGTGTCGCTGTTCTTCACGCGCCCTCCGGTGGTCCATCCCTGGGCCGTCGTCGTCTTCCTGCTCCTGACCGCGGGCCTGTTCTCGCTCGGCGGGTTCCTGAACGGCATCTACGCGAAGAAGTGGGATGACATCAGCATCTTCTCGACCTTCGTGCTGACCCCGCTCACGTACCTCGGCGGCGTGTTCTATTCCATCTCGTCGCTGCCGCCGTTCTGGCAGGTCGTGTCGCGCCTCAATCCCATCTCGGCGATGGTCGACGGCTTCCGCTACGGGTTCTTCGGCACCTCGTCGATCCCCGTATGGCAGAGCGTGGTGTTCCTGGTGCTCGCCAACGCCGCGCTGACCGCTCTGTGCCTGCGCCTCCTGCGCAAGGGCGTGGGGCTCAAGAAGTGAAGGATGCATGCAAAGACCCGGCCGCGCAGGCCGGGTCTTTCGATGTTCGCGCTATTGGACCTTCAATTGCCCCGAGATCGGGGACTCGAGCTGGCTGCCGAGGTAGACGCCGCCTTCGGCCTTGTACGTCCCGAGGCGGTTGATGTTCCAGGTGAAGCGGATCTTTTGCCCCGCCTCGTACGGATGCGTTTCCGTCGCCTCGCCCATGATGCCGGGGCCGCTCAGCGTCAGCGTGACGACGGGGCCCGGATCGTTGGCGTCCCTGATGTCGAGTTGCGGCGGGTTGGCGGCGGCCTGCAGGTCGACGTAGAACTCGCTGCGGACCCCGGGCTGCACGTGGTTGAAACTGAGCTGGGGTTCGCCGACGAAGAAGGCCTGCTGGACCTGCGGGGCCGGCGCTGAACCCTGCTCGCCTTCGTTCGCCTCCGGTCCCGGCGGGAGCCCGTTGCTGTCGGAGGGTGCGGGCATGCCGGTGATGCAGCCGGCGCCGACGAGGAGCAAAAGTACCGCGGTGGCGCCGAGGGGCGCGAGTCGTGTAGGACGCGTGGAGGGCATAGGTCGCATGATGAATGACGTCCTCAGCATAGCATGGAAACGGCGGGCCAAAAAAAGCCCCCTCGTGAGGGGGCTTGCGTCTCAAGCGTTGATGCCGGGCAGGCGGACGAGCGCGGCGTAGGCTTCGCGGCCCGCGCGGCGTTCGTCGTCGCTGCCGACGCGTTCGATGATCTCGAGGGCCTTGCGGGCGCCGAACATCATGAGCGGGGGATTGAAGCATGGCCGTCCGGACACCTGCCACCAGCAGCAGCTGGAGAGCGCCTTGAGGACGTCCTCCGCGGCCGCGGGATCGCCGCCGTGGCTCCTGGCCACGTCGACCAGCTTCCATAGCGCGCGATGGTAGATGTTCGCCGGCGAATCCCACAGCGGGAAATGGTCGCCGGCCACGAAGTCGTAGGCTTCGGTGGACCAGGAGCCAGGCGGCACAGTGGTCTCCCGCGAGCCCGGACCGAACGTGCGCAGGAGCTCGTGGAAGGGGAGCAGCTCGACGTGCGAGCCGTCGCGTTCCCACTGCTCGACCATCGGCTTGAGCAGCCGCTCGAACAGTCCTTTGTGGTGATGGCCGAAGGTCTCGGCGTCCGTGGCGAGCGCCACGTACCCGGTCCTTCCGCCGAACCATCGCGGGACCGCGGCGGAGAACTCCGCGTTGAAGCGGTCGAAGTCCCAGCGGCCCTGGGACAAGGCGTTGCCCCAGGACCGCGAGCGCAGGAAGACCGCCAGCCGGCCGACCATCGGGACCGTATCGAACGGCGCGCCGGAATGCTGCGCCGCGAACATGGCGTCGTCCGCCACCGTGAACGAGCAGCCGGCGTCCGCGAGCGGACCCGCGACGGCGTCGCTCCAGGCGTACTCCGGGAGATAGAACCCCCCGCAGGTGCTCGGCGGCAGGCCGAGCGAGAGCTTGCCCTTGCGGTCGCGGACGATCTGGCGATGCATCTCGTCAGGCGTGCACAGGGGCATGATCGGATGGTGCGCGGCGGTGCCGAACAGTTCGACGGTACCGCGCGCGGCCGCGTCCCCGATGAGCGCGACGACGTCTTCGTGGCGCTCGGACAGCTGTTCGAGCAGCGACCAGGTGACGTTCGCGCTGAAAGAGAACCGCTTCCGGCGCGCCAGCCAGCGGAAGATCGGCCGGTAGCACTCGTCGACGATGCGATCGAGCACGTCCGGGAATTGCCACCAGGGCTGGTAGAAGTGCAGCAGGAGACCCGTTTTGAGGGAGGCCATGACGCCACCTCCTTTTGAATGAACCATCACCAGCGTAGTCCCGCGCCGCGCTGCCCGCAAACGGGCGGGGAGCCGGTCTGGTAGAATGACGGCATGCGTCCCTGGCGTCAGCATCGAACCGGGAAGACGGCCCGCCGCGCGGCGGTGATCGCGGCCGCGCTCTTCGCGCTGCCGGTCGCCGCCGCCGTCATGTGGTTCGCGTTCCCGTACGCCTCTTATCGCGTCTACATGGCCTGGCTGGCGTCCGGGGTCGGCGGCGGGTACGTCCGTCTTCCCGCGTCTCTCGCGGCGGAACTCCGGCCGCGGTACGCCGACGACATCTCGACCGCGTCCGTCGCGTTCACGACTCGCCTGCCGAAGAATCTCGCGGTGTCGGACTGCAAGACGGTCTACTTCGGCAATGACGAGCTCGTCGCCGCGCTGCGGGAGGGGAGGAGCCTTTCGGCCGGCCAGCTCCACTGGCTCGCGCACGAGCTCACGCACGGGGAGCAATGCGAACGCTGGGGCGGCAGGAAGGCCTTCGCCGAGACCTGGTTCCGCCAGGCCGACGCGGCGGCCTGGAGGACGGTGACGGCCGGCGGTCTCGCCGCCGGCATCACCGAATATGTCCGCACGCAGTATGTCCGCGGCCTGCATGACTCCATGCCCATGGAGATCGAGGCCGACGAGCGCGCGGGTGCAGTGACCGGGACGCGCCGGTAACGTTGCGGAAGACCAGAAAATTTGCTAAAATTAGGACAATAAAGGCCAGGCCGAGGGCTTGGTTCCGCACTGAAAGTTCCCTGCATGCCCGCGCCGTCGCGAACGCCCGATACCAAGGTCTCTGCCGCGTCACGGCGGTCCGGCGGCTTCGGCCTCCGGGTCGCGGGCCTGGTGCTGCTCATCGTCCTTCCGCTGTACGCGCTCATCATCCTCAACATCCGCACCCAGTACCTCGAGGAACAGCGCGCCATCTACGCCGACGCCTCGCGCATCACGCATATCGTCATCGAGGCGCAGACCGGGCTCGTCCGGGACATCCAGCCGCTGCTCATCGCGGGTTCGCACCTTCGCGAAGTCGAGGGCCTGCAGGGCGAGGCCTGTTCCGCCATATTCGCCGACCTCCAGCGGAGCGGCGAGCACTTCATCAACATCGGCGCCGCGACCGCCGACGGCAACGTCTTCTGCAGCGCGGTCCCTCTGACGCACCCCGCGAACGTCTCCGACCTCGCCTGGTTCAAACGGACCATGTCCTCGCGGCGGTTCTCCGCCGGCGACTTCGAGGTCGGCAGGGTCACGGGCGTCAGGTCGTTCTCGTTCGGCTATCCCTTCTATGACGAGGACGGTGCCCTGAGCGGCGCCGTCTACGCTTCGCTCGATCTCCAGGCCGTCGATGACGTGTTCCGCGCGGCCGACGTGCCCGCGGGCACGGTGCTTACCGAGATCGACCGCAACGCCACGGTCATCGCGCGGTATCCCGAGATCGAAGGCATGGTCGGCCGGACGATCGCTGAACTGCCGATCGCCCGCAACGTCCTCGGCGGCGCCCAGCGCGAGGGGACCTTCACCTCGACCGGGCTCGACGGCGTGCGGCGGCTCTACGCCTACGCGCAGCTCGATCCCGCGACCGACTCCTCGCCCTACGTCATCGTGGGCTTCGACCGTTCCCTGCTGTACGCGCAGCTCTGGCGGACGCTGCTGTCCAACATCCTCGGCCTGCTGGCGGTCACGCTCATCGTCGCGCTCCTGGCGTACGAAGGCCTCAAGGAACTGGTCATTCGCCGCATGAAGGCGATGGAGGACGTGGAAAGGCTGCGCAACGAGTTCATTTCGCTCGCGTCGCACCAGCTGCGCACGCCCATCACGTCCGTTCGCTGGCTGCTTGAGCTGCTGCTCGGCGGGAAGCCGCAGGACCTTACGCCGGCGCAGACGGAACTGGCGGCGGAAGCGAAGCGGTCGGCCGATCAGCTGGCCAGGCTCGTGAAGGAGCTCGTGGAAGTGGAGAGAGGCAATCTCAGCGACGGCGCCACGGTCGTTCCGGCCGATCTTGCCGGCGTCGTGCGTACGGCGATCGGGGAGGCGCATGCCGTCGCCATGAAACGGCAGGTCGCCATCGAGGCCGATCTTCCGCAGGGACTGCCGCCGGCGATGGTCGATCCTCTCCTCATGAAGCAGATCGTGGCGAACCTGCTGACCAACGCTTTGAAATACTCGCCGCCGCGAGGTATCGTGACGCTGCGGCTGCGGGAGGCCCGCGGGAAGGTCCGGCTCGAAGTGACCGACCGCGGCATCGGCATCCCTGCGGCGGAACAGAAGCACGTCTTCGAGCGGTTCTACCGCGCGTCGAACGTGCGCGAACTGCAGGGAGAGGGCCTCGGGCTCGGCCTGCATCTCTCGAAGCTCTTCGTCGAACGGATGGGCGGCAAGATAGGTTTCATTTCCGAAGAGGGGGCCGGCACCACGTTTTGGACCGAGTTTCCCCAGGCGCGTCTATGAACGGGACCGAGAAAAAAAAGAGCATCCTGATCGTGGAGGACAACGGATCGTTGCGCCTCGCGCTGAAAGTGGCCTTCGAGGGCACCGGCCTTGAGGCGGCCGTCGCCGCCGACGGCAACGGGGCGCTCGACGCCGTCGAACGAAAGACGCCGGACCTGATACTGCTCGACCTGTTCATCCCCGAACCCGACGGGTTCCAGGTGCTGTCCCATCTGCGCGCGGACCGGCGCACGCACGAGGTCCCCGTGATCATCTTTTCCGTGCTGTCGCAGCCGGAGGACAAGGCCCGGGCCATGGCGCTCGGCGCCAATGATTATTTCGTGAAGTCGGAGATGTCCATCGCCGACGTCGTCGCGCGCGTCGTCAAGCTGCTGTGATATGGGGCTCGTCGACTTCATCTTGGGCGCGGCGGCCGAAGGCCTCCCGGGCCGCAAGCGCCGCGACCCGACGCCCGAGGAGATGCGCTATTTCGCCGAAAAGGCGCAGCGTTCCGAGGAGATGATGGTCGATGGCGCGAGGATGCTCGCGTTCGAGCGGCAGAACAAGCTCTGCGCGTCCTGCGGGACGCTCGTCACCGAACAGGGCGCCAGGCTGCGGCTCGTGACCTCGGAGAAGGGGATGACGCCGGACAACGTGATCCTCGTCTGCGAGGCCTGCGAGAAGAAGCTCGAGGCGCCGAAACGGTAGCGAACGTACGCGACGACGGCCGAACAAAATGATTGTTCGGTCCTTTTTTTGTTCGCGGCGCGGCCGAAAAAAGCTCGATGCCCCCGTCGCGGGGTCCGACGTTCGGCGCCGACGCTCCGAACCTTCGCATTCCGAGGCCGGTCCTGAGCGGCAATGCGGCAGATAAGGCGATGGTCCGCGGCGCGTCGATAAAGGGCTGTTCCATCCGGTCAGGCGCGCCTTGGGCGCCTGTGGATTATCCGGGATCGCGCGGATATCTTTTGACCTCGAAATATGCTAAAATAAGGCCATTAATTGGCCGGCGCGCCAGCGCGAAGTTTTCTTCAACTATGTCCAAGTGGATCCTGTCCCGAGCCTTTCTCATGAACCCTCGCTCAGCGGACAGGAACGGAACGTCGCGCCGAAGCGCCGCGGGTATCCTCGCGGCGGCTTTTTTCGCTACCGTCGCGTCGTTCGTGCTGCAGGTCGCGCCCGCCTCGGCCGTCACCTGCTCCTCGGGCGCCGCCGCGCAGAACGGCTACACGGTCGTCCCGAGCCATGGGACGGTCTTTTATATCGACACCGGCGTGACCCCGGTGCTCGACGCCGGCTACATCGGCTATCGCGTCACGAACTCGACCGGCTCGACGCAGAGCACGCTCTGGGCGCAGGTCAGCAATTTCGCCGGGGGCAAATTGAACCTCGCGAACGCGCTCGACGCGAACCAGCAGCTGCCGTCGCTCGCGAACGGCGCCACCGGCACGTCGTACTTCATGCTGAAGGACACCGGCGGCGCGACGACGACGCCGCAGACGCACACGCTGAAGGTCTGGAACAAGCGCCCCGACCTCACCGGCGCGTCGGTCGTCTACCAGTGCGACTTCTCCTTCGCCAAGGTGCAGGAAACCATCAAGGCCGCGTCGAACAA
>DATJFD010000082.1:0-34129 GCA_035495855.1 Binatia bacterium | reverse complement strand
CGAACGATGACGCGATCAGAGATGGCCGGTCGTCGCTGTACGTCATTTCACGCTTGCGCCGGCTTGGATCGGAGGAATGCTGCCATTGGTATCGATCGTCGTGCTTGAGCTGCAGCCCGCGCCGACGAGAACGAGAGCGGTACCGACGATCGCGAGCTTGAGGGCGAGTTTGAACGCGGACATGTGACTTTTTCTTAGGATGGTTAAGCAATGCCTACAGTGTAGCATTCTTTCACGATCCTGAGCGCTCCCTCTCACCACAATAACCGCTTAGCCAAAAGAAAATACGCCTCATAAGAGACGTATTTTCTTTGGCTGCGGGACTAGGACTCGAACCTAGATAAGCAGATTCAGAGTCTGCTGTCCTACCATTAGACGATCCCGCAATGGGTTTTTTCCTGGACCCCGGGTCAAGCCCGGGGTGACAGTAGGACGGTGCTCATTCCACAACCCTGCCGCCAAAGGCCTGCAAAAGATTCCCTTCGATGACCGGGACGGGCTGGGCGGCCAGGACATCCTGGGCCGGAGCGGCATTATCTTGCACCAGGCCCTCTTTTTTTTCAAGAAGGACGCCTTCCACCCTGATGTCGTCGGTCCCGACGACCGCCGCGAGGGCCTTCTCGATCATCCGGCGGTTCTTTTCCTGCATGAGCTTGTCCCTGTGGAAGGCGAAATCGAAGCCGATCTTCACGATGCGGCCGGCGACCGCCACGGGCGAGCCGACGCCCAGAAGATAGAGCAAACCGTGGTTCTGCTCCCCTGCCTTGGCCATGAACTCCTTCCAGCGGGCCTGGACGACCTCGACCGTCGTGACGGCCTCGATGACCTGCGCGGCGGCCTCGGCCTTGCGGTCCTCCGCGGTGAGCGGCGCGAGCGCAGGGGCCTCGACCGTCGCGGTGAGCTCGGCTTCCTTGGCGGCGACGGCCTCGGCGACGGCCTCGGCGACGGCGGCGGCCGGTGTCGGGAGCTTCGAGCTTTGAGCTTTGAGCTGCGAGCTTGTGACGGGACCGGTCTTGGCTATCGGTAAGCTCGAAGCTCGAAGCTCGTCGCTCGAAGCTCTCGCGGGAAGTCCTTCGCAAATGCGCACCACGGCAAGCTCCAAAGGCAGCTGCGCCGGATGCGAGGTCTTGATCTCGCGGCGTTTCTCCATGAGCGTCTCGATGGCGACGACGAGTTCCGCGGTCGGGGCGAGCGCGGCCCAGCCTTCGAGCCGCTTCTTCCCTTCCTCGTCGAGCTCGGCGGAGAAGACGTCGGGGTTGCCGCTCATGCCGGTGAGCATCGTCTTGCGCAGCAGCTCGACGGCGTCGTTCGCGAACTGGTCGAGGTCCACGCCGCCTTCCAGGCAGTCGCCGACCGTGAGGATGGCCGAGCGCGCGTCCTTGTGGAGCAGCGCGTCGACGAAGGACGCGAGCGCCTCGGCGTCCGAGCGCGGCAGGACGACCAGAGCCTCGTCATAAGTGACGCGCTTGCCGTCGCCCATGGTGAGCACCTTGCCGAGCAGGCCCTCGGCGTCGCGCAGCGAGCCGTCGGACTGGCGGGCGATCTCCTCGAGCGTGCGGCGGTCGACCTTCACCTTCTCGCGCTCGGCGAGGGCGTGGAGGCGTTCGATGAGGTCGGTGAACGGGATCTTGCGGAAATCGAAGCGCTGGCAGCGCGACAGGATGGTCTGCGGCACCTTGTGCAGTTCGGTGGTGGCCAGGATGAACACGACGTGCGCCGGCGGCTCCTCGAGCGTCTTGAGGAGCGCGTTGAACGCCTCGGTCGTGAGCATGTGCACCTCGTCGATGATGAAGACCTTCTTCGCCAGGCGCGCGGGCGAGAAGCGGGCGTTCTCGATGATGTTCTCGCGCACGGCGTCGATGCCCCGGTGCGAGGCGGCGTCGATCTCGATGACGTCGAGGCTGCGCCCCTCCAGGATGGACAGGCACGCTTCGCACTTGCCGCACGGTTCGCCGGCGTCGCCGTCCTGCGGGCTGCGGTCCTTGCGCTCCAGGCAGTTCACGGCGCGGCTGAAGATGCGGGCGGCGGTCGTTTTGCCCACGCCGCGGGGCCCCGAGAAGAGATAGGCGTGCGCGATCTTGCCGGTCGCGATCTCGAACGCCAGGGTCACCTTCACGTGGTTCTGTCCGGCCACCTCGGACCAGGCTTGCGGGCGGTATTTTCTGTACAGGGTGGACATCGGGAGGGGTTGAGGACGGAGTTGTTGAGCGGCGTCGGTTCTTTTTTCTGCCCCGCCACTTTTCTCTCATCAAAGAGGGCGGGGTCCCGCCACAGGCGGGAGACCCCGGCTCGGGGGCCGGGGTGACAAGTTCTTTTCTGGACCCCGGCTCGGGGGCCGGGGTGACAGTTTTTCGGCGGCCTTCCCAAAGACAAACAAAAGCGGTAGCGCGTCGGGGTGAAAGGGCTCCTCCTACTCCTTCTCCTTTGACGGTACCACTTTTGGTTTTTTCTTTCGCGGGGTTTTCCACGACGGGGTCTGACCCCGGAGTGGATAACTACACGAGCGGGTTCTTCTTGATGATGTTCTCGACGGCGCCCCACTTTGACGGGGCCGCCTTCGGGATGAGCAGCACGACCTCGTCGCCCGGCTCGCCCTTGAAGTAGGTCACGCTCGCCTTGATGACGCTCCAGCGCTTGCTGTCGGAGGTGGCGTAGAATTCGCCCGTCGTGGCGTCGAAACCGAGGGTGGCGACCGAGCGCGAACGCTCGATGGGACCGATCTGCTTGTAGATGAAAGAACCCTTCGGGGTGATGGTGAGCTTCAGGAGGTCGCCCTCGACCAGCTTGGACTTCGAGGCGTAGTTCGGCGGGACGGTGTAGACCTTGCCGTCGGAACCGACCATGCTCTGGCCGTCGAAGACGCCTTCGATGACGCGGCCGTCCACCTGGCGGATGCCGGCGAGCTCGGCTTCGCGGAGCATGGAAAGGTCGACCGGTTCGGCCGCGTTCGTCGCGGCGTCGACCGCGCCCGGCGCGTCCTCTTCGAGGAGCCGGATGATGTTGGCGACGTTCTGCTCGATCGCGCGCAGCGCCCTGGTGACGATGCGGATCTTGTTGGCGCTGACCGCCTGCGGGTCCTGGGGTTTTTCCTCCGTTTTTGTTTCGTCCGCCATTTTCGCGGGTTCGGCCGCGGCCGCCTCGGGCGGTTTGTCCGCCGTGATCACGGCTCCGGCCTTCTGATTGAGTGAGAGCAAGAAATCGGAAACGGGCGTCGTTGAGTGGTCGTCCATAGGTTGGTTTTAGCCGCCTTTTTGTGTGGCGATGACGGCCGCAGTTGCGCCATCACTGTGGCCTGAGAATACCACCCCTCGGAGCGGGTCGTCAATGCGGCGAAACGGCCGTTTTTACAGGCATTTTCGGGCTTTTCCACGGGGCTTTTTTTCTGGACCCCGGGTCAAGCCCGGGGTGACAGATCGAGGGACATGGGACAAAAAAAATTTGTCACCCCGGCCCCCGAGCCGGGGTCCAGGAACATATCAAAAAGAGCGGGCCAAGGCCCGCCCTTCTTTGGACTTTCGACTCTCGACTTTCGACTTCATTTCGGCCTCTCGGGCGGCGCGGCGACGGCGGATTTCACGAGCTGCGTGCGGTCGAGGATCTCCTGCTCGACGATGCTGCGGTCGCGCCCGTACTTCAGGCGCGAGAGCTGCTTGAGCGCCTCGCCGATGCGCTTGTCGCCCTTCACCGGCGGCGGGGCCTTGAGCACGAAGGGGCGCGAGCCGACGTTGTCGATGAGGATCTTCGAGAAGTACGAGAACTGCGGCGCGTTCACGAAGTCGAAGGCGGTGAAGACCGGCGCGAACTCCTTCTCCAGCAGCTCGGCGTCCTCGATGCCGATGCGGCCGACGAACATCGAGCCGACGTTGCCGAGCACGGCGTCGCGGATCTCCGAGTCGCCCTTCGGCGCGAGCTGCGCCATGTACTGGTGCGCGACGATGAGCGCGAGGCGGTATTTGCGGGCCTCGGACAGGATGGTGGCGATCGACGGCGTGATGAAGTTCTGGAACTCGTCGATGTAGAGGAAGAAGTCGGCGCGCTCGGCCTTCGACATGTTCGCGCGGCTCATCGCCGCCATCTGCAGCTTGGTCACGATGATGAGGCCGAGCAGGTTCGCGTTGATGTCGCCGATCTTGCCTTTCGAGAGGTTCACCAGGAAGATCTTCTTCTTGTTCATGATCTCCGAGAAGTCGAAGGCCGACTTCTGCTGGCCGATGATGTTGCGCATCATCGTGTTCTCGACGAAGCGGCCGACCTTGGAGATGAGGTAGCCGAGCATCTCGGACTTGTGGAAGTCGGAGGTCTTGTCGATCTCGTTCTCCCAGAACGAGCGCACCACCGGGTCCTTCACCTTGGCGCGCCACTCCTTCTGGAAGGCGGCGTCGGAGATGAGGCGCGGGATCTCGGCGATGGTGCCGGGGACCTCCGGATCGGCCATGAGCGTCAGCATGAAGTTCCGCATGTTGTGCTCGAACATCGGGCCGATCATCTCCGGCGGGAAGAGCTTGTAGAAGATGGCGATCATTTCGCCGCAGACGAAGTCCTTCATCTCCTCGTTCGGGGACTCGAGCATGTTGAGCGCGATGGGGCGCTCGAGGTCGGACGGGTCGAAGATGATGACGTCGTCGGCGCGTTCCTTCGGGACGCAGGCGAGGATGTCCTCGACGAGGTCGCCGTGCGGGTCGACGACGCAGACGCCGTCGCCGCGCTTGATGTCCTGGACGGCGAGGTTCGCGATGAACACCGACTTACCGGAACCGGATTTGCCGATGATGTACTGGTGGCGGAAACGGTCCTCCTGCTTCACGAAGACCGGCGTATTCTCGCCGCGGTATTCGATGTTGCCGAGGAACAGGCCCTCCTTGGGGATGTTCGTGGGCGGCGGGGCCTTGCGGGAGGTCAGCCAGCGGATGTTCGGGGTCTCGGTCGAGGACAGCGGGAAATGGTAGATGCTCGAGAGCTCCTCGCCGGTCATGACGATGCGGTTGTTCTCGCTGAAATGCCGGAAGATGAAGTCCTTGATGACCTTCGCGCCGCCGTCGCCCTTCGAGAACTGGTTGCCGTACTGCGGGATGGTGTACTGCTGGAAGGCGTTGACGATGTTGTTCATGTAGGAGTTCGCGGCCGCCGTCGTCGGGGCGGAGGCGACCACGCGGATGACGACGTCGAGCCCGAGCTTGGAGGCCTTCTCGTCGATGGCCTTCACCATCTCCTCCTCGAGCGCGGACATCTTGCGAGGCTCCTTCTTGTCGTCCTTCTTCTTGGTGACGAACATCGAGGAGAGGAAGCCGAAGAAGCCTTCGCCGGACATCGCCTCGTTGAGCGTCTTGCCCTCGTTCATGCCCTTCACGACCTTGAGGCCGAGCTGGCGCCATTCCTTCTTGGCGGAGCGCACGACGATCTGCAGCGCGGCGCCGTCGGTCTTCTCGACCTTGGCGAGCGCGTTGGTGAGCGGGTTGAGCGGGTCGGCCTCGGCCTTCTTATAGGTCTTGATGGGGAAGAAATGCTGGCGCTTGCAGATGAGGCGCGTGGCCACGACCTGCCCCTGCGGCGAGAAGATGTTGTAGTCGGGGACGTCCTCGATCTGCGCCAGCGGGAACTGGCCGTGGATCTGCTGCTCGACGAACTCCTTCATGTGGTGCGGGACGGCGACGTAGAACGAGACGAGGCCCTGCTGGGCCACGAGCTCGAACGAGACCGCGTCCTCGCGGCCGACGTACCAGGCCTTGGCGCCGCGCTCGGCCTTGAGGCCGCCGATCGACGCGAACACGCCTTCCATGATGGCGATCTTCTCCTGCACCTGCTGGAGCGATTTCTCCTGCTGGCCGGACTCCCCTTTCTCGGCCTGTTCCTTGGGGACGGTCACGAGCATGACGTCCTTCTTGAAGGCGACGTCGGACTGGTACTTCTTGCGCGCCTTGGCGCGGAGGATGGCGATGACGATCCAGAGGACGAGAAGGACGCCGGCCGCCGCGAGGCCGAGCAAGACGAGCGGATTGGCGAGCAGCGCGGTCACGTCGACGCTGCCGATGGAGATCTGCGGCATAGGCTATTCGAGACCTTCTTCCTTGCGGCGCTCCTGCACGAGGTCCATCACCTGGTCGGTCTTGATCTTGGCCTCCTGCTCCAGGAAGTAGGGGTTCACCTTCGGGATGGTCTTGAGCCACTTGTGGACGGCGTGGAGGACCTGGCTGGGCTTCACCTTCTTGGTTTCGATGGCCCCGCGGAGCACGGCGGCCGCGTTCTCGCCTTCGGCCTTGAACTTCTCGCGCGCGCCCTGCGGCAGCGCGAAGTACATGTCCCAGAGGTTCTGCTCGAGGATGCGCTCGACCTTCACGCGGTATTTATCCTTCTCCTGCGGCACGGCATCAGGCATGGACGAGGAGGCCGCGTTGGCCCGGCCGGAGGGCGCTTGTTCCGCCTTCGCAACGCCAACATCGGCGCCCTGGGGCGCCGTCTCGGGTCGTGCTTCGACCTTCGCCTCAGGGGCCTTCGCCTGCTCCGGTGCGGGCGGCGCCGCGGGCATCTCCCTCATCTCGCCGTTGGACATAAGGTCGCGCGGAAGCGCGCAGTTCAGCTTAAAGTATACCATGTTTAAGCGGAGAAAGGAACCGCTCCGCCCGGGGTCTGACCCTTTGGGGTCAGACCCCTAAGGGTCAGGCACTAAAGGGTCAGACCCTTTGGGATCAGACCCCGGTTGGTCCGGGGGTCGAAAAAATGCTAAGATGTGGGCATGTCAAAGCGGAAAAAGGAGGATGAACGGCTGCAGCGCATCCCGGTCGGCGGCCCGGTCACCTGGGTGAACATCACCCGGCCGGACATGAAGCTGCTCGAGAAGCTCAAGGCGCAGTTCCCGTTCTTCATGGACATGGACCTCAAGGATTGCCTGCCGCCGTACCAGCGGCCGAAGATCCTCGAGCGCGACCAGTACCTGTTCATGGTGCTGCTTTTCCCGATGCTCGACCCGAAGACCGGCGGCATCCTCCCCTACGAGGTCGATTTCTTCATCGGCCGCGATTTCCTGGTGACCAGCCATCTCGGGAACCATGAGACGATGCGGGCGCTCGCCGCCGCCTGCGGCGAAGGCTCGACGGCCTGCGAACTGAAGCCCGACCATGACGCGCTGCGCCTGTCGCTCGACGTCGTGCACGAGATGATCGTCTCCTGCTTCCCGAACGTGACGGACGTTTCCAATTCGCTCATCTCGCTTGAGGGCCGGCTGTTCAAGAACGACGGCAGCACGCTCGTGAAGGAGATGCTCCGGTTGAAGACGAACATCGTGGCGTTCCGCAAGGCGCTGCAGGGCTACGAGAGCACGCTCAAGAAGCTCATGGACCGCGGACGAAAGTTCTTCGACGTCGACCGCGTGCGCACGCAGTACGAGGACATCGCCGGCCACGGCCGCGAGATCCTCGGCTTCCTGGAGAACGACCGCGACACCATCTACGCGATGTCGGACGCGCACCTCACGCTCGTCACCTACAAGACCAACAACGCGACCAAGACGCTCACCGCGCTGGCCTTCATCATCTTCCCGATGAACCTCGTCGCGGCGGTGTTCTCGATGCACGCGACGGACATGCCGTTCTCCGGGAAGCCGAACGACTTCTGGTGGATGCTCGCGACCATCTTTTCTACCATGCTCGTGATCGTGACGTTTTTGAAAAAAAAGAAATGGCTTTAGGGAAAGGGAGTCGAGAGTCCAGAGTCGAAAGTCCAAAGTACGGAAACGAAAAGCGGGCGAAGGCCCGCTTCTTTCAACTCTCGACTTTCGACTCTCGACTCGCTCACGTCCTCTTGATCCGTCGTCCGTCCGGCGTGTCCTCGACGAGGTAGCCCTGAGCCATGAGCTTGTCGCGGATGGCGTCGGCTTCGGCGAATCGCTTCTCGGCGCGCGCGGCGTCGCGCTTCTCGATGAGCTCCATGATACTGCCCGGGATCTCGGCCTCGTCGGCGGAACGGCCGAAGGTGAAGCCGAGCACGTCCCCCACCGCGGCGACGAACTTCCCGGCCGCGTCCTTGCTCTTCTTGGTGAGCTGCCCCGCGGCGATGCGCTCGTTCATGACGCGCACGTAGTCGAAGACGGCGGCGAGCGCCTCGGCGACGTTGAGATCGTCGTCGAGCGCGGCATCGAAGGCCTTGAGCGCAGCCTTGGCGTCGGTGTCGGCCATGCCCGTCTCTTTGGGCGTCGACTGGCGGACCGCGTCGGCGAACGCGTCGATGCGGCCGAGCGCGGAAGCGGCTCCTTCGAGCCCGGCGAGCGTGAAGTTGAGCGGCTGGCGGTAATGCGTGGCCATCAAAAGGTAGCGCACGCTCCTGGGCGCGTAACCCTTGGCGACCAGATCGTCGAGCGTGTAGAAGTTGCCCTTGGACTTCGACATCTTCTCGCCCTCGACGAGCAAGTGCGTGGCGTGCAGCCAGTAGTCGACGAACCGGACGCCGGTGGAGCATTCGGACTGCGCGATCTCGCATTCATGGTGCGGGAACTTGTTGTCCTCGCCGCCGGTGTGGATGTCGATGGTGTCGCCGAGGTACTTCGTCGCCATGGCCGAGCACTCGATGTGCCAGCCCGGATAGCCTTTGCCCCACGGCGCCTCCCATTGCATCAGGTGCTTGGCGTTGTGGATCCAGAGCGCGAAGTCGGCAGGATGCTTCTTCTCCTTGCGCACGGCGATGCGCGCGCCCGGATCGAGCGCGTCGAGCTTGTTGCCGGAGAGCTTGCCGTAGCCGGGGAACGCGGCGACATCGAAGTAGACCGAGACGCCGCCGTCCTCCCCTTCCACCTTATAGGCGCAGCCGTTGTCGAGCAGCCGGCCGATCATGGCGATCATCTCGGGCACATGGTCGCTCGCCTTCGGGTACGCCGACGCTCGGCGCATGCCGATGCGCTCAATGTCCTTGAAGAAGGCGTCGGTGTAGAACTGCGCGACCTCCTGCGGCGTCTTGCCGGCCTTCGAGGCCGCGACCTCCATCTTGTCCTCGCCTACGTCCGCGTCGGCGAGCATGTGGCCGACGTCGGTGATGTTCATGATCTGCACGACCTCATTGCCGCGATGCTCGAGGTGGCGGCGGAGCAGGTCGGCCAGCAGGAACGATCGGAGGTTGCCGATGTGGATGTAGTCGTAGACGGTCGGGCCGCAGTTGTACATCGTGACCTTCCCCTTCTTGAGCGGGCGGAAGGCGGCCTTTTTTCGCGTCAACGAATTGAAGAATTTGACCACAATGATGCGGTTATCGGAGCGCGAGGGACGTTAGCACGGCCGCCGCGGGCCCGCAACGGTCGCCGGTCTCAGCGGCGCTTCACGGGCGGCGGGGACGGCGGAGGCGGCGCGGGCTGGCCGGCGCCGTTCGGGCCGGGCAGCTCGGCGTTCGCCGCGATGTTCATGATCCAGAGGACCTTCGCGGGCTCCAGCCGTGCTCCGGCGACGAGGCCGCCTTCGGCCTGGAACTCGACGACGTCGCCGACGCGGAACGCGTCGAGGGTCATCGGCACTTCCTCGTAGGGTTCCGCCACGGCCTTCGGGGGCGTCGGAAGACCCTTGGTCGTGTCGGGAGCGGCGACGCTCGGCGCCTGCTCCTTGGGACGCAGGGCCGCGAGGTCGGTCGTCGAAGAGACGAGCAGCGTCGTCTTCGGGCTGCCGGCGACGCCCTCCATCACCGTGACCTGGAGGCCGTCCTGCGTGACGGCGTCGACGACCGCGCGGTAGGTGACGAGTTCGGCGGGCGCGAGCGTCTTTTCTTCGGCGGGCGGCGCGAGGGGCTCCGCCGGAGGAACCGCGGGTTCGGCCGAAAGCGCGGGTGAGGGCGCCGGCCTGCGGAACTGCAGGGCGGAGATCTCCCAGCCCGACGAGAAACCGATGATCACGCCGATGAGGAGCGCCAGGATGATGGTGCCGACGACCGAGTCGCGCTGCGCCGGATCGACGCGCGAACTGTTCTTGCGGCGGAAGAGGGTCATAGGAGGCTCAGTTCACGCGGGCGCAGGTCGCCCAGACATAGGCCGTCGCC
Source organism: Binatia bacterium (assembly GCA_035495855.1). GTDB lineage: Bacteria > Patescibacteriota > Patescibacteriia > SG8-24 > SG8-24 > JAHFIW01. The sequence goes on along the minus strand of DATJFD010000082.1, from coordinate 24,124 downwards.
GCGCTGTCGTGCCAGACCTGGATGCCCCCGGTGCCGTTCGGCGCGCTCGAGCTGCATTCCCATTCACCGCCGTGGCTCTCGCAGTTGTAGCCGGACCAGCCGGTCAACTGGTAGCCGCCCGGGCACCAGCAGGTCTTCCAGCCCGCGCCGGAACCGGCGTTGAACTGGCAGTACTGGCTGGTCGTGGCCAGGCTCGGCCAGCTGCCGCGCGAGACGCCGCCGAGCTGCAGATTGTTGTCGACGACGACCGTGTCGCCGCCGTCGAAGCGGACCACGCTCCCGCCGCTCTGGACGTGCAGCGTGCCGTCCCAGTTGTCGCCGATGTAGCTGCCGGCGAGCTTGATCGCGGAGTTGTTCGGATAGCCCTGGATGTCGAGCAGCGCGCCGGGCGACGAGGTGCCGATGCCGACCTTGCCGTAGGTTCCCGCGGCGTTCGGCGCGGAGGTGACGACGAGCGTCGGGACGGTCGAGCCGTACCCGAGGCCGATCGATGCGCCGACGTTGTTGTTCATCTTCCGGCTGACGTCGATGCCGCCGCCGATGGCGATGGAACCGTTGCCGCCGGTCGCGGAGACGTAATTGCCGATGGCGACGCCGTAGTAGCTCGTGGCGTCGGCCTGGGCGCCGATGGCGACCGCCGTGTTGTTGGTCGCCGTGCTGCGGTCGCCGAGGGCGATCGAGTACGAGCCGCTCGCGGTCGGGCCGTAGCCCGCGGCGAGCGAGTACTGGCCGCTCGCCGTAGCGCTGAGGCCGAGGGCCGCGCTGCCGCCGTTCATGGTGAGCATCGCGCCGGGCGCCGCGGTGCCGATGCCGAGGCGGCCGTCGGCGGTGAGGCGCATCTTCTCGCTGTTCGACGCGCTCGTGTTGGTCTCGAAGAAAAGGTCCGTCTTCCAGGGGCTGAGGGACGAAACGACCGAGCCGATGCCGCCGCCGCCGGTGAAGCTGCCGGAGGAATCGCTCTGGAGCGGGAAGCCGATCATGACGCCTTCGCCGACGCCGGGAGCGACGCCGGAGCCCGCGCCGCGGCGGACCTGCATGACGGTGCCGATGGAGCTCGCGCCGGGGTAGTTATAGGAAGCGACCTCGAGCGCGACGTTGCCGCCCGCGCCCTTGATGAAGGCGCCGTTGCCGGCCGAGCCGCCGTTCACCTCAAGTCCCGCGCCGGCGCCGAGGTTCGAGACGCGCATCGCCGGGATGCCGTTCAGTCCGGAGTTCGTGGAAACGTCGATGCCGCCGCCCTGGCCGTTGTTCGCGACCGAGAGGCCGTAACCGCCGAGCGCGGCGGTGCCGGCGACGGAGAGGCCCGCGCCGGTGTCCGAGGCTACCGAGTTGCCGAGCGCGGTCGAGGAGGTGAACTTCGGCAGGTAGCCGGCCGTGCCGGAGCCGCCAACGAACGCGGGCGTCTGCCAGGTGCCGTTGCCCGACGCGTCGGAGGTGAGGACCTTTCCCGCGCCGGCGCCCGAGGCCATCCGCAGACCGCCGTTCAGCGTGAGCAGGCCGGTCATGGCGTCGCCGCCGACGTTCAGGTACGTCGGGTCGAAGTCAGTCGAGGACGGCCAGCTGTTGCGGCAGGTCGCGCCGAAGCAGAGCTTGGTGGCCGCCGGGAAGTTCACGTCGAGCCCCGTGCCGGTCGCGTTCGCGAAGGAGAGCGAGGTCGTGCCCGCGCCGTCGACGCGGACCGTTTTGCCGTTCGGAAGATAGACGTCGCCCTGGCCCGCGCCGACGGCCTGATCGAGATGCAGGTTGCCGGCGGTCAGCGTCAGGTCGCCGGATACCTTGACGAAGCCGTTCTGGGTCGCGCTGGGGCTGAGCAGTACGTACGGCGTGCCGCAGGTGTCGGTGCAGGGATCCCAGGACGTGCCCGCGGGGCAGGACCTGTTCGTGACGCAGGAGCCGGACGTCGTGCAGATGGTCGTGCCCGAGGGGCAGACGCAGCCGCAGGCGTTGCAGTCCATGACCTGGCCTCCGGTGCACGAACCGGGCGGGTTATAGCATTGCCCGTTGGCCGGACAATATTTCTGTCCTCCGAAACACGTGGTCCCGCCGCCCGTGGTCGGGCAGGACTGGGCCAGGGCCGGAACGGCGGCCGCGGCGAGAAGCGATGCGGCGAGCGCGACGGACGCGGCGAGCGCGGCGGCGCGGGAACGAGCGAGCACCATAGGTCGTGCTGGTTGCAATGCGCGGCTAATGCCGCATTGCCCGCAGTATAGCACGAAGGGTCCCGCGGCCGAAAAACCCGCCTTATGGCGGGCTTTCGAGGGGCTTCATCGTTCCGGCGGCCTGAAAACGAGCGTGATGCTCTCGGCATCGACCTCCGCGGCGTCCTCCGGAAAGTCGGTCGGCGTGAAGTCGATGAGGTCGTTGGCCCTGATGCGCCGGTCCTTCATCGTGACCCCCTGGGCATCGAGCATCAGCGTCGCGGGCCTGACGACGAGCGTGATCGAAGGCCGATGCTTGCCCGGCAGCGACGCCAGGCTGACCGAGATCCTGTCGCCGCGCACCGCGGTCACGGGCGAGGCCTTGGCGGAACCCGGAATGATCGTCGATCCCTGCCCGTCGTCCGGAGCGGCGTCGCGGAAAGCGGCGAGGCGGCCGGGCGCCGGCAGGACGCGGAACACCACCGCTGCCAGGACGATGCCCGCAGCGATGATGGCGGCCGGTACGATGAGTTTGTTCTGGGGGGCTTCCATGATGATGAAAGACCCCGCCGCGCGGCAGGGTCGTTCGCTTCTTGCCTTAGCGGGTCGGTTCAGGAGGAGGCAGCGGTATGGCGGGCGGCGGCGTTCCGCTCACGGGCTTGGCCCCTTCCGGCGGAGGCGGGGCCGACACCTGGAAGGACGAGTACCCGACGGCCACGCTGACCGCCTCGAACTTCTCCGCGGTCTTCACGTTGCTCGCCGCGGTGACCGTCACGTGGTCGCCCTGCACGAGGTCCTTGATCGTCAGGGTCTTCTCGACGAACTGCGACGGCGGCGGGTCCTTGAGCGCTTCGCCTGCCGCCGCGGCCGCGGCGAACTTCTTGTCGTAGTCCTTCGCTTCCTTCGCGTAGACGGCGGGATCCTTTTTGACCATGCCCGTGATCTTCGTGTCCTTCGTGAGGACGACCTCACGCCGCATGGGCACGCCCTGGACCAGCGGATTGACCGTCGAAGCGTCGACGCTCATCGTGAACGACGCGTCCTTGACCTCCGTGATGTTGCCGACGACCTCCGTCATGGTCTCTTGTTCGGGCGCGATGACGCGAAGGTCCTCGAGCTCCTTCTTCGCCGCCTTGTAGCCGTCCTCGTAGGTCCCTTTCGACGGCGGCGACTGAAGGCCGACGCCGGAAGGCCGCGGGGCGGCGGCATAACCGACGATCCCGCCGACGACCAGGCCGGCGACCAGCATCGCTATCCCCTTCCCCGTTCCCTTGCCCATGTTCGCGCTCGTGGTAGCCATAGGGGCAAGTTACAGGCCGTAGCAATAGATGTACTGGCCGGAGTTCCAGACGCGGCCGACCCACTGGCCGTTCGGGCATGCGCAGTCGCCTCCGCCGCCGCAGTAGATCCAGCCCGACGAGTAATCCCAGTAGTTGCCGTCCGACCAGATGTTGCCGCGGACGCGCTCGGTGCCGTTGACGTCGAGCTTCGCGGTCACCGCGCTGATGTTCGTGCCGACGCCCATGTCGCCGCTCGACGTCAGGAAGACGTGGTAGGTCGGCGTTTCGGACGAGCCGTTCCAATAGGTCCTGGAGATGCGCAGGTCGCTGCCGTTGCCGAAGATGCCCCAGCGCCCGCTGCCGTCCCACGGCCAGGTGATGACGCCGCTGTCATAGCTTTCCGGACCGACCTGGATCGACCGCCGATAATTGGCCGTCGTGTAGTTGGTGGGGCCGTTCGCGACGTGCAGCGCGGCGACGGGAGAGGCCGTGCCGATGCCGACGTAGTCGTTGCCGTCCATGGCCACGACGGCGCCGCCGCTCTGGACGTGCAGGACGCCGCCGCCGGTGTCGGAGAGGCGCGATCCCCAGAGCGCGAGCGACGAGCCGGCGTAGGGGCGGCCGAACGTGCCGGCGTTGATCTGCACGAGGTCGGAGCTGGCGCCGAGCACGAGGTCGGAGACCTGCCCTGCCGAATTGGTCTCGGCGTACATGCCGGGGAGGTTCCAGGCGGTGCCGACGCGCAGCCTGCCGCGGCCAGAGCCGACGCTCTCGTTGCCCTGGACGTGCATGTTGTTCTCGACCCAAAGGTCGGTAGCGTAGACGTTCGCGCCGTTGCCGCCGACCGAGAGGGTGGCCGCCGGCGACTGCGCCGCCACGCCGACCTTGCCGTAGGTGCCCGCGGTGTTGGGGGCGGAGGTGACCACGAGCGTCGGGATGGTGGAACCGTAACCGAGGCCGATGGTCGCGCCGCCCGCGACGGTCATCTTGCGCGAGACGTCGATGCCGCCGCCGATGGCAATGGAACCGTTGCCGGTCGCGGCCGCGTACCCGCCGATGACCGCCGAGTTGTAGCCGGTGGCGTCATTGCGCACGCCGATCGAGACTGCGTTGGTGCCGGTGGCCGTGTTGAGCGTGCCGAGCGATGCCGTACCGTTCACGTCGAGCGTCGCGACGGGCGATGTCGTGTTCACGCCCAGCGCGCCGTCGGCCGTGAGGCGCATTTTCTCGCCGACCGAGTAGGAGGACGGGTAGACGACGAAGTCCGTTTTCCAGGGCGAGAGCGAAGAGATGACCGAACCGATCCTCGTGCCGCCGTAGAAAGACCCGCCGGAGCCCTCGAGCGGAAAGTCGATCGAGCCTCCCATGCCGACCGCGGGCGTGCCGCTCGTGCCGCGCCGGACCTGCATGACCAGCGCGAGCGTGTTCGGGCTCGAATGGTCGTAGACCGACGCGTCGAGCGCGTAGCCGTCGCCGTTCCCCTTGATGTGCGCCCCGAGCGAATTGACGCCGCCGTCGACATCGATGCCGGGGCCGGTGCCGCTGTTGCGCACCCGCAACGCCGGGATGCCGTTGAGCGGCGAGTTCGTGGAGACGTCGAGACCGCCGCCGTTGCCGTTGTTCGCGACGGCGATGCCATAGCCGCCGAGCGCGGCGTTGCCGGCGACGTTGATGTTGCCGCTGACGTCGAGGCGCTGGCCCGGCGTCGTCGTGCCCATGCCGATGTTGCCGCCGCTCGTGATGAGCATCGGGACCGTGCCGTTCATGTTGAAGCCGAGGCTGTCATCGCTGCCCGGGCCGGTGCCGAGGGACATGATGGACGAACCGGAGCTGTCGTTCAGGAAGATCTGCGCGCCGGTGAGGCTCGTCGTGAACCTGCGCTGCTGCGCGCCCGACGGGAAATCGTAGGTGTCGCTCTGGACCTGGAACCTCGCGGTCGGCGCCGTCGCGTTCACCGAGACGTTCGTGCCGTTGTCGAACACGGTGGAATCGCCGATGGTCGCGGCGCCGGTGAACTTGGCGATGCGGTTCGTCGTGCCGCCGCCGCCGATGCTCGTGTCGGACTGCCACGTGGCGTTGCCGGACGCGTCGGACTTGAGGACCTTGCCCGCGCCCGCGCCGGTCGGCAGCTCGAGTCCGAGCACCTTGGCGGTGCCGAAGACATCGAGTTTCGCGGCGGGGGTCGAGGTGCCGATGCCGACGTTATCAAGCGTGTCGAAGGTCATGACGGCAGAACCGATGACCGGCTGCGTCGTGACGCGCTTGAACGTAAAGGAATTGTCCGTGTTCAGCTCACCGAGCTCCCAGTCGTTGTTCGCGCCGGTGCCGAGGATCAAGTTCGCGCGATACGACGTGGACGGCCTGACGATCTCGACGCGGCCATCGACCGGGGTCGTCGTCCCCACGCCGACGTTGCCCGCGACGAAGAGGTCGGTGCTCGCGCCGGTGAGGTTGAGGTCGCCCGTCATGGTGTCGCCAGTGACGTTCACGTAGCTGGGGTTGAAGTCGGTCGTCGAGGGCCAGCTGGTGCGGCAATTCACGCCGTTACCGAAGCACAGGTTGCCCGTCTCGATCGTGTTCGCGGCAACGGCGCTGTCGCTCGCGATGGTCGAAATGCCGCCCGTGAAGATGTTGCCGCTGTGGAAGATGTTCACGCTCACGCCGCCGCCGCCCCAGTTGCCGATGCTGAGCGACGTCGTGCCCGCGCCGTCCACGCGGATGGCCTTGCCGTTCGCCATGTAAAAGTCTCCCTGGCCTCCGCCCGTCGCGTAGTCGAGGCGCACGTTGCCGCCGCGCTCATTGATGTCGCCCGCGATGTTGATGAAGCCGTTCTGCGTGAAGCTCGGGCTGACGAGCACGTTCGGCGTGTTGCAGGAGTTCGTGCAGGGATCGAACGTCGTGCCTGCGGGGCAGGACATCGTCGTCACGCAGGTGTTGGAACTGCCGCAGAGCGTCGTGCCGCTCGGGCAGGCGCAGGCGCCGCAGACGTTCGTGTACTGGCCGCCGGTCGGGGCGGTGCAGCCCGCGCCGATGGTGGAGGTCGCGGCGGAGCAGCCGCCGCAGGGATACGCCGCGGTGTTGCAGACGCAGCTCACGCTGGAGCAGCTGAAGTTCTGATTGGCCGCGCACGGGCGGACGTCGTTCTGACAGGTGCTGTCCGACGCGCGGTACAGCTGCCCGCCGAAGCAGGTCGCGCCGGCGCCCGAGGTGGGACAGGCGCAGGTCCCCTGCGTGCTGTTATAAGGACAGGTCTGGGCCGCTGCCGGGAGCGGCAGGGCGAACGCGGCGGAGGCGGCCGCGATGGCGAGCGACGCCAAGGACATGGCGATCGACTGCCGTATCGAGCGAACGGTCGTTCGCATAAAGGGAGGAGACGGGAATAAAATTCATCCCGAGTATAGCACGATTCCCGTATGAACGGCGACAAGATGTTGAAAACCCGCTTTAAGGCGGGTTTCAGGACTTCAATCCGGGGGGGGTAGAGTCGGCAATGTGGAAGACGCGGCGGTCTGCGGCGCCGTGTTCGGCGGGGGCCGACGTAGCCTCCGGAGGACGCTCCGGACAGCGAAAAAACCCGGCTTGCGCCGGGTTCTCGTCCACGATGATCACTTGCAGCAGGCGACCTTGAGGCCCGGCGAGCCGATGTTGCAGCCGGTGAGCGTGCCGAAGCCGCCGGTGGTGTTGTCGAACACCCAGACGCGGCCGAAGGACGACGCCGCGCTGCTCGTCCAGCCGATGCAGTCGTTGGCGTTGGCGGTGTTGATGCCCGGCGGTCCGCCGTTGATCCAGGCGTTGCTGCCGCCGAGCGTGATGATCGGATCGCCCGCGTGCCGGCACTGGATGCTCTCGAGGATCTCGTCCACTTTGCAGACGTGGGAACCGGGGAAGTCGGTGTTGCAGCGGTTGTCGGCGCCGACGTAGCTGAGCAGGCCGGCGGGCTGGTAGGCGGATGTCGTGAGACCGACGAGCGTCTTACCGAAGCAGCCGGCCGCCTTCAGATCGCCGTCGCGGTTGAGCGACATGCGGTCGGTGTAAATGCCGCCGTTCGAGGTCTGCATCTTCATGAGGAAGTCGCCGGTCGGATGCATGCTGCCGTAATCGGCGTCGACGTAGACCGCGTTCTGGCCGCCGGCGGCGTTGCCGAGGTTGAGCGACGGCCCGCCGAACTGCCCGCCCCCGTAGCCGTACGAGACGCCGGTCGCGGCGATATTGCCGGACGCGACGACATGGCCGTTCTTGTCGACCATGAACCTCGTCGAGTACGTCGGGCCGGCCGCCGCGGTCTGGAGCAGCAGGAGGTAGTCGGCGTTGTTCATGTTCGCGAAATCGGCGACGCCGTAGAAGAGGTTCTGGCCGCCGGCGGCGTTGCCGAGGTTGAGCGTGTTCGTGCCGACGGAGATGCCGGTCGCGGTCGTCGGACCGGGGCCGCCGCCGTCGATCTCGATCGCGGCGGTCGCCTGGCGCGCGGTCGCAGCGACGCGGTTCCAGATGGTGAGCGGGACGTTGCCGCCGGGAGCCGCCTGCGTCGGACCCTGGAAGGTCGCGGCGTCGACGGCGCGGATCACGAGGCTGCCGATGGCGGTGGCGATGAGCGCGAACGCGAAGAACGCCGCGAGCTTGCTCCACGGCATGCGCACGACCGGCACCGGTCGCGGCATCGGTTTCGGCGCGCGCGGCGCTTCAGCCGCGGGCGCGGCGATGACCGAAGGCGTCGGCGGAGCCGGCGGGAGCGCGGCGATCGGCGCTTCGGTGGCGGGAGCAGGAGCGGCAGCCTTCTTCACGGCCCGTTTCCGGGGCGCAGCCTTCTTCGCGCCGGAGGCGGCGCGCGTGGCTCGGGGCTTGGCCGCTCGCTGCGAAGGTCGCTTAGGCTTCTTCTCCATACATGCGTTCGCTTAACCGCGCCGCCGCATCAATGTTCCCCTTTGAGCAGGGCCATGCCGAAGATCGGAGCGATGATCCAGAAGAACCTGCCCGCATCGGAGGCGAAGATGGTGCGCGTGACCGGCGCGAGGTGCGTGATGGCCTCGGGCGGCAGGAACGAAAGCGTGATGCTCACGAGCAGGCCGACGTGGAAGACGGAGAAGAGGAACACCTGCCACCAGCTGCCGGAAGCGAGGCTGCCGAAGGTCTTGAGGAGCGCGCTGCGGGAGAGCAGGAAGAACAGCAGCACGAAGACGCCGAGGAAGGTCGTGACCCGGAACGCGAAGAACTGCCCCAGGTTGACCGTGGCGTCGAGCTTGCCGAGGATGGGCGCGTTCGAGACGACGGCGAGCGCCATGTAGATGGACACGAGGATCACGATGATCCGGTCGCGCCCGAGCGACATGCCGTAGAGGAACACGGTCACGAGGAAGAACAGGACGATGAAGAGGTCCCAGCTCGGCGACGCCCAATTGATGGATTGCAGCCAGCTCACGACGTCATGCCCCAGGTTCGCGGCCCCGACGGCCACGCCGCCCGAACCGTTGGTGTTGGTGGTGACGATCGTTTCGAAGAGGAACATTCGCGTCTTCAAGATGCGCTAGCGCGCTTGTACGACCGCAGTATAGCACGTTTTGGGCCGGCGGCCCTATCCACAGGGGAACGAGCGTTGAGCGTACAGCTTTCAGCGCACAGCGTCGGGGCCTCCAGGCTTTTCCCAGTGCGCCCTAGCCTCAAAAGTCATCCCAGGATTCGAGGGTTTTGCGCTGTTCTTTGCTCAATTTCTTGGGGACGCGGACGGTCACGGTCACGAGGTGGTCTCCCCGCCCGCTCTTCCTTAAATGGGTGATGCCCTTGCCGCGCAGCCGGAACACCTGGCCTGGCTGGGTGCCGGGCGGGACCTCGAGCTCGACCGGGCCGTCGAGCGTCTCGACGGGGACGGCGCCGCCGAGCGCGGCCTTGCCGACGCCGATCTCGACGGTGCTGTGCACGTCGAAACCCTCGCGCTCGAAGCGGCGGTCCTGCTTCACGCGGACGGCGAGGTACAGGTCGCCGGCGCGCCCGCCCTTCGGCGCCGCTTCGCCCGCGCCGGTGATGCGCAGGATCTCGCCGTCGGCGATGCCGGCCGGCACTTTCACGTTGAGCTTGCGTTCTCCTTTCGCGACGCCCTGGCCGCCGCAGCGCTTGCAAGGCTTCTCGGCGATCTTGCCTTCGCCCTGGCAGCGCGGGCAGGTCGCGACGGTCTGGAAACTGCCGAGGATGGTCTGCTGCACCTTGCGCACCTGGCCGGAGCCGCCGCACTGGACGCAGTCGACGCGCTGCGAGCCTTTCTCCGCGCCGCTGCCGTCGCAGTCCTCGCAGGCGACGTTCGTGCGCACGCCGAGCTCGCGCTCGACGCCGAAGGCCGATTCCTCGAAGGAGATGTGGACGTCCATCTCGATGTTGCGGCCGCGCGGCGGTTCGCGCCTGCGCGCGCCGCCCATGCCGCCGAAGATGTCGCCGAACATCTCGCCGAGGTCGCCCATGTCGAAGTTCACGCCGCCCTGGCGGAAATCGAAACCGCCGAAGCCTCCCGGGCCTTCGCCCATCTGCTCGAAGCCGGCGCCGTACTGGTCATAGCGCTTGCGCTTCTCGGGATCGGAGAGGACCTGGTAGGCCTCGTTGATCTTCTTGAACTTCTCGGCGTCGCCGCCCGGCTTGTCCGGATGGTGCTGGTGCGCGAGCTTGCGGAACGCCTTCTTGATGTCCTCGTCGGACGCGCTTTTCGGCACGCCGAGGAGGTCGTAGTAATCGGCCATCGAAGTCGAGGGTCTAAAGTCGAGAGTCGAAAGTCTAGAGTCGAGAGCCGTCGTCCGTCGGAGCGCCGGTCTCTCGACTTTCGACTTTCGACTCCGTGTCTTTCTCCGCCGCTTCCCGGGCGAGGCGCTCCGCTTTGCGGCGGCGGCCGTTCGCGACGAGACCGAAGACGAGCGCGGAGGCGATGCCGCCCGCCGCGCCGCCGGCCTTCGCCGCGCCGAGGATCTTTTTGATGTCTTGTTTCTTCATGAGCTTCGAGCTGCGAGCTTTGAGCTTCGAGCCTACGCTTTGAACCCGATCTCGCCGGGGCCTTCGCCCGCCTCGATCTTGCCGTTGGCGTTCTCGTAGCGCTCGATGTTCTCCTTGAGCACCGCGACGATGCGCTTCATGTGCGCGGGCGAGACGATGACGCGGGCCTGCAGCGTGCCGGCCGGCGGGAAGACGTTCATGAAGTCGAGCACGAACTCCTCCTTCGAATGCTGGACCTGCATCGCGTTCGCGTACACGCCCTGCAGCGTCTTATCGTCCACTTTGATCTGCAGCTGGTTGTTCTGTTGGGGTTCCATAGGATCAATCTTCGAACGTCCATGAACTTAGTATCGGGTTGGTGCCCACGGCCGCCGCGGGCCAGTTCTCTCCGGTGTTCACCTCGAAGAACGTCGTCGCGCCGCCGGGGTCCATCCGCTCGATGCGGACGGTGTCGCCGCGGTCGACCTCGAGCTGGAGCTCGAGCAGCCGCTTCAGGTCGGTGCCCTGGACCCAGCCGAGCAGGCTCCAGTGCGCGCCTTCGTCCGGTTCGCCCGGCCGCCTGAAGCCGACGCGGAACTGGCGTCCGGCGTCCTCGTCGTTGGTCTCGCCGAACATGACGGTCACCTTGTCCTGCTGCGGCGGCATGTTGAAGTGGAAGGCGATCTCCATAGCGCGAAGCGTACAGCGTTCAGCGTTCAGGGTACAAGCTCCTCAACATCAGCCGGGCTCGGTGATCTCGACGAAGGCCGGCTTCTCGATGCGGGCGTAATCGGCGTACGGCATGGTCACGGAATCGGTGAGCGAGCCGGCGTTGAAGTGGATGGTCTCGTTCTCGGCCAGGCGCTTGTCGCAGTAGGTCGCGAGGCCGAGCACCGAGCCGAACGGCGGGACCGAGCCCTTCACGCAGCCGGTGACGTCCTCGGGGGCTTTCGCGAAGCTGATCTTCTCGCCGACGAGCGCTTCGAACTTCTTGTCCGCGAGGCGCAGGTCGGCGGGCATGACCGCGAGCCAGTGTTTGCCGGTCTTCCTTCCCTGCAGGACGAGCGCTTTCGCTCCCGCGTGCATGGACACTCCTCGCACGCGCGCGGCGTCCGCGCTCGTCGTCACCGCTTCGTGGCTTTGGGTTTCGTACTTCACGCCTTGGTCGTCGAGAAGCTTGAGGATCTTTTCGTGGACGGGATTCATTTCTGCGGTATCACTTCTTCTCCTTGAATTCCGCGTCGATGGGGCCTTCTTCGCCGGGCTTCTTCTCTTCGCCGGCGTTCGCGGCGTGGTCGGCGCCGGCCTGGGGCGCGGCCTGTTGCTGTTGCTGGTACATCTCGCCGCCCACTTTCTGCGCGACGGTCGAGAGCTCGTCCGCGGCCTTCTTGATGGCCTCCTTGTCGGTCGAGTCCTTCAGGGCCTTGAGCGCGTCGATCTTGTCCTGCACTTCCTTCTTCTTATCGTCGGCGATCTTGCCTTCGAAGTCCTTGAGCATCTTCTCGCTCGTGTAGACCATCGCCTCGGCGTTGTTCTTCAGCTCGACCATCTCCTTCTTCTTCTTGTCCTCGTCGGCGTGGAGCTCGGCGTCCTTCTTCATCTTCTCGACCTCGTCCTTGGAGAGGCCGGTCGACGCGGTGATGACGATCTTCTGCTCCTTGCCGGAGGCCTTGTCCTTCGACTTCACGGTGAGGATGCCGTTGGCGTCGAGGTCGAACGACACTTCGATCTGCGGGATGCCGCGCGGCGCCGGCGGGATGCCGTCGAGGATGAAGCGGCCGAGCGTCTTGTTGTCGGCGCTGAACTCGCGCTCGCCCTGCAGCACGTGGATCTCGACGGACGGCTGATTGTCGGCCGCGGTCGAGAACGTCTGCGTCTTGGAGGTCGGGATGGTGGTGTTGCGCTCGATGACCTTGGTCATGACGCCGCCGAGCGTCTCGATGCCGAGGCTGAGCGGGGTGACGTCGAGGAGCAGCACGTCGCGCACCTCGCCCTGGAGCACGCCGGCCTGCACGGCCGCGCCGGCCGCGACGACCTCGTCCGGGTTCACGCTGATGTTCGGCTTCTTGCCGAAGAACTTCTCGACGGTCGCGAGCACGAGCGGCATGCGCGTCATGCCGCCGACCATGACGACCTCCGCGAGGTCGTTCACGCTAAGCTTGGCGTCCGCGAGCGCCTTCTTGCAGGGCTCGAGCGTCTTCTCGACGAGGTCGCGCACGAGCTCCTCGAGCTTGGCGCGCGAGAGCTTGAGCACGAGGTGCTTGGGGCCGTTGGCGTCGGAGGTGATGAACGGCTGGTTGATCTCCGTGTCCATCGCGGTCGAAAGCTCGATCTTGGCCTTCTCGGACGCCTCCTTGATGCGCTGGAGCGCGAGCACGTCCTTGGAGAGGTCGATGCCCTCCGACTTCCTGAACTCCTCGATGACCCACTTGATGATGCGCTGGTCGAAGTCGTCGCCGCCGAGGTGAGTGTCGCCGTTGGTGGACTTCACTTCGACCGTGTCCTCGGCGATGTCGAGCACCGACACGTCGAAGGTGCCGCCGCCGAGGTCATAGACCGCGATCTTGCCGCCCTTCTTCTTGTCGAAACCGTAGGCGAGCGCGGCGGCGGTCGGCTCGTTGATGATGCGTTTGACGGTCAGGCCGGCGATCTCGCCCGCGACCTTGGTCGCCTGGCGCTGGGCGTCGTCGAAGTAGGCCGGAACGGTGATGACCGCTTCGGTGATCTTCTCGCCGAGCTTCTCCTCGGCGTCGGCCTTCAGTTTGGCGAGCACCATGGCGGAGATCTCTTCCGGCGAATATTCCTTGTCGCCCATCTTCACCTTCACGCCGGTGCCGCTCTGCACGATCTTATAAGGAAGCACCTTCGACTCGCGCTGCACTTCGGGATCGTCCCAGCGGCGGCCGATCATGCGCTTGATGGAATACAGCGTGTTCTCCGGGTTCACGACCGACTGGCGCTTGGCCAGCTGGCCAACGAGCCGTTCGCCGGTCTTGGAGACGGCGACGACCGAGGGCGTGGTGCGCGCGCCTTCCTTGTTCTCGACGATCTTGGGCTGGCCGCCTTCGATGATGGCGACGCAGGAGTTGGTGGTACCGAGGTCGATTCCGAGGATCTTGGACATAGTGAGAGGTTAGAGCTTCAGAGGTTAGAGGTTAGAGCTGCAGTCAGTCGGCAACGGCCGCTCTAACCTTTAGACCTCTAACCTTGGAACTTCCGCATCATTCCGCGACGATCACTTTGGCGGGCCTGATGACGCGGTCGTGGAGCTTGCAGCCGGGTTCGAGCACTTTGAGGACGATGCCGGGCTCTGCCCCCTCGCGCTTCTCCATCATCATGGCGTCATGCTGCGTGGGGTCGAACGGGATGCCGTCCTTGTCGATCGGCTGGCAGCCGGCGGCGGCGAGCGCGGATTCGAGCTGGTTGCGGACATGGCCGATGCCGTCGATCCACTGTTTCACGCGGGCGGCCTCGTAGGGCTCCTCCGGCCGCACGTTCGTCGCCTGGCGGAGGCTCTCGATGGTCGGCAGCAGTTTCTCGATGAGCCCGGCCACGGCGTATTTGGAAAGTTCGTTGCGTTCGCGCTCGGCGTCCTTCTTGAGGTTGGCGTAGTCGGCCATCGCGCGCTTCCATCCGGCGAGGTATTCCTCGCACTTCTTCGCGAGGTCGTCTGCCGCGTCGGGCGTTTCGGGTGCCGCGGGTTCGGCGGGAGGGTTTTGTTGCTGTTCGTCCATAGGTGATGATCATTACAACAAGCTTCGAGCTCCGAGTTCCAAGCTTCAGGCTCGGAGCTTGGGACTTGGAGCTTGAAGCTCATTCAAGTTCGTCCATGCGCTCGCGGATGTAGCGCAGGAGGGCGACGTTGGTGTCGTAGTCCATGCGCGTCGGTCCGAGGATGCCGATGACGGCCTCGCCGACGTCGGGGGCGGCGAAGACGGTCACGACGGACGACAGCTCGCGGCCGAAGGGATTCTCCGCGCCGATGAGCACCGAGACCTCGTCGCCCGCGCGGCGTTCGAGATCGCCCACGATGGCGTCGAGCTCGTCGATGGCGCGCATGGCGGAACGCACGAGGTCGCCCTCGCGGGACTCCGGCTTGCCCATCAGGTTCGAGACGCCGGTCAGGTAGGCCTGGGTGCCGACGCGGATGATCGCGGTCTCGCCGGTGATGGCGGCGACGGTCTTCGCGAACTTGCGCGCGGCGGCTTCCATGTCCTGTTCGAGTTCCACGACCGCGGTCTCGAGCTCGCGGCGCGGCTTGTCCTCGAGCTCCTCGCCGCCGCGCACGAACTCGTCGACGTAGTAGCGGTAGCCGGCCTCGGTCGGGATGCGCCCGGCGGAAGTGTGCGGCTGTTCGAGCAGGCCGCGCTCTTCAAGTTCGACCATGTCGTTCCTGACGGTCGCGGACGAGACGCCGAGGCGATAGCGCGAGACGATGTGCGCCGAACCGACCGGTTCCGCGGACCGCAAATACTCCCGCACGATGATGCGGAAGATGTCGCGCAGCCGGTTGTCGGGGTCGTTGGGCATGAGGCCTATATTAGCACTCCAAAGGTCCGAGTGCTAAGGGCAGTATAAAGGCTCGGATAAGGCTGTCAAGAATAAAGAAAAGGCCCTCTGACGAGAGGGCCTCAAGACGGCCAGGAAGCGGCCCGTTCGAGGAGGGCCAGGGTCTTGGCGCGGGGCAGGCCGGCGATGCTCGAGCGGATCTCCGCTTCGTCGCCATCCCCTTCCACCATGGAGACGAACGGACCGAGGTCGGGGTCGTCGATGGTGAAGGCGCCGCAGGAATGCAGGATGTCGCCCCGGGCCAGCGCCAGCTCGATGGCCTTGGCCGAAAGCGGTTCGAACCAGGCGCGGGCGACGTCGGTCGCGTGGCAGGACCGGCGCGTGGCGGTGTCGGTGACGACGACCGTCGTGACGGTGGCGACGGATCCGTCGCCCTCGCCGTACTCGGCCAGCCACTTGCGCGCCTGTTCGGCGCAGCACGGCTTCTCACGGATCTCCTCGCCGTAGACCGCGACCTGGTCGCAGGTGATGAGCAGCGAAGGCTCGGCGATGCGTTCGATGAGCGCGGCCGCCTTGGCGGCGGCGATGTGCCAGGTGAGCACGGCCGGGTCCGGATGCCGGATGGCCTTCTCGTCGATGTCGGCGGACATCTGCGTGAAGCGGAGGCCGGTGGCCTCGAGCTCCTTGCGGCGCCACGGCGACGCCGTGCCGAGGATGAGCGGTCTGCTGCTGACGATGGCGGTCATGCGGCCTCCTGCTGGGGGGGGGTGAAGGTGCGACACGGGAATATAACCGGGAACGGCGCGGCGGTCAACCCTCCGTCAACGCAAAAGCGGCCCCTCACAGGCCGCCCCTCGCCGTCAGCCCCAAAGCGACCGCATTTCATCGCTCAGCTCGTCCAGCTTGTCGGACAGCTTTTCCATGGCGGCGCTGTTCTCGTTCATCGCTTCGGTCACCTGCCGCAGAGCCTCGATCCTCTGCTCCTTGTCGGCGACCGACGTGGCCTCCTTCAGTTTCGCGACGGCGGCCTTCTTCTTCTCTTTCAATTCCTCGAAGCGCTCTTTCAAAGCCTCGGCTTCTTCCTGCAGCTCGTTCGACCGTTCGTACGCCCGGGACATGCGATCCAGGCCGAGCGAGGCGTAATTCTCCGCCTGCTGTTTTTTATATTCCTTCGATGAGGCGAGCTCCTTGTACGTCTGCGACAGCGCCTCTTTGAGAGCGGCCGGACCTTCATCGCCGGACATGATCAGCCGGTCCGCGATCTCCCCCATCTTCGACGACAACGCGTCGCGCTTCACCGCGGTCTTGTCCAGGTCCTCCTGCACTTTCCAAAAGTCGACCTTGGCCTGCACGTCATCGGGAGCGTTCGCGAGCCGATCGGCCGCATCGAGAGAGTCCTGGATCAGGCCGTCGTATTCGGACTCGGCCATCGCGAAATCAACGCGGGTCTTCACGTAGTCCTGCTTTTCCTTCTCGATGTCGGTCTCTCCCTTTTGTTCCGCGCGGCGCTCGTTCCCACCCTCTTTCGCGGGCTGTCGCTCGGGCGCCTGCCGGTCCTCTTCCGGCGTCGGAGTCTCTCCTCTCATAAGCAAGAAGATCGGCGATGGATCACTCCTCGTCCTCGTGATCGTCCTTGTCGCCGCGGTCTTTTCGTTCGTTCCGGTCGCTCCGCAGCTCTCCCGCGCTCATGTGGTTGATGTCGGAAAGAAGGACGTTCTCGACGAAGATGCCGCGCGGATAGAAGATCCGCTCGAGCTCGTTCTTGGTCTCGACCTCGACCTTGTCGCGATGGGTCGAGCAGATGTCCTGATGGTTGTAGCGCGAGGCGATCATGCGCATGCGGCTCCGGATGGTCGGACGCACGATCTTGGCCACGAAGTCCTCGCCGACGTTCTGCCAGATGGTCGGCACCTGGTTGATGTCGAGGCGCAGGAGCACCGTGCCTTCGATGGAGATACGCTTGCCGTCCATGGTGGTCGCCGCGATCGGGTGGTCGCCCATGGCCTGCTCGTTCTCGGGGTTGAACTTGCGGCTGATGCCGTATTCGAGCGTCTGCGTATTGAAAAGCTTGGCCTTCTGCCAGAACGGGATCTTGAGGTGCAGGCCGGGGGTCAGCACTTTCTTGAGAACGCCGCGCCCGAGGTCGTAGACGCAGGCCACGTAGCCCGGCGGTACGTAAATGAAGAGTCCCTTGAGGACGTCTTCGACGACGAACGAATACATGATCTTGTCCAGGCTCTCGCTCATACGTTCCTTGCGCTTATCTCAGCCAAAAAGCCGGAGGCAGCGCTTACCTCCGGCATCGTAGCTCAAAATGAGGTTTAAGGCTAGTCGGCGTCCGGCATCGGGACCTTGAACGCGGCCTTGCGGGCACCGAAGATGAACATCGAGAACAGCATCGAGGTCAGCACGAACAGCGATTTGACCATCGGCAGGAGCATCAGCACGACGAGCGTGAAGACCGGGAACAGGAAGAGGTACATGACGTCGGAGCGGCGGATGAGGTGTTCGCGCTGCTTCTGCACGGTGTAGATCTGCAGGAAGAGCAGCACGGCGACGATGCCGGCCCAGAGCGCGCTGTGGTCCGCCAGGTCGAAGCCGAGGAAGTTGGTGTTCACGCTCGCCGGGGCCTGGACCCACGGGTACAGCACTTCGTAGCGCGTGAAGCGGATGCCGGCGATGAACACCTGGTAGAGCAGGACGAGCACGAGGGCCTGGACGCCGAGCACCACGACCTTGGACCAGTAGCTGACCTTGTGTTCCTTGAGCAGCTCGCGGATGCGCTCGGCGCGCTTGACGTGGTCGGTCTTGAAATCGCGCTCGATGGCCTCGATCTTCTTGTTGAGCTTCTCGTAACGGAAACGGCTGCGCTCTTCGAGGATGGTGAAGGGCAGGAGGGCGACGCGCAGCAGCACGGTGAGCTCGATGACGGCGACGCCGAGGTTCCCGAAGGCCGGTCCGGAGTACAGGAAGAACAGGACGTTCAGCAGCGGGTTATAAAGGTAGTCGTGCCAGAATTGACCCATAGATTTCGATTAACCGCGCATCTTCTCTTTCTGCTGGCTGATGGCGCGGGCCTGCGGGATGTCGTGCCCGTCGGAGGCGAGCATCTCGTCCTTGATGAACAGCAGCGCGACCGTTCCCATGAACATGACGGCGGAGACGAGGAGGAACAGCACCCGGAAGCCGAACTTGTCCGCGAGCACGCCGCCGACGGCCGCGGTGGCGGCAAAGCCGAGCCCGATGGCGTTCGAATGCAGCGTCCACTCGGAACTCTCGCGATGCTTGTCGATGTGCCGGGTGAAGATGGCCAGCCAGGTCGGCACCTGCATGGCGTATCCGATGCCGTTGAGCGTCTCGACGGCGAAGAGCTGCCAGATCTCCCGGACGTAGAAGTAATAGAGGAGAGGAACGACGGAGCTGATGATGCAGCCGACGATCATGAACTGGAAGTCATCGCGCTCGCCCCGCCGCGCGTCGGCATAGGTCGACACGGGGATCTGGACGGCGGACTTCACCACCCAGAACAGCGTGGTGACGAAGCCGACGGTCGCGAGCGTGGCGCCGGCGATCTGCGTGGTGATGTACACCGCGGAAATGGGAGACAAGAAACCGCTCGCCGAAATGAGCAGGAAGTCCGCGTAGACCATGGTCATCACGACCTTGTTCACTTGCTGTCTGCGCCACCAGATCATAACAGGAAAAGACGCGTCCTCCGCATCTTTTCAGGAGTATACTCTGGCAGCGCGGAACCTTCAAATAAAGGGAGGCGGAGCATGTAAAGAGAAAAGGGAAAAGAAAAAAGCTTAGATGAAGTGCCTTCCTCTAAGCTTTTCCCTTTTTGCTTTTGCCTTTCCGATCACGTCGCCAGGCCCAGCTCCCCCACCGCGCCGATGCAGGGCAGCGCGAGGAGGCTCTCTTTGCTGACGCGGCTCAAACGCTTGACCGAGGCCGCGCGGCGCGAGGCATCTCGCTCGTTCATGTATTCCTCGGTGTACGCCAAGAACACGGGAAGACGCGCCCGGACATAGGTGCTGCCTTCGCCGCCGTTGAGCGCGGAAAGTTCGCGATCGACGTCCGGCGCCGTTCCGGTGTAGAGCGAGCCGTCCGAGCAGCGGACCACGTACACGTACCAATGCGATCGTTGCATAGAATAAAAACGGGAAGCGGCGATGCGCCTCCGCGAACGCCGAACAGCATAGCCCCGGCCGCGAGGGTCGTAAAGACGACGCTGGGGATAACCGGAAGACGAAGAGATACAGAGAATAGAGAGTAGAGACCAAAAAGAGCGGGCAAATGCCCGTTCTTTTTTAAGGTCTGCCTTGCTGTCTTTATTCTCTATTCTTTATTCTCCACGCTCTGCATCTCTTTCAGCTCGCTGGTGCAGAAGGCACAGCGGGTCGCTTTTTTCTTCACGGGGGAAAGGCAGAAGGGGCAGTCCCGCATGTCGGCGGGGGGCGGCGTTTCCCGGCGCATCCTGCTGAGGAGCTTCACGACCAGGAAGATGATGAGGGCGATGAGGACGAAATCGAGGATGGAGCTGAGGAAGGCGCCGTAATTGATGGTGACCGCGCCGGCTTCCTTGGCGTCGGCCAGCGTGGCGTAAGGGACGCCGGAGAGGTTGATGTACAGGCTGGCGAAGTTCACGCGTCCGAGCAGCAGCGAGATCGGCGGCGTGATGATGTCGCTCACCAGCGAGGTGATGATCTTGCCGAAGGCCGCGCCGATGACCACGCCGACGGCGAGATCGACGGCGTTGCCGCGGACGGCGAACTGCTTGAAGTCGTCGAAGAACTTCCTGGTGGGCCGGAAGACCTTTTTATGGAATCCCTTGTCGTCGGTAGCGGGCATGAGGGCAGTATAGAGTAAAAAAGACCAGAGAACAAAGAACAGAGATGCCTCCTTTTTTTCATTCCTCGCCAGGACGCGGAATCCACGATACGGCGGATCGCCGTGGATCCCGGCTCGATGGCCGGGATGACAAAGTTTCTGGATCCTGCGACCCGGCGCAGGATGACGGTTAGATAACATGCCACTCTTTGTCATTCCGCGCCGGGACGCGGAATCCACGGTCGGCCGATCGCGGGCCGGGATGACAAATATTTTTTCGCTTCAGTTCTCCGTACTTTGGTCTTCATTAAAAAAACGTCCTCCGCGGAGGACGGGCTTCAGGATTGGCCGAGGGCCGATGAAGCGAAAAAGATGTCGTGCAGTTCGAGCGCCTCGTAACGGCGAGGGCTCTTGCCCGCTTCGTGATCGACGCCGTCGGGCGGATCGAACTTCACGCGAGGAAGTCCGTAATGCGCCCTGCGGTAGGCGATGACGAAAGCGACGAGCTCGCGCAGGGCGCCCATGGTCGCCGGACGTTCGAGTATGCTTCCATCGTCCCGATCGAGGATGAGGAATGCGTACGCGACGCGTCCGGTGTCCTGGCGCCCCTTGCGGTCCAGGAAGATCGCCTTGGCGATGACCGGTTTGATCGCGGCATTCCCCATGGTCTCCTCGTTGCCGCGCGAAGCGGCTCAGGATACGGCGGGAAAGGTGCTGCAGCCACTGCACCACGGCGGCCCGGAGGGGTCAACGCGCGTTCGGGAACAATGGGCTATAGTACGCTTATGAAGAGAGGTCCGAAAATGTTGCTGATCGCGCTTGCCGTCATGCTCATCGGCGACATGGCGGCGGTCTACGCGCTGCGGGAACCATCGGTGGCGCAGGCCGTGTCACGACGCGCCAACCGTTATTATTACGACCAGATCAGGGAATATTGGGGCGGCCGGATCGACGAGATGGGCGGACGGCGCGCCTACGACGAGCTGAAGAGCAGGTTCGCCGGCGGAGACGCGACCTTCGCCCACGGCGTCGCCCACGCTTTCGGCGACCAACTCTTCAAAAAAGAAGGGATGACGAGCATCAACGTCTGCGACCGCGGCGTCACCTACGGCTGCTATCACGGCTTCGTGGAAGCCGCGGTCGCGGCCAGGGGTCTCGATGCGTTGGATGAGGTCGGCCGCATCTGCGTCAGTCTTTTCGGCGGGGACGATACGGGATGCCGCCACGGCATGGGCCACGGCATCATGGAGCTCGCCGGCACGGAACATCTCGCGGATGCGCTGGCCGATTGCGAAAAAGTGCAGCAGCCGGCGCTTCTCGGCTGCTCGCACGGCGTCTTCATGGAGTACATGGCCCCGGAGCGTTCCGCCATGGACAAGAGCCGGCCCTATGAGCCGTGCGCGTCGGTACCGGCGCGATTCCGGCCGTCGTGCTATTTCCAGCTGTCGACCTGGTGGCACGATGCTTTCAACGGCGATTATGCGCGAATGGGGACGCAATGCGCCGCGCTCGAAGAAGTCCATGAGCGCGAGGCCTGCCTGATGTCGATAGGCAGGACGGCCGCCGAACTTCACGCTTACGATACCGACTTCGTGCTCGCTACCTGCGCGGGAATGCCTTCAAGCCAGGCGGCGTTCTCCTGTCGCGCCGGCGCCTTCTGGCTTTACGGCGACGTCGACAGGACCGAGGGCAGGGACAGGCTCTGCGATATGTCCGACGCCGCGGAGAACGAACGCTGCGCCAAGGCCGCGGCGACCATCTACGATCCGGCCGCCTGGCGGTGAACGGCCGCTTTCCGCGGCCGCGGGCGTGGCGTATCATTGTCGTCATGAGAAAGGGCTTCATCAATTTCGTCATCCCCGCGGTCACGGCGCTGCTCGCGCTCGGCGCGATCCTCGCCGTCCAGCAGGAACGTCTCGCCCGCCCGCTCACGCCGGAGCGGCGCGCCATCATCGAAGCCGACCGCATCAGGGCGCGCCTGCGGGAGCGCATCGCGGCGGAAGGGCTCGAAAAGACGTATGCGGCGATCGAACGGGATCCGACTGCCGACGTCGCGGCGAAACATGGCGAGGCGCACATCTTCGGAGAGCTCGCTTATGAGAAGGAGGGCATCGACGCCATCCGGGTGTGCGATGCCGAGATGACCTTCGGCTGCTACCACGGACTGATCGTGCGGGCTCTCGCGAGGGAAGGCCTCGGGGCGCTTCCGAAGATCGACGCCGCCTGCGTCGAGGCGCACGGCAAGGACGACACCGGCTGCCGGCACGGCATCGGCCACGGCCTGGCGGAGTACTTCAGCGTTCGCGACCTTGCGGACGCGCTCGACCGCTGTTCCGCGATCCAGCCGCCGGGGCTGCTCGGCTGCACGCAGGGCGTGTTCATGGAATACGCGAACGTCGCGGCGGACGACCCGCGCATCATCGACCGCTCGCGGCCTTACGAGCCGTGCACGTCGGTCGCGGCCCGCTATAAGGCGTCGTGTTACTTCGAACAGCCCTATCTCTGGCATCGCCTGTTCGGCGATGACGCGGCGGCGTCGGCGGAACGCTGCGCCACGCTCACCGGCGACGAGCGGCAAGCGTGCCTGCTCGGCCTCGGAAGAAGCATCGCCGAGTTCTCCCGCTACAACGGACCGGCGTCGGTCAGCGGGTGCGGCGCCCTGCCGCCCGATGAGCGCATGCCCTGTCTGGCCGGCGCCCATTGGCTGTTCGTCGCCGTCGAACGTCCGCTTCCCTGGCCCTGCGAGTCGCTGCAGCCGCCGGAGCGGGCGGCGTGCGTCCGGCTCTCCGAAGAGATCAGCGACGTGGGGCAATGACACCGAACCAAAAACGCCCGCGGCATCCGCGGGCGTTCTTCTTTCTCGTTAACCGAGGGCGCTCAACACGTCGTCGATATCGTCCTCGCCCATGTCGATCTTGTGTTCACCGGACTGATTGCTGCCCAGGAACTTATCGTTGATCTTGGCGTAGAGGACGTTGAACTCGGCGTTCATCTTTTCCTCGTCCTCGCCCTTGGCGGCGTTCTTGATGCCGTCGAGCGCGTTGATGGCGGCCTCGATGGAGTCGAACCCGCCGGCGTCGAGCTTGGCGAGGAATTCCTTGCCCGCGGGCGTGGAGACGTCGCCTTTCGATTCGAGAGAGCGGCTGAAGGCGTCGATCTCGGCCGCCTTCTCCTTGAGGCCAGCCTCGAAGTACGTGTCGTGATAGGCCTTGAGCTGTTCGCGAAGCGTCGCCTTGGCTTCATCCTCGGAAGCGCCGAGCGTTTGGGCCTTGGCCACGAAATCCTTCGCGACGTCCGCGACGGATCTGGCGTCCCCTTTTTCGAAGGCCATCTGGATCCGGCGGGCGGCGTCGCCACCGAGGTCCGCGACCTTGGCCGCATCCCTGGACTCCTTGGCGTCATCGGCCTTGATGGCGTCGAAAGCATCGTCGATGTCGTCGTTGGCCGCCTCGTTGATCGCGCCCTCGGGCCCGACCTCGAGCGGCTTCTTGCCCTCTTCGGGCTTGCCGGACTTGGCGAGCTCTTCCTCGATCATCCTGCCGATGTCAGGTCGTTCGCTCATAGATGTTTGGGGAAGGCGATGTGTTATGAATACGCTCAAATATAGCACAAAATCGGCCTTTTGTCAACGTTCTGCCGGTCAGGCGCAAATAAAAAACGCCCGGATTCAGGCGTTTTTGCGAGGAGTTGCCAGGCGCACGCGGGAAACGTGCGCGCTCAACCGATACAGCTCGGTGAGCAGGACGCCGCAGCGTCTCAGGAGGTCGCGTTCGGCCTCGACGGTGAGGTCGATGGCGACATCTTCCCAGATGGCACGCAGCGCATCGGCGCCGCGGCCGCGGTGGCGGGACGCCATGACGTCGACGGCCTCGGCGGTCATCGCGGCGAGCGCGACGATGGCCGCATCGTCTTCGGCCGCGGGCAGCGCGGGCAGACGACGCATCAGCATCTCGAGAAGCAGCTGCCGCCGCAAGGGAGCGACGTTCGCATCTCGCGAAGCGTGGGCGACGAGCACTCCGAGCGCGGGACAGCGGGCGGTCATGCCCGCGATGAACAGCGTCGATCTGGCGAGAAAAGGTACCACTGGCGTTTCGGACATCGGTCCTCCTTCCAATGACAGGAACGCCGGACCTTAGCAGAAATAAGGCCGAACGTCAAGATGGCACGGCGGGTTTCTCCGGCCTCGACAAGCACAAAGACGTCTGTTACAGTGGCAATCGCAAATCACGGGGTCCCATCGTCTAGCCCGGTCCAGGACGTCTCCCTCTCACGGAGAAAACAGGGGTTCGAATCCCCTTGGGACTACCAGAAAAACCGGCTGGCTTCTGCCAGGCGGTTTTTCTGTTAGACGCGGAGGGATTCGAACGGGCGGCAGCGAGGGGTCATAAATAAAAATTCCCGCCTGAGGGGCGGGAAATTTCT
>DATJFD010000081.1:0-4760 GCA_035495855.1 Binatia bacterium | reverse complement strand
GCCCATGACGTGGAGCATCGAGCCGTCGGGTCCGCGGACCAGGATGGGGACGTTCGCGTTGCGCTCGCCCGGAGCGGTCTCCGGGAAGGCGGTCGCGCTCGTGAGCAGCAGGTGCGGTGCGACGTAGGTCGCCGAGCATCCGCGGAACGTGCGGTAGACGGCGCCGTCGCGGTCCCTCGCCGAGGCGGGGTCGATGACGAAGGCCGGCATCACGGTGACGCTGCCCGTCGGCGTCGCCGTCGGCGGCGGCGTCGGATAGTGGGCGCAGCCCGCGGTGAACGAAGCGGCCAAAGCCAGAAGAAACGCGCATGCTCGCATGATGGGGACCTCCTTTTCGAAAAGAACGGCCGGCGCCGCGAGGGCGTCCGGCCGGTGCAGTATAGCTTGAACGATTTTTCACAACAATGCGCGCGAAAAAAATGACGCCCGCGAGGGCGTCAATGGCGCGAGAAGAACTCGATGAGATGCGCGGCAAGCTCGGCGGGGCGCTCGGCGGCGAGCGCGTGCCCCGCGCCGGGGAACACGACCAGCCGGGACGCGGGCATGAGGGCATGGAGACGTCGCACGCCGCGGCCCATGTCCATGCCGTGATCGCGGTCGCCCCAGAGAAGGAGCGTGGGCTGCGCGATGCCCGGCGCGATGCCGAACAGCGACCAGCCCATCTGGTCCGCGGCGATGCCCCAGTACATGCGGATGAACCCCGGGCAGCCGACCTCGCGATAGTACGCGAAGGTCTCGCGGAGGTTCGCCGCCGCGCCGTGCCAGTCCTTGGAGAACCAGTAGCGGGACTGCAGGCGCGAGACGAGCCAGAACAGCGGATGGCCCGCCAGGTGGAACGCGCGCATGCAGGCGGCGACGAACGGCATCGCCTCCCAGGCGCTGCCCGGTCCCCAGGCCGCGACGCGCAGGAAACGCGCGGGCCAGCGGCGTGCCAGACGGAGCGCGAGGTTGCCGCCGAGGCTGCCGCCCGCCACGTGGCAACGGTCGATGCCGAGCGCGTCGAGCGCGAGGCACGCGACGTTCTCGTAGAAGCCGAGGTCGTACTCGCGATCGGGCTTGTCGGCGTAGCCGGAGCCGGGGAAGTCGAAGACGATGACGCGGTGATGCGCATGCAGCAGCGCGGCGACGGCGTCGTATTCCTCGATGCGCGAGGTGTGGCCGGGGATGAGGAGCAGCGGCGGACCCGAACCCTCGTCGACGTAGCGCAGGCGATGGCCCAGGACGGTCAGGTCCTTCTGCGCGTACGGCGTGGCGCGCACGGCCCGGGGACGCCGGGGATGCGCGATGGCCCTGCGCCGGAGCAGGACCAGGGCCGCGAACACGGCGAGCGCGCAGGCGATGACGATGGCGACGGTCATTGCCGCCTCCTTTTCATGTCGAAAGAACGCGGTGACCTCACCATGCCGGGGACGCATTTTCAAGCCTCGGGCCGCGGACGAAAAAGGCCCCTCGCGGGGCCCGTCATTGCGCCTTCTTCTGGTAGGCGATCATGATCTTGTCCTTGTCCTTGAGCAGCAGGTTCCCATAGTCCTGCGAGAGTTCGCCGTTCACGAGCAGGCGCACTTCATGGCCGGCGTCGGCGGTCTTGTCGAGGACATGGTCCTTGTCGAACGGCATGTGCCAGACCGCGAAGAAATCGCCGAGCGTGAAGTCGCGCTTCACCGGCGCCTCGACGTGGATCACCCCGGTGTCGTCGTGCGTATGGAGCGGATGCATGCAGCCGTCGTCGATGCCGATGTTCGCGGGGATCGTCCGTTTCTCGCCGTCGATCATGATGGTGAGCTCCGGATGGATGTGGAACTGCGTGGCCATGTCGGTCGTGCAGCTCATCACGATCTCGCGGTTCGACCGGCCGTCCTGGTCCGCCGCGGCCTTCGATGATGCCGCTTTCTTCGCGCCGTACACGAACGCTCCGCCGAGCGTGAACATGCACGCGGCGACGAGGATGAGGGTGAAGATGACGTCCGATCTGCGCGGACCGTATTGCACCGGCATATGGCACATCCTAAGCGATGGACGGCGCGCTGGCAACCCTCGCGCCCCGGTCCGATGGCCGGCATGGCGCGGAAAAGAAAAAGACCCCCGAAAGCTCGGGGGTCTTGCGCGGATCAGCTTCCGGCGTAGGCGTCCCGGAAGCTGTCGAAGGCGTTGATCGCCCCCGCAAGCAGCTTCCGCCGCAGGCACAGCTCGTCGCAGAGCAGCATGGAACGGTAGCCGGCGTCGTAGAGCCAGCCGAGCTCCAGGAAGTCCGCGCACGACGGGACCGACGCTTCGGTGTCGTCGTCGCGCGGCGGCGGAGGGATCATCGAGAGCAGGATACGGGAGCCGACGACGGCCTCCGGGTCCTTGGCGATGATCGCCTTCAGCGCGCCGAGCATCTCGTGCGGCCGGTCCAGCTCGACGTAGAGGTCGCCCCGCGCCGCGACCAATCTCAGATTTGGCCGTTTGACGAACTCGCGTTCGACGTAGGCCAAGCCTTTCTTCGACTCGATCTTGAGCGAGACTTCCGCGTCGCGGCCGACGAGTCCGAGGAACTCGTCCACGTCGTCCTGCGACTCCACGTAGGAGAGGTACCAGCGCGTGCAGCAAGCCGCCTTGACCGTGGCGATCTTGGCGAGCTCGGCGTCGGTGAACTGCGGGCCGCCCACTTCGAGGCTCGGATGCCTGATGTGGAGCGACTCGCCCGGCCGGACCATGAACCTCGGCCCGCCCGGCCGGAACGTCAGCCGATGTCCGTCCTCGCTCACCTCTTCGAGGAGCGCGTCGTCGGCGCCGGCCTTGAACAGGACGGGCGTCGGCGTGCGCACCTTGATCGGATGGTTGAGGCGGAGGTCGAGACGGTCCTCGGACCCGAGCACTTCGGCGACGCGGAGCTGGCGCCCCTTGATGTCGAAGTGCAGCGGGACCGCGGTGCGCCCCGGCCCGATGACGCCGACGGCGTCCTCGAGCTCGGCCTGCGTGATCATCGCGCTGTTCAGGCGGATGCCGGCGATCCTCCGCGCGTCCGACGCGAAGCGCCAGAAGTGCGGAAAGGTCGGCCAGAGCGTGACGTGCAGTTCGATGCCGGCGTCTTTCATGGCGCCCCTCACTTGTCGAGGAGGCCCTTGGACCTCTTGCCGCCCGCCGGCTTGTGCATGGTGGACGCGCCCGGCTTCGGTTTCGGGGCCGGGTCTTCCGCGTGCACGGTGAGCAGCGACTTGTAGACGGTCTCGACCTGGTCGGGGCGCTGCCGCCCTTCGATCTCCTCGCGGAAGTAGGCGACCTTGTCGGCCTCCTTCGCCAGGATGCCGAAGATGACGTCGACCACGCGGTCTGCCGTCGGGAGGAAAGCGATGCGCCGGGCGCCGAGGATCTTCTCCCAGCGCTCGTACACGTCCTTCGTGACCCCTCGCAGCTCGTCGCCCGTGAGGCTTTCGCCGCCGTACGGCTTGAGGATCAGGTAGACGGAGTACTTCTCCGTCAGCTCCTTGAAGATGGCGTCGGCGGAAAGCCGCGTCTCTTCGATGTCGACCTTCGCGAAGGTCTTCGCGTCCGACCTGCTGACCAGGTCGTACGGCATCTCGTCGCCGATGATGATGAGCGTCGGCTTGCCCGCCGCCTTCGGGAACTTCACGTTCCTGCAGGCGTAGAGCGCGGCCACGGCGTAGGACTCGCAGTACGTGCCGGGTCCGCTGCCGCCGCCCGCCAGGACGAGCTTCTCGAGGCTGGTCTTGAGCCCTTCGCCTTGGACGAAGGGCCGGACCTGCAGCGGGTACTCGTCCCCGGTGTCGGTGATGGAGCCGAAGCTCACTTCCGCGTCCTCGCCCAGGTACTCCGTCCGCATCTCGTGATCGAGGTACGGGATCTTGGAGAACATGACGCCGGGCCAGCCGCCCATCGAACCGGTGGTATCGCACCAGATCAGCAGAGGGTGCTTGCTCTTCGTCGCGATGCTCTCCGGCACCAGGTCGGACGCGGTCACGTTCTTCGCTTGGGCGTCCGCGTAGCTGCGGCCGGCGTTCCGGTCGTAGCTCGCGCGGGCGGATTTGAAGTCGTGTTGCGCCGCCCAGGGGGCCGGCGTGTAGTCGTCGCCTTCAGCCATGACGTTCCTCCTTCTTTCAGACCATCGGCAGGGGTTTCATCCCGGATTGCGAGCGCCCGAAGGCCTTCTCGCGCACCGTCTGGATCTCGGCGAAGAGCTCGCCCGCGTCCTTGGGGCGCGCGAGCGGGTCCTCCGCTACGAGCCGCTTGATGAAGCGGCAGAGCGGTTCGGGCACGTCGGACGGCACCTCGAGGTCCTTGACCCGGTCGAGGTCGCCGCCGCAGAGCGCGTGCAGCATGGTCATCCCGAGGCTGTAGATGTCGGACTCGGGGATGAGCGTGCCGCCGGAAAGCTGTTCCGGAGGCGCGAACACGTCGGTGAAGCCCTTGCTCTTCGTGCCGCGCGTCGGTTTGACCGACGAGAGGCCGAAGTCGACGAGGACGACCGTGTGCGTGTCCGGCTGGACGATGACGTTCTGGGGCTTGAGGTCCCCGTGGATGACGCCGTGGACGTGCAGGTAGACGAGCACGTTCAGGATCCGTTGCGAGATCCAGGCGACGTGCTCGGCGTCGAGCCGTCCGTGCTTCTCGACGATCTGGGCGAGCGTGGGGCCGGGGATGAAGCTCATCACCAGCATCAGGCTGCCGTCGTCGTGGCGCATGACGGTGCGCGCGGCGGGGATGCCGAAGTGGCGCAGATGCCACATCGCCTTCGCCTCCTCGATGAGGATGGCGTCGGC
>DATJFD010000080.1:0-25324 GCA_035495855.1 Binatia bacterium | reverse complement strand
TTTCCGTCACCGGCGTGCCGATCTTCAACGGCTTCGACGCCGGCGGCCGCGACGCGGTCGCGCACGAGCTGCAGGACGGCTGCGGCGGCCATCCGCAATCGAGCGGCATCTACCACTACCACGGAGGGAGCGGCTGCGTTGCCACCGGCGATTCCGAGCTGTTCGGCTATGCCTTCGACGGCTTCGGCATCTTTTCGAACCTCGAGGACGGCAGGAGCCTCACGAACGCGGACCTTGACGAGTGCCATGGCCACTCTCACGAGATCACCTGGAACGGCGAGCGGCCCACCCTGTACCACTACCATCTCACGAAGGAATTCCCGTATACCGTCGGCTGCTTCAAGGGGACGAAGTACGTCACCGCCCCGCTCGGCGGCATGGGCGGTTTCCCGCCGCCGCGATGACCGCTCCCATGCCCGGGCACCGCGAGTTCGAATATTCGGAGATCACGCCGCTGCTGTACGTCGGCAACAACGCCTGCTGCGCCGATCATTTCAGCCGCATGCTCGCGGAGAAAGGCATCCGCGCCGACATCAGCCTGGAGGAGGCGAGGATCGACGCGCCGCTCGGCGCGGAATATTATCTCTGGCTGCCGACGCCGGACCATGCGCCGCTCGCCGCCGAGAAGCTCGAGCTCGGCGTCGCGACGCTGGCCTTCTTCGAGCGCCAGGCGATCCCTTGCTACGTGCATTGCATGAACGGCCACGGCAGGGCGCCTTCGCTCGTCGCCGCGCACCTCATCGCCTCGCGCGGGCTCGGCGCGGACGAGGCCGCGGCCTTCATCAAGGAACGCCGGCCGAGCATCCATCTCGAACCTTCGCAGCTCGAGGCGCTCCGCGCCTTCGCGGCCATGCCGCGGCCGAAGTGAACGGAAAGGAAAAGACCGGCTGGCGCCGGTCTTTTGAGGTCCTCATTTCGCCGCGCGCGCTTCCTTGAGCGCCTTGGTCCACCATAGCAGGTCGGCGAGGAAAAGGTCTGTCTTCTCCTTCACCGCCTTGAGCGCCTCGGCGGGCGGCACGCCGTCCTTCTTGATCGCGGTCGTCACGGGCGGCGGGATGTGCACGGCCTCCCTGATGGGCGCCATGTGGAGCTCGATCGACACGAGACGGAGCTGTTCGATGACGCGAGCGCCCGAGACGCCGCCGTAGCTCATGAAGCCGACGGGCTTGCGGTGCCACTCGTCGTAGACGTAATCGAGGGCGTTCTTGAGCACCGCGGGATAGCCGTGGTTGTACTCGGGCGTGACGATGACGAAGGCGTCGGCGGCCTTGATGCGCTCGGACCATCGGGCGACGGCCTCGTTCGGATAGTTCCCCTTGAAGGTCGACGGCGTGATCGGCTCGTCGTAAAAGGGGAGCGCGTGATCGCGAAGGTCAAGCAGCTCGGCCTCGACGCCGGGGAGCGCTTTCACCTGCTCGAACATCCAG
Source organism: Binatia bacterium (assembly GCA_035495855.1). Lineage (GTDB taxonomy): Bacteria > Patescibacteriota > Patescibacteriia > SG8-24 > SG8-24 > JAHFIW01. The sequence goes on along the minus strand of DATJFD010000080.1, from coordinate 23,897 downwards.
GCGGCGGGCTTCTCGCTGAAGCGTCCCTGGCGGGTGCTGCCGACGATGACGGCGATGCGGAGCTTGTTCTCGGACATAGTGCGGGTCAGGTTTCTTCTCCCTGTAGCATAGTGCCGCGGAGGAACCGCGACAAGCCACGCGCAAAACGGAACGGGCGGCTGCTCACGCAGAAAAAATAGCGTAGAAAAAGAACGGGCCGAGCGGCCCGTTCTTCTTTTCACCGTCAGAACTTTTCCGGGAACTGTCGCAGCACGCCTTCGATGAGCGTGGCGGCGAAGCCGTAGATGTGGTCCTTCACCGCGTCATAGTCCTGGATGTCCGCCCCGTAGTTCTTCTGGAGCCGGTCGGTCGCCTCCTTAAGGGTGGTGTCGAGGTGGCCGCGCATGTCCGCCTTCATGGCATCGAGCTGCCAGTACTGCGGGTTGGCTTTGCTCAGGAACTCGGCGATGTCATCGCCGTTCTTGTACCAGGCGTCCTTGGCCTCGGTGATCTTGGCCTGGTCGCCGGACTTGGCGGCGTCGATCAGCTTGACCGCGCCCGCGATGTGCTCCTTGAGGAGCGCCGTGAGCTGGTCGCCGGCCGCGCTGCCGTAGTAGGCCTTGAAGGCGTTGCCGATGTCCTCCTGGTTCTTGAGGAGGCGGGCGGCGGTGAGGTCCTTGTCCTTGAGACCCTCGGCCGCGCTGATGATGTAGAGCCGCGTCCAGGTGATGTGGTCCTCCCACAGCCTCGTCATGGCCTTGGCGAAGGTGATCGCCTTGTCCGAGAGCTGCGTCTGGCCGTAGGCGTTTCCCTGCGGGACCATGCCGGTCGTGCCGTAGGCGTTGCCCTGGGGAACGTTGCCGTTGAGGCCGTAGGCGTTGCCCTGAGGCGCGGGGGCGTTCGTGCCGTAGGCGGGTGCGTTGCCGCCCGGAGCCGCGTTAGTATTTTGCGCGTAAGGATTGCTCGGGCAGCCGGCGCCGACCGCGAGCAGCGTAAGGACTCCTGCGGCTAGGGCCCAGCGCATCGCATGGTTCTTCCGCATGTCTTCGGTGGTTAATGAATGAGACGCGTTCATTGTACCATCGTTTGTATTTTTCCTCAATATATCCCGTGGCGCGGCGTCCGATCCGGCGTGCTATACTGCCGTCATATGGGAAAGAACGGGACGAAGATACCCCGCAACGTGATCGTCGTCGCCTTCGTGGCGCTGGCGTCGGGTTTCGGCCAGGACCTCATCACGCCGGTCCTGCCGGGCTACCTCGCGCTCCTCGGCGTGAGCTCGGCGGGCATCGGTCTCATCGACGGCCTGCTCGCGGGCGCCTGGAACCTGTTCCGCTTCGTGTCGGGCGTCCTCTCCGACCGCATCCGCGACCGCAAAAAACTCATCTTCCTCGGCTACGCGCTGTCGTCCGCCGCGCGCCCCCTCCTCGCGTTCGCCGGGGCGTTCGCTCCGGTCGCCGCGCTGCGGATCGCCGACGGCGTCGGCAAGGGGATGAAGGACGCGCCCCGCGACGCGCTCGTCGCGGATTCCGCGGTCGAGGGCGGCAAGGGGCGCGCCTTCGGTTTCCATCGGCTCATCGACACGGCCGGTTCGGTGCTCGGCCCTCTGCTCGCCGCCGTCTTGCTGCTTTCGTTGTCGCCCTCGCTCGCCACCTATCGCCTCATCCTCCTCGTCTCGGCGGTCCCCGGGGCGATCGCGCTCGGCCTCATCGCCTTCGGCATCAAAGAGCCGGCCAAGACGTCCGGCCCCGTCGTCGCGCGCGGCAGATTGCCGGCGCGCTTTTGGCTGTTCGCCGCGGGCGCGACCGTCGCGATGCTCACCAAGGTGAACGATTCGCTCTTCCTGCTGCGCGCCGGATCCCTCGGCGTGCCCAAGGGCTACGTGCCGGCCGTGTTCGCGGGCTTTACGCTCGTGTACGCGCTGCTTTCGTACCCGATAGGCGTGTGGAGCGACCGCGTCGGCAAGGCGCCGTTCGTCTTCGCCGGATGGCTCACGCTCGCCGCCGTCGAGCTCGCGTTCTCCTACGACGTCGGCCTCGCCTCCGGCCTCCTGCTCTTCGCCGGCTACGGCGTCTTCTACGCGTTGACCGAAGGATCCGGCCGCGCCTTCATCGCCGAGCTCGTGCCGGCCGGTTCGCGCGGCAGCGCCTTCGCGGTCTATTACACGCTGACCGGGGTCGCGGTCATCGCCGGCGGATGGGGGCTCGGCCGGCTGTGGGACACGGTGTCGCCGGCGGCCGCGTTCCGGCTCTCGGCCGCGGGCTCGATGCTTTCCTGCGTCATCTTCGGCGTCATCGTTTTGCTGGGGCAGAAGCCGGGGACGCTGGCTCCGTCGCGAGCATGAACGCCTCGACGCCGACAGGGTGCGCGTCGTTCGGGAAGACGATGGCGCAATCCTCGGCCGCGCAGAGCGCGAGGCCATCCTCGTAGGCGATCGTCTCTCCCGCTCGAAGCGCCTCCAGGTTCCTGAACTGCCGCGCGAAGCGGAAGTCGTCCCTCGTTTTCTTGCGGAAGCCGGAGAGCGCGAGGAGCCGCTGCGTCCTCGGGGCGAGCGGCGGCAGGGGACCGACGATGCCGAAGGCGGCCAGGAACCGCATCGCGGTCTCGAAGCCGAGCGGCGCGAACAGGTCCGGCCGCTCGAGCGCGCCGAGCTCGACGCAGATGCCCGTCATTCCTCGCTGGTGCATGTACCCGTCGCTGCCGCCTTCTTCCGCCGCCGTGAAGCCGCTCACGACCGCAGGCACCGGCAGGAGAGCGGCGACCCTGGCCGACGGCGCTTCGCAAATGGCGAAGGGGATCGCGTCTTCGGGCACGATGCCGGAGCGATACGAGTGGAGATCGAGCAGCGCGTCACAATGGTCGAGCAGGTCCATGAGCTCTCCGGCGCGCCGGTGCTCGTAGAGGTCGCCGGTCGCGGCGGCCTTTCGCGTGAAGAGCCGGTTGAGGTTCGCGCCGACGAGACGGACGTTCCGCGCGATCGCCGACGGGTTGGCCGTGACGAGGAAGACCGTGCCCGCGAGAGGCAGCAATGACGCCGCGAGCCGTTCGACGGTCATGACGCCGGCCGTCTCGTTGCCGTGAACGCCGCCGAAGATGGCGACGGTCGGGCCGGGCGCGGCGCCTTTTTTGATGATGACGTTGTCGGGAAGTTTCATGATGACAAAGGGTAAAGGGATGAAGGGGGAAAGGGGTAGAGGGGAAAAGGGATAAAGCCTTCCCCTTCTCGTCCTCGCAAATAAAGAAACAGCCCTCCGGAGAGGGCTGTCGGCGGCATCCGTCGCGCGTTCAAGCGCGGCTACCGCGAAGAGACCTCCCCCGAGGAGCGGTCACGCGACGCCAGGCGACGTGGTGGGGTCTCTTGTGCATGGATGCACCATACCACGGGGCTTGCCCGACGCCAAAGAACGCGTCGACGGCCGGCCGCGTTTGCGCTACATTTGACGCCTGCGAAGCGCTCAGGTACGACTTGCGCCGCTATGACCCAGGACCAGGCGATGGACATCCTCAAGACCGGCGCGAACGTCTTCCTGACGGGCGAGCCTGGAGCGGGCAAGACGCACACCGTGAACCGGTATGTGGCCTATCTTCGCGAGCACGGCATCGAGCCGGCGCTCACGGCGTCGACCGGCATCGCCGCGACGCACATCGGCGGCATGACCATCCATTCGTGGTCGGGGATCGGCATCGCCCGCGAGCTGTCGCCGTACGACCTCGATCGCATCTCCTCGAACGAACGCATCCATCGCCGGCTCACCAAGGCGAAGGTGCTGATCATCGACGAGGTCTCGATGCTCGACGGCCAGATGCTCGGCATGGTCGACGCGGTCTGCCGCGCGGTGCGGCGCTCGAGCGCGGCCTTCGGCGGGCTCCAGACCGTGCTCGTGGGCGACTTCTTCCAGCTGCCGCCGGTCTCGCGTGAAGGCCGCGCCATCTACGCCTTCCGCTCCTCCGCCTGGGACTGGCTGCGGCCCGTCGTCTGTTACCTCACCGAGCAGCACCGCCAGGACGATGCCGCGTACGCGTCCCTCCTCGCCGCCATCCGCTGCGACGGCGTCGACGAGACCCATTTCGAGCTCCTGCGCAGCCGCGTGTCCTCGCGTGAGGCGGTGCCGCGCGACATCGTGAAGTTGTTCTCCCACAACGTCGACGTCGACCGTCTCAACGAGCAGGCGCTGGCCAAGCTCGGCGGCGAGGCGAAGTCCTTCATGATGCTTTCGACCGGCCCGGAGCGTCTCGTCGAGGCGCTGCGCCGCAGCTGCCTGTCGCCCGAGAACCTCAAGGTCAAGAAGGACGCCGCGGTGATGTTCACGCGCAACGATCCGGAACGCCGCTTCGTGAACGGCACGCTCGGCACGGTCATCGGTTTCTCCGCCATGGGCCATCCCATCGTGAAGACGCGTGGCGGCGCCGAGATCGAGGCCGAACCGATGTCCTGGAACATCGAGGATCAGGGCCGGCCTCTCGCTTCGGTCCAGCAGGTGCCGCTGCGCCTCGCCTGGGCGATGACGATCCACAAGAGCCAGGGGATGAGCCTCGACGCCGCCATGATCGACCTCGGTTCGGCGTTCGAGTACGGCCAGGGGTACGTGGCGCTCTCCCGCGTCAGGCGCCTCTCGGGTCTCTACCTGCTCGGCTGCAACGAGCGCGCGACGCAGGTGCATCCCGAGGTCCTCGAACAGGACCGCGCGTTCCGCGAGGCTTCGGACGCCGCTGCGGCCCACATGGTCAGCAGGAGCGTGGCTGCGCGCGCCGCCGCGGAGCATAACTTCATCGCGGCATGCGGCGGCAGGGCGCCGCGCAAGTCGAAGGACGGGTCCGCGCCGGCGGCGTCCTTCATGGAAAAGGCGAAGGAGGAGAACGCCAAAGCCTACGCGCGCTGGAGCCCCGAGGAGGAACGGACGTTGTCGTCGCTCTTCCGGGCCGGCGTCTCCGCCAAGGAGATCGCGCGGCGCATGGAACGGCAGCCCGGCGGCATCCGCTCGCGGCTCAAGAAGCTCGGGCTCGTCGCGGACAAGGGGTGAGGACCGATGGCCGGTCCTCTCTTTTTTTGCTATCCTGACGGTGATTTTTGATTCTTCTCGCGCGCGTCCCTATGAAGCGTCCGTTCTCCGCCATCGCGTTGGTCTTATGCGCAGGGCTCCTCAGCGGCTGCACGCTGGGGAAGGCGAGGCCGCCCGCGCCGCCGGAACCCGTGCCGGCTCCCGCCCCGGCCCCGACGCCGGAACCGCCTTCCTCGGAAAAGCCGGGGTTCGGCGAGAGCGTCGCTTACGAGGCGCCGGCGACCGTGATCGCCGCGAGCGTGGGCAAGGATTTTAGCGTGACCGACGCGAAGAACCTGGCGGCCATGGAGAAGGCCTACGGCTTCACGCTCACGGCCGCGGAGAAGAAGCTGCTCGCCGACCGCAAGTTCCTGGTGAAGCCGCTCACGGACACGTCGATCCGTCCGGAGTCGGGCGGCGACAACGTCCGCGAGTTCGTGCAGTTGTACGACCAGGTGAAGGGCTCGAAGGACGCCAAGGAGCGGACGCCCGCGAACGCGGTGTTCTATTCGTCCGACGTCTTCCTGCATGCCTACAACGACCTCTACGTGGAGCTGCTGAAGGAGATGGAGAACAAGACGTTCTATCCCGCGATGCGCTCGCTGTCCGAGCGTTTCTATTTTGCGGCGCGGGCGGAGCTGGCAAGGGCGGCATCGCCCGAGGACCGGAAGAAATGGACCAAGGTGCGCGACTATCTCGTGCCGCCGTACGCCATCTTCGCGACGGCCGGCCAGCCGCTCGGGCAGGGCGACTATTATAAAGAAGGGGAGATGCGCGATCCGGCGCAGGTGCAGGCCGACCACGACAAGGCTGACGCGACCATCGACACCTACGACAACGTGGCCGCCTTCGTGAAGAAGCTCGATCTCGGCGCCGCGAGCGAGGCCGCCGTCCTCGCCGACCTCAAGCAGATCTATGACGCGAAGGACAAAGGGATCCCGGCGGTGTTCGCCGACGAGTACCAGGCTTTTGCGGAACAGGAGAAGGTGACGTTCAAGGTGGACTTCACGCAGTTCACGCCGCGCGGCACCTACACCTCGAGCTCGCTCCGGCGGCAGTATTTCCGCGGCATGAAGTGGTTCATCCAGGTGCCGTTCTTCCTCAAGAGCGCCGACCTCACGTCCTACGCGTTCGCGCTGACGCAGCTCATGGCCGGCGACGCGAAGGCGCTCGAGGATTACGACAGGCTCGAGTCGGCCATCGGTTTCATGGTCGGCACGAGCGACGACCTGATGCCCGTCGATTACCTGCAGGCGCTCGCCGCGGCGAAGGGAACGCCGGACGAGGCCGCGGCCGCGATGGCGTACCTCGCCAAGGCCCGCGAACCGAAGATCAAGGACCTCGCCGCCGAGTACGCGACGGCCGGCACCGAACAGAGCGACGAGGTGCGACTCAAGACCAAGGGCATGCGCTTCTTCAGCGGCAAGTTCATCATGGACTCGTACTGGACCGGCTTCCTGACGCAGGGCGACGAGGCGCCGCGGCCCGGGTATCCCGCGAAGCTGCCGCCGATGGCCTCATCGCTCGAGGTGATGACGCTGCTCGGTTCCTCGTACGCCAAGAGCCAGATCCCGAAGCTCGACTTTTACGATAAGGAGAGCGGCGCGGCCGTCGACAAGGCGCTGGGCGAGTTGGAGGCCGAGAACGCGAAGATGACGGACGCCGACTGGCGCCGCAACCTCTACACCTCGTGGCTCTGGACCATCGGCAGCCTGTTCAGCTGGCAGGACTCGCACCAAAACGAACTCCCGCGCTTCATGCGTTCGCGGGCCTGGGACGCCAAGACGCTCATGACCGCGAGCGCGTCCTGGACCGAGCTTCGCCACGCCACCATCCTGTACGCCAAGCAGTCCTTCGCGGAGATGGGCGCGGGCTTCAACGACGCCTGCGATGACCGCAAGGTGCCGCCGCCGCCCAAGGCCTACGTCGAACCGCAGCTCGAGACCTACGCGCGGCTCCGCTATCTCGCCGCGCGCACGCTCCAGGGCCTCAAGGACCAGGGCTACGAGCTTTCCAACCTCGGGACGCTCGAGCGTTTCGTCGCGCTCATGGACCAGGTGCAGGGCTACGTGAAGAAGGAGCTGGCCGATGAAGAGCTGCACGAACAGGTCGGCACCGAAACGCGGCCCGATCCGAACCACGAAGGAAAGAATTGCGTTGAGGAAATGCTCGAGGGCGGCAGCGACTGGGAGACGCTGCGCCTCGGCATCGTCGCGGGAATGAAGGACGCCGTTCCGGTCCCCATCGAAGGTCCCATCGTACCCGCCAAGGACCGCCGCGCGGCGCTGGTCGCCGACGTGCACACCGGCGGCGACATGCGCCATCCGCTCAGCATCCTCTATGAAGGCACCGGCGTTCCTTACGTCATCCTCGCGGCGGTCAGCGACGCCAACGGACCGCGGCTGACCGTCGGTTTCACCGCGGCGCACTACGAGTTCGTGAAGCCGTACGGCGGCAAGCGCCTGACGGACGAGGAATGGCAGAAGAACTTCTACGAAGGGGACGACCCGTACGACGCGTACCGGTACGCCGCAAAGGCGGGCTGGCCCGCGGAGAACGTCTGGTACGCGCCGCTCTTCGGCGCGCCATGACGGACCGCCGCGCTACCGTCATCGGCGTCGCCGCGGCCGTCGTCCTCGTGACGGCGGCCGCCGTCGCTTACCCCGGCCGTCACGCGGTCGCGCCGACGTCTTCGGTATCCGTCACGCGGACTCCCGTCGCGTACCCGAACCCCTACGACGACGTCGGCCCGTTCATGGCCGGGATCTACGGCGCCGACCGCGGCGTCGAGACCGCGCCGCAGTATCGCATACGCGCGGCGATCGTGCCGCACCATCTGGCCGCGTCCGTGACCATCGCCTCCGGCGTGAAGATGCTCGAAGGACAGCCGTTCAAGCGGATCCTGCTGCTCTCGCCGGATCACTATCATCGCTGCCCCACGCTGTTCTGCACGGTCGATGCTTCTTACGCCACGCTGTTCGGCCGCGTCGATGCCGCGCCGGAAATCCTGGCAGCGCTCGAGGCCTCACCGCTCGTGACGGCCGACCGTAAGCTCTTCGAGCGCGAGCACGGCGTCTACGCCGTGCTGCCGTTCATCGCGCATTATTTCCCCGGCGTGCCGGTGACGCCGCTCGTCCTGTCGCAGCGCCTGCCGTGGCGCGCTTCCCGCGAGGGGCTGCTCGCGCTGCTCGACGAGGCCGTTGATGACGACACGATGCTCGTCGTGAGCAGCGATTTTTCGCACTATCTGCCGCTCCCGGAAGCCGGGGAGAAGGATGAGGCCACGGCGAAAGCGCTGTTCGCCGCGGACCTGGACGGCATCGCCGCGCTCGAGAACCCGTCACAGAGCGACTGCCCCGGGTGTCTCTGGCTGCTCGCTTCGCTCGCCGCGCGGCGCGGGTTCTACAACCCCTCGACGGTCCTGCACACGAATTCAGCGACCATCGCGGGCGAGGAGGACGTCCGCGAGTCCACGAGCCATTTCGCCATGGCCTGGTTCGAGAACGCGCGGCTCGATGCCGGCGACCTTGCGGCGGCCGGCGACGTGACGGTCGCGCGCGGCGTGGCCGGTCCGTCGGCGGCGGACGACCCATGGTGGCAGGGAGGCGGGCCCAGGCTCGTGAACCTGGAGGGCCCGCTCGCGCGGACCTGCGCGCCGGACAAGAACCCGCTGGTCTTCTGCGATCCGCTCGCGCGCTGGGAGGCGATCAAGGGCGCCGCCACGCTGTGGGGCGTCGAGAACAACCACATGCTCGACCGCGGCGCGAAGGGGCGCGCGGAGACGGCGCGACTCCTGCGCGACGCTGACGAGACGGCCGTCGGTCCCGCCATGCTCGATCAGGGACGGTTCCGGGTCCTCGCGCTCACCGCGGTCATGAACCCGGTGCGCGACGCGAGATCCGCCGACCTCGCCGGTACGCAGGCGAAGGTGCTCGCCGCGCTCGCCGACAAGCAGCCGGGCAAGCTCACGGTCGTGCTCGTCCACGGAGGGACGGAATACCGCGCGCTCGCGACGGAAACCGAAGAGAAGGTCTGGGAGAAGTTCATCGACGCGGGCGCGGACGCGGTGCTGGTGAGCCATTCGCACGTGCCGGGCGACGTCGTCTTCCACGCGGGCAAGCCTATCTTCCGCGGCCTCGGCAACTTCATCTTCGATCAGCGCGACACGCCGGCGACCTCGACCGCCAAGATGGTCCGCCTCCGCAAAGAGGACGGGTTCGCGCGTTTCGAGACCCGCCTCGTCCGCGTCCGCTGACGTTTGACTGCATCCCGCCGCCGGAGCACCATGGAGCATCGCCCTTTGCACGAAAGAAGGAGGCACCATGGCCACCAAACGCTATCTCGTCGGAGGTCCTTCGAACTCCGGCAAGAGCACCTACGTCCTCTCGCTCGCCAAACGGCTGCAGAGCGGGCACGGCCTCCGCTCCCGGGCGATCGAGCTCGACGTCTGGTCGGGTTCGTATCCCGCCTTCCGAGGCGAGGTCACGTTCAAGGACAGGCCGAAGAAGACGGGCCTGGACTGGGACTGGAAGACGCCGCTCGACGCCCGCCTCAAGGAGTTCAACGAGGCCTCCGAGGACGTCGTCCTCGGCGACCTCCCGGGCGCCAAGATCGACGCGGCGACGGACTACATGTGCGCCAACGCGAAAGCGGACGGCGCCATCGTGGTCAGCCGCACGCTCGACGGGCTCAAGCTCTGGCGCGAGGCCTTCATCGCGCGCGGCGTCCGCGTCGTGCACGAGTGCCTGTCCGTCCAGGGCCAGGCGCCGCTCGTGCTGCGCGACATGGACCGCAAGGTCGATGCCGAGCATCCCGACGTCGCGCTCTTCGCGGGCCTCATGGCCGGCGACGACCATCACGCCGCCCGCATGACGCGGGCGATGGACCAGCGCTTCCTGACGGTGTTCAAGTCGAACTACACGCGCAGGAGCCGCACGGCCCACGGCCGCGACGACAACCTCGACGCGCCGTTCAAGAAGCAGCTGATGATCGACGGCGACGAGCTCAAGCTCGCCGCCATGCGCAACTGCATGCTGCTGGCCAAGGACGTCCTCGAGACGCCGCGGCCGCCGATCTGGGACGGCGCGGTCGTCCGGCGGCATTGCGAGCGCTGGTTCGACCTCGCCAATGACGGCATCTACGGGCCCGACTGGTACGAAGAGGAGTTCGAGGCGCTGAAGGCCGACGCGACGCTCATCGAGAGGGCCCGCGGCGCGCCGGTGCGGGTCAATCCGCGCTACCGCCTCTGGACGCCGGAGCACACGCTCATGAAGGTGCCGCCGCTCCTGCTCGAGGAGCAGATGGACGTCTTCTACGCGCGCGTCGCGGACCTCGCGTCGAACGCGGAGAAGAACTATCCGTCGTGGAACGACACGGTCGAGGCGATGGCCTACGCCGACCTCATGACCGACGGCGAGCTCCGTCCCTGGCTCGACGGCTGCGGACGCGTCGCCGTGGCGCTCGTGATGTGGCTTGCGCGCTCGCTCGGCGCGCCGCTCCCGCTCTTCGCGGCGAGCAAGCAGGTCCACAAGATGACCTTTCGCGACCTCGACAAGCACCGGCTCTACTTCCTGGAATCCATCCGGAGGGCGGAGCAGGAATGCCCCTGAACCGCGGCCACACGCCGCGGTTTTTTCATGTGCGAGGCGTCGCGACGGCAATAACTGGACATTTACATATACATAACTTAACATATAGACATGAACAGGCCGCTACTGGATGAGGATCGGATCGAGGAGCTCCGGCGGCTGATATCCGCGAAACCGATGCGCGAACAGCATCGCCGTTTGCGCGTCGTCGGGGGACTGACGCGCTTCCGCATCCTGTCGCTGCTGACCTCGTACGGCGGCGTGCTGAACGTGACCGAGATCGCCGGCATCCTCGGCACCTCGACCTCCGCGGCGTCGCACGAGCTGCTCATCCTCCGCAAGAACCACCTCGTCGACGCCTCGGTCCGGGGCAGGGAGGTCTACTACAAGAGCAACGGGCTCATGGAGCGCCTGTTCCCGTCGCCGCAGTGAATCGCCCCAGGACGGGGCGATTTTTGATAAAAAAAGGGAGGTTCGAGACGCTGAAATAGCCGTGAACATTGGTGCTATACGCCCGGTAGAGACCAGGCATTCACATTTTATTTGAAAAAAATCGGGATAAATGGGACGCTTCCCATGTTATGCACAACGGCGAGGATGCCGCCGCCAACCGCGGGGGCAACGGACAGGGGGGAACTTCGCGCGGGAAGTCCTCGCGCCTGCGGGCCATCAGCGCACTGACCAACCCGGTCCGGGTCGAGTTGCTTTTCTGTCTGTGCGACGGCGAGAAGAACGTTTCGAAGCTCATGAAGGTGCTCAACCTGGGGCAGACCCGCGTTTCACACGGCCTGAGGACGTTGATGATCGCCGGGTTCATCAAGTGCCGCAAGGACCGCAATTACCGCATCTATTCGCTCAACACGGAGTACGCGGGGCCGTACCTCATGGCCATCGATTCAGTACGCTGGAAAAGAAGCCGGCAAAGGAAGTGAACGGAAGCCGCCATGGGGCGGTTTTTTCGTCCCCGGAGATACTTGCAAGAAATTTCAAACGATGGTAGAGTAGGAGCGTCGAAAACGACGGACCTTGGTATGGGCAAGTACCGCCTCGAGCGCCAGTATCCCCGCGAGGAGCATGGCGCGCACGAGCATGATGATGAAGACGACCTGGACGGGGAGGAAGACCCTCGCGCACCGCGACGCGCCGCCCGCCGGGAGCGGCCATGGCGTCACGCAAGGGAGGACGAAGAGGAATGACTCCCGGCCACCGATCGCGTATGGAAAAAAACAAACATGAAAATGTGCGAAGGAAAGCCTCGGGGCGCCGGGGCTTTTCATTGGGGCCTCTCATCTCCCGCGCGGACGGCGTTCCGAAGGCGTTCGAAGCGCTCTTCGCCATCGGCGTGGCCGTTTCCCTGCTCATGGCCGGTTGGGCGGTATCACGGAAGGACGATGCCGGGGCCGTTCCCGCCCCGCGCCCGCGCGCCGAACTCTTCCGTGCGGCGCGAGGCTGATGGACCGATCGACAGTATGCTCTATCGCGACGGCGTCGGCATCGTGCAGCCGAAAGCACTTATCCTGACCGCGGACAAGTTCGAGGACATCGAGCTGTTCTTCATCGTTTTCAGGCTCCTGGAGGACGGCTGGCAGGTCGACGTGGCCGCCCCGCACAAGCGCAACATCGCGGGCGAGAACGGCTACGGGCTCATGCCGCGCAAGGACTTCGACGAGGTCGCGCCGGACGAGTACGGCCTGCTGGTCGTCCCGGGCGGCGCTCCGGACGGCGCGCCGGCGGTCGTGCGCGGCTCCGAAAGGGCGCGCGACATCGTCCGCGCCTTCTTCGATGCAGGCAAGCCCGTTGCCTCCATCTGCCACGGTCCCGGCGTGCTCGTCTCGGCCGGTCTGGCGCGCGGCCGCCGGCTGACCTCGTTCTGGAAGGACGGCCTGCCGCAGGAGATCCGGGACGCGGGCGGCCACTGGGAGGACAAGGACGTGGTCGTGGACGGCAACCTCGTGACCGCGCGCTGTCCGACCGATCTGCCCGTCTTCATGCGGGAGGTCATGCGCCTCGCCCGCTCGACGGGTCATTGCACGTCGATCACGCGATAGACCATCACGCGTCCGTCGGCGTTCTTGATGGACACTTCGTCGCCCGCGCGCTTGCCCATGAGCGCGGCGCCGAGCGGGGAACGGTGCGATATTCGGCCGGAGCCCGGGTCCGTTTCCATCGAACCTACTATCTCATACGCGCGCCGCTTGCCGCCGACCTCGACGGTGACGGTCGCGCCGATGGCGGCCCTGCCGTCGTCCGAGCCACGCTCGATGACGACGGCGTTCTTCAATTTCTCCTTGATCTCGAAGATGCGCCGGTCCATGCCCATGAGCCGGCCTTTGGCCTCCGAATACGCGGCGTTCTCAGAGAGATCGCCCATTTCGCGCGCCCTTGTGAGCTCCTCGACCGCGCGAGGACGAGAGACCTCTTCGATCCTGCGGAGGTCTTCCCGGAGCTTGCGGACGGCCTCGGGCGTGAGGTAGGCGTCGGACTCCTTGCCGGCGCGCGCGTTCTCTTCCGACTTGCGTTTGGGGATGCGCATGTGGCTCATGGTAATCTTCCGGGCCCGGCGTTTCAAACTCCGCGTGAGCGGCAGGCCTTGACAATCGGCCGAATTTACGCTGAACATTGCAAAATACGAGGGACTAAAGTATGGTGAACGCGCTTTCGAGGCGTGCGCGCCTCCTTATCAATTGACGCGAAGTGACCGCTTCGCGAATTTTTTATGAACGGGAAGAACATCATCAAGCGGTGGCCGTACGCGGCCGTCGCGGCCGTTTTGACGGCCCAGATCGTCGTCGCAAGTTTCGCGGCCGCCGCTGCCAAGCCGAAGGATCCTTCGGGCAACCTGGACCAGTGCGCCAACGGCAGCACCGGTTCGCCGGCCACCTGCACGGGTTCCGCCTGGCAGAACGGCAATCTCAACGCGAACCAGGCCCATTACGTCGAAGGCGACTCCGCCCCGTACCGCCTGGTGCTCTCCGACGTCCCCACGACGGGCGTCAACACGCTCATCCTCGAGTACGACGTGAAGCACAGCGGCAAGCATGCGCTCGACTATCTGACGTCCTACGATCGCACGGAAACGACCGCGGACCCGTGCTCGGGCGTCGGCACCTGCGCCGGCCCGTCCCTCGCCGCCATCCCCGCGCCGAGCTCCGCCGGTTCGCCGGTCGCCGGCATGCCGACGGCGAGCTTCAACGCGCTTCCGGCTTCCGAGCGCAACATCTCCATCTATAACGGCGCGTCGGCCGGAACCGGCATCACGTACCTTTCCGAAGGCGTGCTGACGGACTCCATTTCCTCGACCCGCGTCCAGATCCAGTTCACGGCGACCAATTCGACCGTCGTGTTCGCCTGGGGCGGACATATCGGCTCGTCGACCGATTGGGGGACGGGCAACGCCGCGGGTGGCATCAGCGGATCGCCTTACCACATGCGGTTCATCGACATCGACGGCAAGGGCGGCAACCAGGACCGCTCGCTCTCTGCCGGCGCCGTCGCTCCGCCGCCGCCTCCCGCGCCGGCCACGCTCACGGTCACCAAGATCGTGGTCAACGATGACGGCGGCACGAAGGTCGTCTCGGATTTCTCGCTGTTCGTGAACAGCGTGCCGGTCACTTCCGGCGCCGCGTCGACGCTCGCGGCCGGTTCCTATGTCGTCAGCGAAACGCCCGACGCCGGGTATGCCGGCACCATCGGCGGTGATTGCGACAGCCAGGGCAACGTCACGCTCGCCGCGGGCGACAACAAGACCTGCACGATCACCAACAACGACATCGCGCTTCCGCCGCCCCCTCCGCCGCCTCCGGCCCCCGCGACGCTGACCGTCACGAAGGTCGTCGTCAATGACGATGGCGGCACCAAGGTCGTCTCTGATTTCGCCCTCTTCGTGAACAGCGTCCCCGTGACCTCGGGCACGCCTTCGACGCTGCCCGCGGGCTCCTACGTCGTCAGCGAAACGCCTGATGCGGGCTACAATGGCACCATCGGCGGCGACTGCGACGGTCAGGGCAACGTGACCCTCGCCGCGGGCGACAACAAGAATTGCACCATCACGAACGACGATATCGCGGCCCCTCCGCCCCCTCCGCCGCCGCCTCCCGCGCCGGCCATGCTCACGGTCACCAAGATCGTGGTCAACGATGACGGCGGCACGAAGGTCGTCTCGGATTTCTCGCTGTTCGTGAACAGCGTCCCCGTGACCTCGGGCGCGCCTTCGACGCTCCCCGCGGGCTCCTACATCGTCAGTGAAACGCCCGACGCCGGGTATGCCGGCACCATCGGCGGTGATTGCGACAGCCAGGGCAACGTCACGCTCGCCGCGGGCGACAACAAGACCTGCACCATCACGAACGACGATATCGCGCTTCCTCCGCCCCCTCCGCCGCCTCCGGCTCCCGCCACGCTGACCGTCACGAAGGTGGTCATCAATGACAATGGCGGCACGAAGGTCGTCTCGGATTTCTCGCTGTTCGTGAACAGCGTGCCGGTCACTTCCGGCGCCGCGTCGACGCTCGCGGCCGGTTCCTACGTCGTCAGCGAAACGCCCGACGCCGGGTATGCCGGTACCATCGGCGGCGACTGCGACAGCCAGGGCAACGTCTCGCTGGCTGCGGGCGACAACAAATCATGCACGATCACCAACAACGACATCGCTCCGCCGGTCATCCCGCCGGAAGAAACGCCCACGCCGCCGCCGGGCGGAGGCGGGGGCAACCCGTCGCCGGCGCTCGTCACGGTCATCACCGTCGTCATCAACGATGACGGAGGCACGCTCGGCGTCGGCGATTTCCCGGCGGCGCTCACCACGACCCTCACCCAGACCATCCCGGGCGTCGGCGCTTCCGGCGTCTCGACCGTGGTCAACCCCGGGACCTTCTCGGTCGCCGGCAACACGAGCACGACCTACTCGCTCACCCCGAGCGGCGACTGCAGCGGTACGGTCAATTACGGTCAGAACAAGGTCTGCACGCTGACCTATAACGATCCTCCGGCCGCTTCGTCGCCGCCGCCGGCGCCCCCGGCTCCGCCGACGCCTCCGCCCGCGCCGCCGGCACCGACGCCGACCGTCCTCGGCGCGACCGATGACGCTCCTGTCCCCGAAGTGCTCGGCGCCTCGACCGACGAACTGCCCCGCACGGGCAGCGGCATCCTCCCGATGCTGCTCGCGGGTCTGGCGGCCGCCGCCGCAACGGCCGGCCGCAAGAACAAACGCTGAACGCGATCCGGACGTCAGCCTCGCAAGGGGCTGACGTTTAGGCTTCGACCGACGATGCCCAAGAAGAACGAGCAAAGGTCATCCCGACGCGCGGTCGTCGCGGCTTTCATCGCCGCCGTCGTCCTGTCGTTCCTCGTCATGAACGCCGGCTATGTCGCCGCGCGGCTCTCCTTGCGGCTGCGCGGTCCGGCGCCGGTCCCTCCCGCGCCCGCGCGACCGGAAACCGGAACGCCGCCGGCCGCCGTGCCCGAGCCTCCGCGCATGATGGCCCCAGACCGCCTGCAGATACCGTCGCTGGGCCTCGACGTGCCGCTCGTCTACGTGCAGGAGAAGACCGAGGCCGCGTTCCAGGCGGGACTTCGCGACGGCGTCGTGCATTATCCCGGGACCGCGATGCCGGGAGAGCCGGGCAACGCCTATTACTTCGGCCATTCAAGCGATTACGTCTGGTCGAAGGGGTCCTACAAGAACGTTTTCGCCACGCTCCCCGAGATCAAGCAGGGCGCGGCGATCACCGTGAGCGGCCCCGACGGCCGCGCCTACGACTACGTCGTCATCGTAACGCGCGTCGTGTCGCCCAAGGACCTGTCCGTCCTCGACCAGGGGGACGGCACGAGATCGCTCCTCACGCTGCAGACCTCCTATCCGCTCGGCACGGCGCTCAAACGGTTCGTTGCCGTCGCCGAACTGGTCCGATGAAAAAAACGCCCCCGCGGGGGCGTTTTTTCGTACCAGCTCAGATCTTCATGAGCACCACGGCAAGGGCGATGACGAGCATCGTGTGCGCCACGACCGACAGGCGCTTGCGGTGGATGCGATGGAGCATCGCGAGCAGCATCGCGGCCGAGAGGAAGATGATGGTGTAGACGTAGAACCGATGGACGCCGTCGTCGAGATCGTCGATGGTCACGCCGGCGATGGCCGCCTTGGGGGCCGGGTCGTTCACGAAGGCATAGACCTCGTTCGTGCGGGCCTGCGGCGCGACCGTGACGAGCGTCTGATAGACGTTCGTGCCGTCCTTGCCCGCGGCGCTCAGGGAGAGGTCCTCGCCGCCCGCGGGGATGGCCGCGGCGTCATAGGCGATCGAGCCGGTCCAGCGGCCCGCTGACGTCTCCGTGAGGGGCGCGGTCGCGCTGCCGAGCGAAAGAGAAGCGGAAACGGCGCCGGTCATCGGGGCTTCGACGCGGTATTCGTGCTCGCCCGGCACGATGAGAAGGCCGCTCTCGTCGAGCGAAAGGGGCTCCACGGGCGGCGCGGGCGGAGGTTCGGGGGCGGCGGGCGGCGCGGACGCCACGATCACGGGGGACGGTGCGGGAGGTGCCGCAGGTTTCGGGGCGGGCGCGGGAGCCGGAGCGGGAGGGGTCGCGACGGCGACCGGCTTCGGCGCAGGCGCTGGGGCGGGAACCGGTATCGGCGCAGGCGCTGGGGCCGATGCCAACAGCCCGAACATCTGGACCACCATGATGGTGTGATAGCCGCCGTACTCGCCCTGGACCACGCCCACGCCGATGTCGCGGTATTTCGTGCTCACGATGTTGGCCTTGTGCGTCGGGCTGGCCATCCATCCTTCATGCAATCCCTCGGCGGTCGTGTAATGCACCGCGAGGTTCTCGCCGGCCGAGCGGTAGGCGTAGCCGGCCTGTTTGATGAAGAACCAGCCGGTCACGCCGGTGGGGCTCGTGTGCGCGAAGTAACCGTTCGCGATCATGTCGTTCGCCTTGGCCGCGGCGGCCGCGTCCAGTTTGGCGTTCTCCTTGAGGTCGGCCAGGCCGAGCTTCTCGCGCGCCGCGTTCGTGAGCTCGATGACGTTGGTGACCGTGATGGAGTTCGAGAACACGCTCGCGGCGGGCAGCGCGATCGGCACGACGATGACGAGCACCTTGAGCAGCGCGATGATGGCGCTGTAGCCGAAAAGCACCCTGTGCTTCAGGAGGTGGGGGACGTGATCGTTGCCCTCGTGGGGGATGAAGTGGTCCTTGGCGTGCCGGTGGACGATGCCCGCGTAGTGGGCCAGCCGGTCGGCGAAGGAATCCTGGAGGAATTCCATAGCATTGACCCCTAACTCTAGCGAAAAAACGGCGTTTTGTCAATCCTGCCGTTCCTGCCTGTAAGCATGGTAGCAGAAGAACCGCTCCGGTTCCCGTCCTGGCCCGGGACCCTTGCGGACCGCGCTAAAATCCCGTATTCTCCCCCCGTTATGGCCAACGACAGCGTCGTCCTCCGCTTCAGCGATGTCACCTTCGGCTACGGCGAGACCAAGCCCATCCTCGATGAGGCCAGTTTCAGCGTGCGGAACGGCAGCCGCGTCGCGCTCATGGGACAGAACGGCGCCGGCAAGACCAGCCTGTTCAAGCTCATCCTCGGCGAGAACAAGCCGAAGGGGGGCGGCATCTTCAGGACGCCGAACGACGCCACCGTCGGCATCGCCAAGCAGGTCATCCCCGCGGACCAGCTCGACACCAAGGTGCGCGACTGGTTCGGCTCGACCTTCGAGACCGTGCCGTACAACCTCGACAAGCGCATCGCCGACGT
The DNA here is from genome assembly GCA_035495855.1 of Binatia bacterium. Lineage (GTDB taxonomy): Bacteria > Patescibacteriota > Patescibacteriia > SG8-24 > SG8-24 > JAHFIW01. The sequence continues at coordinate 5,547 of DATJFD010000080.1, read as the reverse complement.
GCTCGACGCGGTGAACCTCAAGACGGACATCCAGAAGACGCTCCGCCAGCACTCCGGCGGCCAGCAGGCGCGCCTGCTGCTCGCGTACTCGCTCATCCAGGACCCTGATATCCTGCTGCTCGACGAGCCGACCAACAACCTCGACCAGGAAGGCATCGAGCATCTCACCGGGTTCCTGATGATGTACGAGAAGACCGTCATCGTCATTTCGCACGACGCGGACTTCCTCAACGCCTTCACCGACGGCGTGCTCTATCTCGACGCGCACACGCACAAGGTCGAGCAGTACGCCGGCAACTACCTGAACGTGGTCGAAGAGATCGCCGACCGCATCGAGCGCGAGCGCCAGCAGAACGCACGCGCCGAGGCGGAGATCCGCCGCAAGAAGGAGCAGGCCGAGGTGTTCGCGCACAAGGGCGGCAAGCTCCGCTCCGTCGCGAAGCGCATGCGCGAAGCGGCCGAAGAGGCGGAGGAGGGGATGGTCGAAGAGCGCCGCGAGGACAAGACCATCCGCGAGTTCGAGATCCCGGCGCAGGAGTATGACCCGTTCTTCGACGGCAAGGTGCTGACCATCACCAAGGTCGGCATCATGAAGGAGGGCGAGCCGGTCACGAAGGACGTCTTCATCGATCTGCGGCGCGGCTCGCACGCGCTGCTCGCGGGTCCGAACGGCGTCGGCAAGAGCACCTTCCTCGAGAAGATCTACGCGCGTCTGGCCGAAGGCGCGGTCATCGGCAAGGACGTCCGCGTCGGCTACTATCGCCAGGATTTCGGCATGCTCGATTTCGAGCAGAAGGCCTTCGACTGCCTGTACGACGCGATGCTCGAGAAGGACGAGCAGAAGCTGCGGTCCATCGCGGCCGGCTTCCTGCTGGACGGCAAGGCGCTCGGCAACCAGATCAAATATCTCTCCGAGGGGCAGAAGGGGCTCCTGGCCTTCACGCGGCTGGTGCTCATGCGGCCCGGGCTGCTCATCCTCGACGAGCCGACGAACCACATCAACTTCCGGCACCTCCCCGTCATCGCCAAGGCGCTCGACGCCTACCAGGGCGCGCTGCTCATGGTCTCGCACATCCCGGACTTCGTGTCCCAAGTGCGGATCGACACGACGATCGACCTCGGCAAGCTTTGAGCTGCGAGCTTTGAGCTTCGAGCTTGTGCTCGGGGCTTTTTTGATCCCAAAAAAGCTCGTACCTCGCAGCTCGAAGCTCGAAGCTTCGGGGTGCTATACTGTCCCATATGACTCCCAAGAGCATCCTGCTCTTCATCGGCGCGGTCATCGCGCTCCTGCTCGCGTTCCGCTACGGCCTGCGCGCGGTTTCGGAGCCGCCGCCGCCGAAGCCCTCGCCGGACCCCGTGGAATGGGCGTCCTGGAAAGAGGAAACGTTCGGCGACCTGGGATTCTCGCTCCGTCATCCGCCGGACGACCCGACCGTCGTCGGCGCAATGACCGTCCGGACCGCCGGCCCGTTCCTGGCCATGCGCTCGTTCCCGCGGCTTTCGATCATCATCCCCAAGACGCGGTACAAAGGCACCACCTTCCTCGACGGCTATGTGACCGTGCACGCGGGCAATCCCGTGGCCGACGGTCAGGTCGCCTGCGAGGCCCTGGTGAAGGGCCCGGGCACGGCAGAACATCTCTCGAAACAAGCCGTCTTCACCGGCGCGACGTTCATCGAAGGCGGCGTCTCGGTCGGCGACCGCGCCACCATCGCCGAGAGCCTCGTGTACCACGTCTTCTTCAAGGGCCGCTGCATCGAGATCGATGCCAACCTCTTTTCAGTGAACCCGCGCAGCGCGCCGCGGCTGAAAGGGTTCGACCGCATCGACGCCTGGAAGCAGCTCAACGACATCGTGCGGACGTTCAGGCCGCTGGCGAGGTGATGGTTCACCGTTTTTGGTTTTCCGTTTTCGGTCCGTGCACTGAGAACGGCGAACGGGAAACCTTGCGCATTTTTAGCGTTCGCGCTCAACTGCTAGGAGCCTTCCGCCCTTTTGAAGCCGCAAAGAGGTCACCATGCCCCGCGTTCCCGTGCCCGATTGGCACGCCATGATCGACGCCGCCGCGAAGCGGCAGTACGTGCTCGTCGGCGAGCTCCGCAAGGATGACGAGCTCGTCATCGTGACGGAGTCCCACCGCTACAAGTTCCGCCTGCTCGATCCGGAGCACCGCCGCGTCGAGATGACGAGCGACGATCCGGTGCATCCGGGCCCCGTCGAGGGCTGCCTCCAGGGCTCCAAACTGTCGCCCTGGGGCTCGTCCATCTTCGCTGGCCGCGTGGCCATCGGCCTGTGCGCCGTCTTCAGCAGCGCGTCCTTCCTGCCCCGCCTCATCCCGCCCGAGATCGACCTCCCGCCGACGGCGTCGGTCGTGCTGAACGGCTTCCCCCTCCTGCCCGTCGCCCCGACGGGATTCGCCCAATGATCCCGGCCGGCGGCCGGGATCTTTTTTCTCGCCTCTTCGGACGCGAACCGTTATACTTCCCCCTTAGCCAGTGGATAACCGCAGCCTATGGCCTTGCTTGAATTCTACGGAACGGAGTGCCCGCACTGCCGGCGAATGGAACCCCTCATCGCGCAGCTGGAAGGCGAAGGTCATAAGGTGGAAAAGTACGAGACCTGGCACGACGAGAAGAACGCCGCCATGCTCGAAAAGTACGACCGCGGGTTCTGCGGCGGCGTGCCGTTCTTCTTCAACACCGACAGCGGTAAATGGATCTGCGGCGCCACCGATTACGAGAGCCTCAAGGCCTGGGCCTCGGGCAAGTGACCGTCCCTATGCGCAACGCCGTCCGTGCCTTTCTTGTCGCCCTCATCATCGTCCTCGGCGTCCTCACGCTCGGCCTCGGTTATTACGGTTTCGTGCCGGGCCTTTCGGCCGTGCTCGGCTCCGCCAAGCCGCGCGACCTGCGCGTCGACCCGAACGTCGACGACCTCGCCTCGGCCAAAGCGAAGACCGGCATCACCTTCTCGAACCTCATCGAGGGACTGCCGCCTGAGCAGAGCATCAAGTTCACCGGTCAAAAGGAGCTCAATGTCGAGCTCACTGACGAAGAGCTCACCGCGCTCCTGCGCAGTGACAGCTGGCGCTACAACTTCATCGAGAAGGGCCAGGTTCGCATCAACGCCGACGGCACGGAGGAGATCTCCGGGCTGCTGCGGCTCGACCGCGTGAACGGCTACCTGCTCGCGCATCACGCCTCGCCGGAAAAATTCAGGCCTTACCTGCACGCGCTTGAATCCTTCTCGCATCATCCGGCGTTCTACGTGAAGCTCGATTCGTCGTGGCAGGACGGGAAGCTCACCATGAAGGTCATGCGCGCCGAGATCGGCCGTTACGAGATCGAGGACAAAGTGCTCGCGGCGCATCAGGAACAGCTCCGCGCGGCGATCGAGCGTCACGTGCTGGCCGTGCCGGGCATCACCATCACCTCGCTGACCTTCGGCGGCGGACGCATGCAGTACGAAGGGACTTTCCCGGAGACGGTGGAATGGTCTCCTTAAAGTGGAGAGTGGAAAGTGCAAAGTGGAAAGCGAGAAAACCGGCCTGAGGGCCGGTTTTTCGACGGGATCTCTAGAACTTGCTCTCCACTTTCCACTTTAAACTTTCCGCTCACCGTTTCGGTTCCACCCGGATGATGAACGGTGCCGCCTCGCCGAGGTATTCGAAGTCCACGAGCCAGAGCCCGGAGAGGGGGAACGTGAGGGTATAGTCGAACGGGTCGTCGGCGGTGAAGCGTCTGACGACGGACAGCGGGGCCTTGGAAGCTATCATGTCGACGCTGCCGTCCCCGTGGTGGTTCCAGATGCGTCCGTCGCCCGCATGCGCGATGATGAGATTATGGTGCGCCCGCGCGTTCTCGACGGCCTTGCGGCGCGATATTTCCGGCGTGTGCTTCACCTTGAAACGGAAGCGCGCGGCCTCGCCTTCGACGACGCGTTCCGGCGCGTCGAGCGCCACCTCATATTGCATCATCGCGCGCGTGCGCGCATCGTCCGCGAGCGCTGTCGAGGTCTCGGCTCCGCCGACGTCGACGAGCGTCGAGAACTCGTAGAGCGTTCCCGCCGAGGGAGCCTGCATCGAGAGCGACCAGCGGCCCGGCGTCGGGAAGATGATCATGTCCTTCCAGTCCGCGCCCTCGTCCTGCTGGGTCGGATGCATATGGATGATGTCCGACTCGAGGTCGTCGCGGACGCCGTACGCGTGCATGGCGATGTTGTGCATCGTGCGGTCGAGGGGGACCGGTCGGCCGCGTTTGTCGGTGACGGTCCAGGTCGCGTAGGTCTTCTCGCCCGCGACGGGCGCCGGAGGGTCGAAGGTCAGCGAGGCGACCAGCGCGCCGGCGCGCGTTTCTCCGCCGGCCGGGAGCTCGGCCGCGACCGCGGCGACGATCGGTGGCTTGGGGTTCCAGCCGTTCACGGACGGGTCCTGGCGGAAGTCCTCGACGAAGGTCGCGACCGGCCTGATGGCGAAGGCGGCGATGAGCCCGTTCACGACGAGCAGCAAGGCCAGCGCCCGTTTCCTGAGGATGTCGCGGATGTCGAACATGCCGGGAGCGTAGCATGGGCGGGCTCGTGCGGGAACGCCGTCATCGTGTATGCTGGGCCCATGCAAAAGGCCCGGACCTCCACCCTCGTTCCCAAGACCGCCCTCTGGCTGGGCGCGGCGCTGCTGCTCGCGTCCATGGCGGCGCACGCCGTCATTCCTCACGAGCACCAGCATTTCGCTTTCGGCGACGGCATCGCCGCCGCGACGCACGGTGAAGAACGCAAGGCCTGGTTCGCCGTGCTGCTGCTCGGCTTCCTGCCGGCCGGCGCGGTCTTCGCGGCCGTCCGGCTCAGCGCCTTCGCCCGCGTCGAAGAACGACCGGAGAGCGGCCGGTTCGCGGCCCATCCGCTGCTCGCCGCCTTCCAGAAAGGGATACTGCATCCCAAACTTTGCGGTTGAGGACGGTCCATCGCAGGATGGACGGCGCCGCTTCAGGCGCCGCGTTAAGGATGAATCCCATGATCCGCAAACATCTTTTGGCGTTACCGCTCGGCGCGGCGCTGTTCTTCGCGGCCGCGCCGGCGTTCGCCCACGAACAGCAGGTCTTCCGCATCGGCGGCAAGGAGTACACGTTCACCGTCGGTTCGCTGGGCGAGCCCGTCTACGTCGATGATAAGTCCGGCATCGACCTCCGCGTCACGAGAAAACCCATGAAGGGTGAAAAGGCGCCCGCGATGGCCGACGACGGCGACGGCGATCACGAAGAGGCCGGCATGCCGGTCACAGGGCTCGAGAAGAGCCTGAAGGTCGAACTCGCCGCCGGCGACAAGAAGCGCGTCCAGGACCTCTCGCCCGCCTACGGCGATCCCGGCGCGTACAGGTCGACGTACTATCCGACGGTCGCGACCACGCTCACATACCGCGTGTTCGGCGACCTGGAGGGCAACACCGTCGATCTCATGTTCACCTGCAACCCCGCCGGCCACGCGCAGTCGCCGGAGGACACGACCGAGACGAAACTGAGCGAGACCGTGACGCGCATCAAGAAGACCGGCGCG
>DATJFD010000079.1:0-9974 GCA_035495855.1 Binatia bacterium | reverse complement strand
TATGGTCCCTCGTTCCTTACTGAATTCCACCGAACTCCCGAAAGGCGAAATGGAGGGGGATCCCCTTATTGTCAGGCTTCGGCCCGTACGATAAGGGCGGCACGGACGTCGGTTTCCGCCGGTTTCGACTGGCAGACACCCACTGAAGTGCCATTACCTAGGAATAGGCTTCGGCTTATCACCCTGGGTTCCGTCTCCAGCTCGGCTTTCAGGAGACCTTGTAAGAAAGGTTATCCACAGCCGTCAACAGCAGTACGAAGCGAATAGTTCGCTTCAACTTGCCGCACGGCAAGACTTGTCTTGCACCTCGCGGCCGAGCAGGCCGCATCTCGACAGGAGTCGAAGATGAACCACAATCGCAAAGACGTGTTTACGGTGACGCTGGACGCCGCCAAGGGTGAGACGCCGGAGCTGCTCATGATCGCGATCGCGCAAGCGATCTTCGACCTCGCGCCTCCGCTGACGGACCCCGACGACGAGCCGGCGCTGCCCGACCTCCGGTACTCCAAGTACCACGTCCTCTTCGAGGACGAGGCCGCGAAGTTCGTCCACAACGGCCGGGAGGTCAGCATGCTGTTCCCCCGGGGCCGCATGTGCGTGGCCCACGTCTTCGCCAGCCGGCTCACGCCGACCGACGCGGAGATCGTGCTCACGATGTACGACCGCGACGCGGACCAGATGTTCGAGCGCGCCGACGAGTGCCTCAAGGCCCTCATCGCCGACCGCTCGGACGCGGAGATCCCCGTCGAGCTCGACATGTTCGATCTCGAAGAGATCATCGACGACGAGGAGCCCACGCTCCGCCTCGCCCTCCCGGCGATCGCCTGACGTGCTCCCCGCGACCCACCGCCCATAAGCGCCCCGACCTCTCGGAAGGGGCGCTTTTCTTATCCGGAAAGCTGTGGCACCATGATTGCTCCGCACCTCTCGGTGTGGTATTTTTTGCCCATATGTCAGCGAAAGAAACGGCCGAAAAGATGGACAAGATCGTCGCGTTGTCGAAGCGCAGGGGATTCCTTTTCCCCGGCTCGGAGATCTACGGCGGCATCGGCTCGACCTACGACTACGGCCCGCTCGGCTCGCTGCTCAAGAAGAACGTCCGCGACGCCTGGTGGAAGGCGATGGTGCAGACGCGCGATGACATGGTCGGCCTCGATGCCGCCATCATCATGCATCCGAAGGTCTGGGAAGCTTCGGGCCACCTCGCCGGCTTCACCGACCCGCTCGTCGACTGCAAGAGCTGCAAGAAGCGCTTCCGCGCCGATCATCTGCTCGAGGCCAAGTCCGCCGAGATGGCGGGTCTGCGCGAGAAGCCCGTCGAGATGAGCGAAGTGCGCTGCCCCTCCTGCGGCGGCGAGCTCACCGACATCCGCAACTTCAACCTGATGTTCAAGACGACCATGGGCCCGCTCGAGGACGCGGCCTCGGTCGTGTACCTCCGCCCCGAGACGGCGCAGGGCATCTTCGTGAACTTCGGCAACGTCCGCGACACCGCCCGCAAGCGCATCCCGTTCGGCATCGCGCAGACGGGCAAGTCGTTCCGCAACGAGATCACGCCCGGCAACTTCATCTTCCGCACCCGCGAGTTCGAGCAGATGGAGATGGAGTACTTCGTGAAGCCCGGCACCGACGAGGAGACCTTCGAGTACTGGAAACAGTTCATGATGGACTGGTTCACGGGTCTCGGCCTCAAGAAGGACAACCTCCGCTTCTACGAGCATCCGAAGGAGAAGCTTTCGCATTACTCCAAGCGCACCGTCGACCTTGAGTACATGTTCCCGTGGGGCTGGGGCGAGCTGTGGGGCTGCGCCAACCGCACCGACTTCGATCTCAAGCAGCACGCCAAGTTCAGCGGCCAGGACCTTTCGTACCGCGACGACCTGACCAACGAGAAGTACGTCCCGTACGTCATCGAGCCGGCGCTCGGACTCGACCGCGCGGTGCTGACCTTCATGCTCGACGCCTACGAGGAGATCGAGGGCGGCCGCACGACCACGACCGAGGCCGCGACCGAGGTCGAGACCGTGCTGCGCTTCCATCCGGCCATCGCGCCGATCAAGGCCGCGATCTTCCCGCTCTCCAAGAAGGAGCCGCTCGCCTCGACCGCCAGGGCGCTGCGCGAAAGGCTCGCCAAACGCTGGATGGTCCAGTACGACGACTCCGGTTCCGTCGGCCGGCGCTACCGCCGCCAGGACGAGATCGGCACGCCGTTCTGCATCACCGTCGACTTCGAGACCGAGACCGACAAGAAGGTGACCGTGCGCGACCGCGACACGATGCAGCAGGAAAGGATCGCGCTCGACGACGTGGAAAGCTACCTCGCGGAGAAGCTCGGATGCTGAAAAAGTCGAAAGTCGAGAGTCGAAAGTCGAAAGTTGCAGCGACAGGCGCAGCGGCGATCTCTGGACTCTCGACTCTCAACTCTCGACTCCTCAAATGATCACCCACTCCCACATCAAGCTCGCCAACGGCACCCGCGTCGTGCTCGTGCCGCACCACGACACCGCCGCCGTGACCCTCCTCGCGCTCTACGAGGTCGGTTCGCGTTACGAGACCGCCTCGCTCTCGGGCGCCTCGCACTTCATCGAGCACATGATGTTCAAGGGGACGGCGCGCCGTCCGAACACCATGGCGATCTCGCGCGACCTCGACGCCGTGGGCGCGGACTACAACGCCTTCACCGGCAAGGACCTCACCGGCTACTACATCCGCCTGCAGACCGAGAAGCTCGGCCTCGCCGTCGACATGCTCGAGGACATGCTCTACCACTCGGCCTTCAAGCCGAAGGATTTCGATTCCGAGCGCAAGGTCATCCACGAGGAGCTGCGCATGTACGACGACAACCCCGCGATGGTCGTCGAAGAGCGCATGGAGGAGGAGCTCTACAAGGGTTCGAGCCTCGGCTGGCGCGTCGGCGGCACGGTGAAGAGCATGGACGGCATCGCGCGCGACGGGCTCGTCGCCTACCGCGACCGGCATTACGTCCCCGCGAAGACCGTGCTGGCGCTCGCCGGCAAGTTCGATCACGATCAGGCCGTCGCGCTGCTCGAACGCACCTTCGGCAAAGTGCCGGCCCGCAAGGCGCCCGCCCCGTTCAGGCCGTTCCCGTCCGCGAACGCCGGCGGCGGCCCGCGCGTCCGCATGGAACACAAGGACACCGAACAGGTGCAGCTCGCGATGGGCTGGCCCGCATACCCGTACGGCGACGAACGACTGCCCGCGCTCAAGGTCATGAGCATCATCCTCGGCGGCACCATGAGCTCGCGGCTGTTCATGGCCGTGCGCGAGCGCAGGGGACTGGCGTACTCGGTCCACGCCTCGGTCAATTCCTACCAGGACGTCGGCAACCTCACGGTGCAGGCGGGCCTGGCCAAGGACCGCTTCGACGCCGCGCTCAAGGTCATCATGGCCGAGCTCGCGCGGATGAAGGACAAGGACGTGACCTCCGAGGAGATGACGCGCGCCAAGGAGTTCTTCAAGGGCAAGATGGTGCTGAACCTCGAGGATTCGAGCCGGCTCGCCGACTGGTACGCGCGGCAGGAATTGCTGCAGCACCGCGTCGAGACCCCCGAGGAGCGCATCGCCAAGATGTTCGCCGTCACCAAGGCCGACGTGCGCCGCGCCGCGGCCGACGTCTTCCGCCGCAGCCGCGCCGCGGTCGCCGTCATCGGCCCGTTCAAGGACGCCGCGCCCGTCACCAAACATCTCTCGGCCCTCTAAACTTTCGACTCTCGACTTTCAACTCTCGTATGGTCACGCTCATCGGCAACTGGAAGATGCAGCTCAGCGAATCCGAGTCCGAGACGCTCGCCAAGGAGATCGTCAGGCTTTGGGCCGCCCAGGGCGCCAACAAGCCGCAGGCCGCCGTCGTCATCTGCCCCTCGCACATGGCGCTCGAGGAATGCGCCAAGGCGACGAAGGGCACGCCGGTCGCGCTCGGCGGCCAGGACGTCTTCTGGGAGGACAAGGGCGCGTTCACCGGCGAGATCTCGCCGAAGACGCTGAAGGAGCTCGGCTGCGAATACTGCATCGTCGGCCATTCGGAACGGCGGCAGCACCTCGGCGAGACCGACGAGATGGTCAACAAGAAGGTCCTTGCGCTGCTGCGGCACGGCATCACGCCGGTCGTCTGCGTCGGCGAGACGCTCGAGGAGAGGAGCGCCGGCAGGCGCGACGCGGTCGTCATCGCGCAGGTGCGCACCGCGCTCGCGAACGCGAAGCCCGTGGGCAGCCAGCGCGTCATCGTGGCCTACGAGCCGCGATGGGTCATCGGCACCGGCAAGGCCGTCTCGCCGCAGGACGCGGCCGAGATGCATCACCTCATCCTCGGCGCGCTCGAAGAGATGCTTACCGCGGACACGGTGAAGGAACGCTGCTCCGTCATCTACGGCGGGGCGGTCGACGCCAAGAACATCGCCGGCTTCCTGGCCGTCGACGTCATCCGGGGCGCGCTCGTCGGCGGAGCCTCGCTCAAGCCGCAGGAGTTCGCCGCCATGGCCGAGATCGCCGCCGACGCGGCGTAATGTTATGTGGTTCTACCTGGCCGCCATCCTCGTGGTCATCGTTTCCCTCGGCGCCGCGGCGTCCGTGGCGGCCCGGAAGTTCCCGCAGCTCACGCTCATCGATACGGAGGCGCTGCCGCTCGAGCGCGACGCCAAGAAGAAGAAGGCCATCATCCATGACCGCGCCAGCCGCATGACCGCGGCGTTCGGCCGCCGCATCGCCGCCGCGCTCACGCGCTGGTTCGAGCGGCGCCGCGAAGGGTTCCGGCGCGCGTACCGCAAAGTGCTCGCCCTCGAGCGGCAATACCGCAAGGAGAAGCCCGTCTCGGCCGGCGAGGCCGAAGCGCGCATCGCGGCGCTGTCCGCCGACGCGGAACGGCTGTTCAAGGCGGGGGAATACGGCGACGCGGAAAAGAAGTACATCGAGATCCTCTCCTTCGACCGCCGCAACGTCGACGCCACCTGGGGCCTCGGCACCCTCTATCTCGAGAGCAAGCGCTACGACCAGGCCAAGGAGACCTACGCCTACCTCGCGCGCATGCTCCGCAAGGCCGCGCGCTGCGTCCATGCGGAGAACGGGACGCTGCCGCAGGGGAGGACCTGCGCCGCGGACGCCGCCAGCCACGCCGACATCGCCGCCTGTTACCTCGACCTGGGCATCGCCTCTCAGGCGGCGGGGGACAAGGCCCAGGCCAGGGCCGCTTTCGAGCGCGCCGTGGCCTTCGAACCGGCGAACCCGCGCCACCTTGATTTACTTCTCGACGAGTGTATACTGGAAGGCGACAAATCGAGGGCCTCGGAGGTTTTCGCGCAGCTCAGGGCCGCGAATCCCGAGAACAACAAGCTGGATGCCCTCGCCGAACGGATCGCCTCCCTTCCCGATCCCGTCGCGGCCCCGAAGAAAGGGAAACAGGCCTTGCCGCGCTGGTGAGGCCGTTCGTTCACAACGAGGGAAGCGGCATGCCGACGTAGCTCAGCTGGTAGAGCATTTCCATGGTAAGGAAAAGGTCACCGGTTCAATCCCGGTCGTCGGCTCCATGAAAAAGAAGAAAATGAAGAGGAAGGTGCGCGGCGCGGCGGCTTTGCGCTCTTCTCTTTTCACTTTTCTGCTTTTTCATGGGTAGGTACCGAAGCGGTCAAACGGGGCAGACTGTAAATCTGCTGGCTTACGCCTTCCTAGGTTCGAACCCTAGCCTACCCACCACCGAAATTTTCAGGCACACTTGCCACAGGAGCTCCGGGCCACCTTAGCTCAGCTGGTAGAGCAACAGTTTTGTAAACTGTAGGTCCCGGGTTCGACCCCCGGAGGTGGCTCCACCACTTCAGGGCGGCGCGGCTGGACAGATGTCCGGCCATGCGATAGGCTCCTCCTATTGAAATCACCGACCGGTATGTCCCAAGAGAACCTCATCAAGCTGGAATGCAGTTCCTGCCACCGCGTGAACTACTTCTCCCGGAAGAACAAGAAGAAGCTCAAGGCCCGTCTGGAGATGAAGAAGTTCTGCGAGTGGTGCGACAAGCATAACGCGCACAAGGAGACGAAGTGATCGAGCCCTTGCGGCGAACGTTATGGAGGAACGTCCCAAAGAGGAAATGAAGACGGAGCGCGTGCTGCCGGTGATCCCGGCGCACGCGTTCGTGTTTATCGCGAGCTTCTGCCTGATGGTCATCGAGCTCGTTGCCGGGCGCATCATGGCGCCGTACCTCGGCTCGTCGCTCTACACCTGGACGAGCGTCATCGGCGTGATCCTCATGGGCATCACGGCCGGCAACTGGATCGGCGGCGTCATCGCCGAGCGCGGCGCCAAATGGAAGACCGTCGGCGCGATGTTCTTCCTGGCCGCCTTCGCCGCGGTGATCTCCTACTACACCTACCAGCCGCTCTACTGGGCGATGAACAGCATGATGCCGCCCATCGAGGTGGCGAGCTTCCTGTTCGCCATGGCCGGGTTCTTCCCCGCGAGCTTCTTCCTGAGCATGGTGACGCCGATGGTCATCACGCTGCGGCTCAGCGACCTCAAGAAGACCGGTTCGACCGTCGGCGGCATCTACGCCATCTCGGCGATGGCCAGCATCCTCGGCACGTTCCTCACGGGCTACGTGCTCATCGCGCTCCTGTCCGTGCGCATCATCGTGCTCATGGTCGCCGCCATCCTGATGCTCACCGGCATCCTGGCGCTCGCCGACAAGTCCCTCGTGCGCGGCGCGCCGATGCTGCTCTTCCTTGCGCTCCTGTACCTGGGGCTGCTCGCGCCGCCCTTCTGCAAGATGGAGACCGCCTATTACTGCGTGCGCATCCATGACATCGGCAGCGGCGGCCAGGGCAAAGCGTTGCTCCTCGACCACCTGGTGCACAGCTTCTCGACGCCTGACCCGCGGTTCCTGGCGTACGACTACGAGTCCATCTACGCGGTCGCCACCGAATACGTCTCGCGCCTCAAGGCCGAGAAGCCGCTCGACGCGCTGTTCATCGGCGGCGGAGGCTACGTCATGCCGCGCTACATCCAGGCGAACTACAAAGTAGGCGACCTGCAGGTCGTGGAGATCGACCCCGGCGTCACGCGCGCCTCGCAGGTCTATCTCGGCTTCGTCCCCGGCGGCCAGATCAAGAACGTGAACATGGACGCCCGGTTGTACATGAGCCGCCTGCCGGAGGACCGCAAGTTCGACATCATCTTCGGCGACGCCTTCAACGATTACTCAATCCCGTTCCATCTCACGACCAAGGAGTTCGCGGACATCGTCCGCAAACATCTGGCGCCGAACGGGGTGTACGCGTTGAACGTCATCGATTCCGACCGCAACGGGCAGGTGCTCGGTTCGTTCATCGACACGCTCTCGCAGGTCTTCCCGCACGTCGAGGTCGCGCCGCTGCAGTCGGGATGGAAGGACGCGGGCCGCAACACCTTCGTCATCATCGCGAGCAACGAGCCGGTCTCGCGCGCCGAATGGCATGATTCCGCGACCGTGGCGTTCGAGACCCGCCTCTCGCCGCCGATCATCACGCCGCAGGAGCAGGTCGAGATGCTGTTCAGCGCCGACGAGACCAAGGATTTCCTTTCCACGCATCATCACGTTTCGCTCACCGACGACTACGTGCCCGTCGACAACCTCATTGCGCCGGTATTCCGGGCGTCGTTCTAGGCCCGTGGACAGGGAGGGGATGATGGGTTACCATCGGGGAGCTTCGAGCTTCGAGCTTCGAGCGACTGGCTTTCAACTCTCCACTTTCCACTCTCAACTCGCCACATGGGGGCGTAGTTAAATGGTATAACTGCGGTCTCCAAAACCGCTGTCGGGGGTTCGATTCCCTCCGCCCCTGCCAGAGATGCACGCCACTCCTTCACGGAGGGGCGTGCATCTTTAGTGTCGGGGCGGAGGGGATCGAACGGGTTGGCAGCCGAGGCCACGCGCTCCGTCGAGAGCGCGTGAGCCGAGCGCCGGTCGACTGACGGGCGTCAGTCGACCGCCAACCCCGGACAAGGCTCGCGGCATTCGGCCGCGAGCCGCGAAATTCCCTCCGCCCCTGCCACCGATCCCGCCATTCCACCGCTGCCCGGGGTCGCGTCGCCTGACGCGACACAGCGAACGGGCGCAAAGAAACGGATGAACCCGCCCGTTCCACGCAACGCGTGCCGCATTCGGCGGCACGCGGCGGAATTCCCTCCGCCCCTGCCAGAAAGATCTTCCACTTCCGGACATCCGCATTTTTTTGCATACTAAAGAGGCATGAAGAACCCGACCGCCCTCATCGTCGCGGGCGCCGCCGCCATCTTGTTCATTTGGGCGGTGACCTTCGCATTCGTCGCGCGCGACCTCCATCCGAAGCCGGCCATGACGCCGGTCGTCATCGCGAACGTCGGCGAGTACTCGACCCTCAACCTCATCGCCAAGGAGAAGGGCTTCTTCGCCAAGAACGGGCTCGACGCGAAGGTGGACGAGTACGATTCGGGCAAGTCCTCCATCGGCGCCTTGCTCGACGGCAAGGCGGACTTCGCCATCGCCGCGGATTTCGTCGGTGTCACGAACATCATGGCCGGGGCCGACCTGCGGATCCTGGCGCAGGTGAGCGGGCAGTTCGTGTTCCAGGTGATCGCGCTCAAGGATAAGGGGATCGCCGCGCCCGCGGACCTCAAGGGGAAGACCATCGGCGTGACCAGGAAGACCGCCGGCGAGCTGTACCTCGGGAAGTTCCTCGCCGCGAACGGCCTCGGCTACGGGGACGTCACCATGGTCGACCTCTCGCCGGCCGAGATGGCCGACCGGATCTCCAAGGGCGGCATCGACGCCGTCGTGATCTTCGACCCCTGGGCCTACCGGCTGCAGAAGAACCTGGCCGACGCCGCCTTTGTCTGGCCGGCGCAGGTCGACCGCAAGGCGAACGGCCTCGCCTACACGACGAAAGCCTTCCTCGCCGACAAGCCGGACGCCGTCGAAAGGTACCTCCGGTCGCTCATCGACGCGGCGTCCTATCTGCGCGCGCACGACGCCGAGTCGCGCGCCATCCTCGCGCGCGCCATGAAGTACGACGACGAGTACGTCAACTACCTCTGGCCGAAGATCGGCTTCTTCGTCGAGTTGAACGACGGCCTGCGGCTGACCCTCGAGGAGCAGGCGCGCTGGCTCATCGCGAACCACCTCACCGAGCGCACGGAGCCTCCGAACTTCGACGAATACATCGCCGCAGAACCGCTCAGGAAGGCGTATCCCGCGGGCGTGCTCATCCGTTGAGCGCCGCCGCGCCACATGAAAAGAAAAGACCGCCCCTCGAAAGGGGACGGTCTCGCCGTTCAGGCCTCGATGACGATCTCGAGCGGGATGGACAGGTGCCAGCCGCGCTCGACCATGCCGATGCGCGAGCCCTTGAGCACGAGCCAGGGACGGCCGGGGCCGTAGGGGTTCGGGACGCGCTCGAGCTCGTAGCGGCCGGGCGGCACGCTGACGCATTCGCGCTCGGGCGTGGCGCCGTCGAGGAGCAGTCGGTCGTCGTCGGGGATGGTGGCGAAGATGCGGTCTTGTCCGGTCATGGGAAGCCTCCAAAAGAAAGGGTTGGCGGGCAGCGATGACCGGGCACGATAGCGCATTTCCGCCTGAAAGTCAATCCTGGGCCGCCGCTGCTTGAGCATAAGGCGCGGTTCGTTCGGTTCCGGGAACCGTGGTACCATGACGGTGCGGCTACCATTTCAATTTTTTTTCACTATGTATCGGCCATCTCGCCACCCCCTGAGCGTTCGCTTTCTTGACGTGATGGTCGCCGCGTTCCTTTGGACCTTCATCGGCGTTCTTTCGGCACCCGTCGTTCACGCCGCCGACGGCTCCGGAACCGTCAGCGTTTCGCCGTCTTCCGTGAACGCCGGTTCCGTCGGCAACACGCTGACGTTCACCTTCACCGCTGCGGAGACCATGGACAGCGGATCGGTGAGGATCAACGTGCCTTCGGGCTGGAGCCTGCCGCAGGGCGTGAACGGCGTT
>DATJFD010000078.1:0-30186 GCA_035495855.1 Binatia bacterium | reverse complement strand
CGCCCTCTCCGGAATCTTGCCGCTGCGCGGCAAGGGCGCCGTAAGGCGCGGCCATGCGCCTTGCGTCGAGAAGAGGCGGCCTTAGCCGCATCTCCGGAATCGGCCGCTCTGCGGCCGGGCGCCGTAGAGCACCCGGTTTGCCCCGTTTTTTTAAACAGTAAATTGGATTTACCTGGATCGCGCCAATGCTGGTGGACCTGGGCCCGTAGCTTAATGGCAGAGCACCCGGTTTGCATCCGGGAAACAAGGGTTCGATTCCCTTCGGGTCCACCAGCATTGGCGGGCGTCCGGAAACAAGGGTTTCCCGCCTATGGCGGGACCCCGCCCTCTTTGATGAGAGAAATGAGGCGGGGCGATTCCCTTCGGGTCCACCACAAACGGACCGATCCGACCGATCGGTCCTTTTGTTTGTCCGCAGGGCGCATTTTTGGTATGAAGAAGGGGTATGGAAAGCGCCAAAACCACGGAATGCGAGGTCAGGACCCTTCTGGATTACTTCCAATACGAGGCCCTGAAGGAACGCCTGATGCGGGAAGCCGTCTTCCGGGGCGAGGACGCCCAGGAGACCCGCTACTTCGAAGGACCGCACGACCTGCGGATCCAGAAGAGCACGACGTGCGCCAAGGTCTGGCTGAAGAAGGGCAAGATGCACGACGAGTGCCGCGAGGAGGTCGAGGTCCGCATGGAGCCGGAACGCTTCGGGGAACTGGAGCGGCTGTTCGACGCCCTCGGCTACTCGACGGGCATCGTCTGGCACCGCCATCGCATGCGCTTCGACTGGGGCGACATCGACGTCTCGCTCGACTACACCAAGGGCTACGGCTACGTGATCGAGCTCGAGAAGATGAGCGACGACGCCGGCCGCGAGGAGACGATCCGCTACCTCAAGGACAAGCTCGGCGAGCTCGGGTTCCGGCCGACGCCGAAGCCGGTGCTCCATGAACGGTTCACCTACTACCGCGAACGCTGGAGGACGCTCATCAACGAGGAAGAGAAAAAGCCCGCCTGACGGCGGGCTTTCGTTATTCAGGCTTCAGACCTTCGCTTTGACCAGGTTCAGCGGCATGTTGCCGTCGAGGGCGTCGAGGACGGCCTGCGCCGCGAGCATGGCCATGGCCGAGCGCGCCTCGATCGTCGCGGACGCGGTGTGCGGGGTGATGACGACGTTGTCGAGCGCGAGCAGTCCGGGCTCGATCGCCGGCTCGTGCTCGAAGACGTCGATGGCCGCGCCGGCGATGACGCCGTTCTTCAGCGCGTCGGCGAGCGCCGCTTCGTCGACGACCGGTCCGCGGGAGGTGTTGATGAGGTAGGCGGTCTTCTTCATCATCGCGAGCCGCCTGGCGTCGATGAGGTGATGCGTCGTCGGCAGGAGCGGAACGTGGACGGAGACGAAATCGGCTTCCTTGAGGACGTCGTCCGCCGTAGCCCGGAACTCCGCGCCCGTCGCGCCCTCGAACCTCTCGTCGCGCCTGACGTCGTTGTAGAGCACCTTCATGCCGAGCCCCTTCGCCGCGCGTTCTGCCACGCCCTCGCCGATGCGGCCCAGGCCGATGACGCCGAGCGTCTTGCCTTTGAGCTGCGTGCCGAGCAGGAGCAGGGGGCCGAACGCCTTGTACTTCCCCGCGCGGGCGAACCTTTCCGATTCGGGGATGCGGCGGGCGATGGCCATGATCAACGCGAGGGCGTGCTCGGCGACGGCGTCGGTGAGCACGCCCGGCGTGTTCGTCACCATGACGCGGTGGGCCGCGGCGGCGTTCAGGTCGACGTTGTCGAAGCCGACGGCGAAGTTCGAAACGATCTTGAGCTGGGGTCCCGCCGCGTCGAGCAGCTCGGCGTCGATCTTCTCGGTGAGTATCGAAAGGATGGCGTCCGCGCCCTTCACGCCCTTGAGCAGCTCGTCGCGGGGGATCGCCTCTTCGCCGGGATAGACGTCGACGATGAGGTCGGGCCGCGCCTTCAGGAGGTCGAGGCCGGCCGCGGGGATGGGACGGGTGACGAACACGCGTTTCTTGTCGCTCATAGGATTCTTGCTATGGATCCCGCGTCGCCCCCGCTTTCAGCGGGTCCGCGCGGGATGACCGGCATTAAGGAATTGCCGGTCATTTCCAGGGTTTGATGGCGACCTTGGCGATCGCTTTGGCCGATGGGAAAGCGTGCATGATGCCCCGTTTCGCGCCCATCTGCTGGACCACGCCGGTGGCGTTCCAGGTGCCGACCGCGAGGCCGAAACGGATGTCGTCCTTCTTCAGCAGCCCTGCGACGACGCCGGAGCCGAACGCGTCGCCCGCGCCCGTCACGTTGATGCGCGGCACGTCGAGGATCGCGCTGTGCAGGGTCGCGGAGCCCTCGGCGGCGTAGGCGCCGGCGAGGCCGTCGGTGACGATGAGCGCGCGGCGGGGGAGCTGCCGCAGGCTCTTCAGGATGTGCGCGAAGTTCTGCGGGTCCGTGCTCACGAGCTGCGCGGCCTCCTCCTTGTTGAGGTTGAAAAGGTCGACCTTCCTGATGAGCGGGGTGAGCGCGCGGAGGCCCTGGCGGATCTCCTTCGAGCCGGGGTTCCAGGCGACCTTGATGCCGCGGCGTTCCGCGTGGTCGAGGAGCTTCCGCATCAGCTTGAGGTCGCCGCCGATGGAAGAGACGTAGAACCATTTCGCGGACAGAGAGCGCCACGGGATGGCCGCGCCGTTCAGTTTCTCGGCCGCGCCGCGATAGACGAACACCGTGCGTTCGCCGCTGCCGGCGAGCAGGATGACGGAAAAGCCGGTCTTGAAGTTCTTGTGCACCTGGAGCAGCGACGGGTCGACGCCCTCCTCCTCGAGCACCAGCCTGATCTCCCTGCCCGGCGAGTCGTCGCCGACCGCCGCGACGGTCGCGACGCGCAGGCCGAGCCGTCCGAACGTGACCGCGGCGTTGGTGGCGCCGCCGCCCGTCTCGGGTATGAGGTCGTCGACCTCGATCTTGGCGCCGAGCGGGAAGCAGCCCTCGACGCTCGTCGCCGAGTGGTCCTTGAGGTGTACCTCGAGCGCCGTGCTCTTCACGAACACGTCGCGCGTGGCGGAGCCGATGGTGATGACGTCGTACATAGGGGCTTATGGCGAATGGCCTATGGCCTATGGCCTGTGGCCTGTAGCGTGCGTGCAATAAGCTCTAGGCCATTTGCCATATGCTATTTGCGCGCGCGACCGGCGCTGCCGAAGAGTTCCATCTTGTGCGCCACGACCTCTTTCATGAGGCGCTTGGAGAGGGCGAGCAGCTTGCGCGGGTCGATGGCCTTGTGGTCGTTGACGATGGTGTCGCGCAGGCCGGCGGTGAAGGCGATGCGCAGGTCCGAGTCGATGTTGATCTTGCGCACGCCGTGCTTGATGGCGGCGAGGATCTGGTCGTCGGGGATCCCGACGGCGCCTTCGAGCCTGCCGCAGTCCTCGAGCGACTCGCAATGGTCCTTCGTCTTGGCCACCAGCTCGGCGGAGATGCCGGACGCGCCATGGAGCACGATGGGCGCCTTCACCAGGGCGTCGATCTTCTTGAGGCGTTCGATGTCGAGCGTCGGAGCGGTCTTCGATTTGTAGGCGCCGTGCGCGGTGCCGATGGAGACGGCCAGCGCGTCGCAGCCGGTGGCCTTGGCGAAGCGCGCGGCCTCTGCGGGGTCCGTGAAGAACGCCTGCTTCTCGGAGACGCTCACGAGGTCCTCGACGCCCTTGATGGCGCCGATCTCGGCCTCCACGGAGACGCCCTTCGGCCTGGCCCAGCGGACGACCTGCTTGGTCTTGGCGACGTTCTCGTCGTACTTGTAGAGCGACCCGTCGAACATCACCGAGGTGTAGCCGGAGTCGATGGCCTTCCTGATGACCTTCAGGTCCTTGCCGTGGTCGACGTGCATGACGACCGGCACCGGCGACTTTGCGGCCTCGCGCATCATGGCGAGCAGATAGTTCATGCCCGCGTACTCGATGGCGCCCTCGCTCGTCTGGACGATGACGGGGGAGCGGAGCTCGACCGCGGTCTCGACGACGGCCTGGAGGATCTCCAGGTTGTTGACGTTGAACGCGCCGACGGCGTAACCGCCCTTGTCGGCGGCGGCGAGCACTTTCTTGAGGGTCGTGAGCATAATGGCGTGACGCCTGCCGCTAGAGCGGCTTCGGCTGGATATCCTTGAAACGGACGAGCATGCGCCGCATCGCCTCTTTCTTGAGCAGTCCCTTTTGCGGACCGATGAAACTGATGACGGACGCGGAGTTCGCGGTGCCCCAGCGCATGGCCTCGGCGATCGTCTCGCCGTGGTGGAGCGCCGCGACGAAGGCCGTCGCGAACGCGTCGCCGCATCCCGTCCGCTCGATCACCGGCACGTCGAAGATGCCGAGCTGCAGGAAGTCCTTGCCGTCATAGGTGTAGGAACCTTTCGGGCCGTCAGTGATGACGGCGATGGCGCAGCCCATGGCCTTGAGGCGTTTGAGGAGCACGACGATGGACTTGGTCTCGTCGCCGACGATGCGCTGCGCCTCCTCCTTGTTCATCACCGTGATGTACGACACGGCGATGAGCGGCTGCAGTTCCGCAGGGCCGAGCTTCAGCTGGAACGTGCCCGGCTGGAAGCAGAACTTCGTCCCGTTCTTCTTCACGTAGGCGAGCAGGCTCTTGTGCATGACCTGGCTGCCCTTGCCGAGCGAGGTGTAATAGACCCACGTCGCCTGCGGAAGGTCCTTGGGGAAGACGTAGTCGCGTTTTTCATGGAACACCAGAATGGTCCTCTCGCCGCGATAATTGATGACCGTGGAGTAATTCGTCCCGCGCTTCCTGTCGAAACGCACGTACTTCGTGGAAAGGCCCTCCTCTTTCCAGTGCCCGCAGATGGTCTCACCGATGTCGTCCTTGCCGAGGATGCTGACGATCGCCGCCTTCATTCCGAGGCGCGCCGATCCGACCGCGTTGTTCGAGGCATTGCCCGATCCGGGGACCTTCACGATGCTTTCGACCGGGATCTTGTCGGCATAGTCGAAGCAGAGCTGGCAGGCCTGTTCTTTCATGGCGCATTTCACGTCGGCGTCCTCCTCGTTCAGCTGCAGGAAGACGTCGAGCGTCGCGTCGCCGAAAGTGATGATGTCGAGCATAGGAGGGGGTTGAGGGGAAAAGGATAAGAGGGGAAGAGAGAGCGTCGGTCTGATCAGCTTTACCCCTCTACCCCTTACCCCTTTTCTCCTTTCGCGCCGCCGCGCGGCGCACGGCGTCTTTTATATGCGAGACGCCCATGCCGAAATGCTCCACGAGCTGCATCGGTTCGCCGGATTCGCCGAAGACGTTGGGAACGCCGACGAATTCCTGCGGGGTCGGGCGGGCCTTGGCGAGGTATTCCGCGACCGCGCCGCCGAGGCCGCCGGTGATCTGGTGTTCTTCGACCGTGACGATGGCGCCGCATTCCGTCGCGGCCGCGAGCACCGCGGCCTCGTCGAGGGGTTTGATGGTGGGGGAGTTCACGACTCGCACGTCGAGCCCCTCATTGGCCAGTTCCTCAGCGGCCTTGAGCGCGTTATGGACGAGCGGGCCGCAGGCGATGATCGCCGCGTCCTTGCCGTCGCGGAACGTCACCGCCTTGCCGATCTCGAACGGCGTGTCGTCGGTCGTGAAGACCGGCGTCTTTTCGCGCGCGAACCGCACATAGCAGGGGCCGACGAGCTTCGCGACCGCGAGCGTCGCCTTCTTCGCTTCGACCTCGTCGCAAGGGGCGATGATGGTGATGCGCGGGATGGGCCGCATGATGGCGATGTCCTCGATGGCCTGGTGCGTCGCGCCGTCGGGACCGACCGAGACGCCGGCGTGGCTGCCGACGATCTTCACGTTCACGTTGTTGAGGCAGATGTTGGTGCGGACCTGCTCCCAGGCGCGGCCGGGGCAGAACATGGCGTACGAAGTGATGAACGGGACCTTGCCGCCGAGCGCGAGGCCTGCGGCGCCGGCCGCCAGGAACTGCTCGTGCACGCCGACCTGGATGAACCGGTCGGGGAACATCTTCTTGAAATCGAGGTTGCGCGTCGACTCGGTGAGGTCGGCGCAGACGACCACGATGCGCGGGTCGAGCTTCGCCGCCTCGACCACGCCGGCCCCGTAGCCGTCGCGGGTCGGTTTCTGCGGGACGTCGTCGGCCAGGGCGTTGGCCGCCAGTTTCGCTTCGGGACGGAGCATAGTTCAGCGGTGATCGGCCTTCAGCCGTTCCTCTTCCTCCTTGAGTTCCTTGAGCGCCTGCTCGGCCTCGCCCTTCTTGAAGGGCTGGCTGTGCCAGAGGTAGTTGCCTTCCATGTAGGACACGCCTTTGCCGGGGATGGTGTGCGCGATGATGCAGGTCGGCTGCGTGGCGACGGCCTTGGCCTCATCGAGCGCGCGCACGACGTCGCGGACGTCGTTGCCGTTGCATTCGATCACGTGCCAGTTGAAGGATTCGTACTTCTCGCGCAGCGGATCGAGCGGCATGATGTCCTCCGTCTTGCCGTCGATCTGGATGTAGTTGCGGTCGACGATGCAGGTGAGGTTGCCGAGCCGGTACTTGCCGGCGAAGAGCATTGCTTCCCAGTGGAGGCCGGCCTCATGCTCGCCGTCGGAGGTCGCCGCGTACACGCGCCATTTCTTGCCGTCCATCTTGCCGGCATAGGCGAGCCCTGCCGCCTGCGCGAGACCGGCGCCGAGCGGGCCGGAGGTCGTTTCCGCGCCCGGGAGCTTTTCGCGCTCGGGATGGCCCTGGAGGCGCGAGCCGAGCTTGCGGAGCGTCATGAGCTCGTCGACGGGGAAGTAGCCGGACTCGGCCATCGCCGCGTAGCGGATGGGGCAGATGTGGCCGTTCGACAGGATGAGCCGGTCGCGATCGTCCCACTCGGGGTTCTTGGGATCGTGCCGCAGTTCGTGGAAATAGAGGACGGCGAAGATGTCGGCCATGCCGAGGGGTCCGCCCTGGTGGCCGCTCTTGGCGTTCGCGACCGAGGTGATGACGTGCTGGCGGAGCTTATTGGCGACCAGTTCGAGCTCTTTGACGCGATCGTCGTGCAGATGGGGCATAGGAGTGCCGATGGGCCTCATTGAGCGTATTTTACCATTTTTTCAAGCCCCGCGCCACCCCGGCGGAGGATGAAAAAAGGCCCCAGGGCGGGGGCCGTGTCACTCGAATTTCTTGGATTTGATGTGCTTGGCGAGCTCCTTGCGGAGGAGGTCCACGTGCCTGCGGTCGGCGTCGAGGATCCTCTTGAGGATGGCCTGGCAGTCCTTGCAGGACATCGCCTTGGCGTCGCGTTCGTAGTGCTGTTCGACCCGCCAGGAATCGTCGAGCTTGCGCAGGAGCAGCTTCACGAGGTTGTAGTTCGCGTTCTTCATACCCCGAAGTTCGTGCCGTTCACCGCGTGACGCAGGCTGACGATGGCCTCGGCCGGATCCGGGTGTTCGGTGAGCGCGCTGCCGGCGATGAGCACGTCGGCGCCCGCCGCGGCGATGCGCGCGGCGTTCTCCGTCTTCACGCCGCCGTCGACCATGATCCTGATCGAAGGGCGCAGGCTCTTGAGCATGGCGATCTTCTCGAGCGCGATGTCCTGGAAAGGCTGGCCGCTCCAGCCCGGCGTGACGCCCATGACCATCACCTGCTTGAAGCTGTCGAGCAGATGCGTGATGCGGGAGACGGGCGTATCGGGGTTCATGGCAATGGCGAGGTTCTCGCATTCCTCCGCGGTGGCGCGGCAGATGAGCGATTCCTTGGTGGTCGCCTCGACATGGAAGATGACGCGCGCGGCCCCGCAGGCGAGCCAGATGGGCGCGGCGTGTTCGGGGTTCGAGACCATCAGATGTGCCTCGAACGGGACGCCCTCCAGCAGCAGGCGGAGGCGGTCCGGCGGCGCCCAGGTCGTGTTCTTCACGAAGATGCCGTCCATCACGTCAATATGCAGCATCGCGCCGAGCGCGCGGACGCGCTCGACCTTCTTCATGAACTCCGCTTCGTCGTGCGCCAGGATGGCGGGCAGGATCTCGACCATATCGCTAGCAAGGGGGAGAGGATGAAAGGGGGAGAGGGGTAAAGCGCCGAATCTTTTTTTATATCTTTCCACTCTACCCCTTTACCCCTTTACCCCTCGTTTCCTCATACCGGGTGATCTTCTTCAGGCGCCGGACGTGCCGCGCGTCGCCCGAGAAGGGCGTCTCCAGCCAGAGCTTCGCCAGGCGTTTCGCGAGCGCGGGATCCCTGGTCACGGTGCGGGCGCCGAGGCACAGCACGTTGGCGTCGTTGTGCTCGCGGGACATCCGCGCGGTGTAGCGGTCGTAGACGAGCGCCGCCCTCGCGCCGCGGACCTTGTTCGCCGCGATGCATTCCCCGATGCCGCTGCCGCCGAAGACGATCGCGACGGCCGAGCCGCGCGACCGCGCCGCCGCCTCCGCGGCCGGGATGATGAAGTCGGGGTAGTCCGAAGGCGCGCCGTCGAACGCGCCGGCGTCATGGACGTGGTAGCCGAGGCGTACGAGGTAGGCTTTGACGGCGTCCTTGAGCGCCAGGCCGGCGTGGTCGGTGCCGAGATGAACGGTGGGTTTGCGGGCAGGCATTCGGAAGGGCTGGTTCCCGCATATTTTACCATTTTTTCGGCCTGACGTCCACGCGCGTTCCGGGCCGGTTCAGGCTTGACGTGAGGCCGGATTTTTGCTAAGACAAGCTCGCTCTTTGACCTGCGGCCCCGCCTCGCGCGGGCCCGTTCAACCAACGATCCATCCTTGGGAGGCTGCATGAACGATCCCCAGACCAACGTGTTCACCGAGACGGAGGGCCGCGTGCTGGACATCCTCACGAACGGCATCGCCGCCACCAAACTGGCGGACCGCTCCGAGGACCGCCTGGTCGACCCCGTCGCCGCCGCGCGCGTCGTCCTCGGAAGCCTCGAAGAGGCCGAGGCCTTCGTCGAGCGCCTCGTCGTCGCCGGCGCCATCTCGCCGAGCCACGTCCCGGACGTCCTCAAGAAGAAGGACCCGGAGAACAGGGACAGCATCGTCACTTTCGTCGTCTGCATCGACCGCTGGCTTCCGCTCACCGAAGCGCCGCGCGTGCCCGACCCGCCGTTCAGGGCGGAGGAGCAGCGCGCCCGCGCCGCCATCGCCCGCAAGCGCGATCGGCGCAAGGAGCTCGCCGAGCGCAAGGCCGAACTCGAGCGCGAGCTCGAGGCGGTCGCGCGCGATCTCTCCGCCGCCGACGCCGACATCGGGTCGGCCGAGAAGACCATCGCGGAGTTCGCCGAGTGGCGCCGTCGTCTCGGCGCCATCATCGCGGCCTGAAGCCGCACGAAAGGAGGCAGCAATGCGCAAGGATCGTCGTCAGCGCGGCTTCACGCTGTTGGAGCTCGCGATCACTCTCTCCATCGCAGCCGTGGTCATCACGGTGGCGCTCATCGGCGCGGGGAGGTTCTTCGTCGAGAACAACGACGCGCTCCGCGCGGCGTCCGCCCGCGGCCTCACCGAGGCCCGCGTGACGGAACGCCACAACTTCTTCGCCGGCCGCCGGGGCTGCACGTCCGATGACGCCGTAGCCTTCACGGTGGCCGGCCAGGACGCGCACGGCCAGCCGGCCGAGATGACCGTCTGCTGCGGCACCTGGTTCAAGGGCTGCACGGTGCGGTGATCGACCTTCAAAGAGGCCCTTCCGGGGCCTCTTTTCTTGTTGACCGGCGGCGTTCCTCGTGCTACATCCTCTGCGAGGAGGGAAGCACATGAAGCCCTTTGTCATGCGCGACGTCCCCAGGGACGTCCATGCGTTGTTCAAGAAGATACGCAGGACGGTGCGGCGGATGCCCACCGTCGATCTCGGGAAGGACGACGGCGGCAGGCGCGTGCCCGTCAGCTGCCACATGGTCTGCCGCGCCCTGGCGGCGGACCCCGCCTTCAAAGGAAGGCTGCTGCTCCGCGACGGCTACTTCGGGGAAGGCGCCGCCACGCATTCCTGGCTGCTCACCGAGGCCGGCCTGCTCATCGACCCGTACCCCTGGGCGATGGTCGGGGGACCGGTCATGGTCAGCCTCGAGGGGGTCTCCCCATGGCGGTCGCTCTACCGCGAGGCCGACCTTTCCGGCCACTTCCGGAGGCTCCGGCCGGCGTTCGACCGGCATGTGGCGGCGGTCACGACGGCCGTCCGCGAGACGCTTCGGCGGGACGAACCCCGCTACGATTTCTGAGCATGAAGGGCCCCCGGCCCTTCTTTTATATATAGAGAGGGACGCAGCCGGGGTCCCGGCTTGAAGGAACCGGCCGTTGACGGTACATTTCGACATGGTATGGCCAAATTCCACCTTCCGACGATCGAGGAAGAACAGCTGAAGCGCTGGGACGAACGGCAGGTCTTCCACAAGGTCCTGGCGCGCAACGCCGAACGCGACCGCAAGCCTTTCGTGTTCTTCGAAGGCCCGCCGACCGCCAACGGCAAACCGGGCATCCACCACCTCCTGACCCGCGCCTTCAAAGACGTCATTTTGCGTTTCCGCACGATGCAGGGCTACCGCATCGACCGCAAGGCCGGCTGGGATACGCACGGCCTGCCCGTCGAACTCGAGGTCGAGAAGCAGCTCGGCTTCACCAAGAAGCAGGACATCGAGGCCTACGGCATCGCCAAGTTCAACGCCAAGTGCCGCGAGTCGGTCTGGAAGTACCTCGACCTCTGGCAGAAGAGCACGCGCCGCATCGCCTTCTGGGTGGACCTCGATGACCCGTACATCACGTACCGCAACGAGTACGTCGAGTCGCTGTGGTGGATCCTCAAGGAGATCGACAAGAAGGGGCTGCTCTACCAGGGTTACCGCGTCACGCCGCACTGCCCGCGCTGCGTGACCTCGCTGTCGTCGCACGAGCTCGCACAGGGCTATAAGGATACCGAGGATCCTTCGGTGTACGTGAAGTTCCCGATCGACGAGGCGGCGAAGAAGTATTTCCTCGTCTGGACGACCACGCCGTGGACGCTGCCCGGGAACGTCGCGCTTGCCGTCGGCGCCGACGTCACGTACGTCGAAGTGAAGTTGAAAGAGGGCGGTGAGATCTTGGTATTGGCCAAAGAGCGTCTTTCCGTCTTGAACGGCGACTTCGAAGTCGTGAAGGAAATGCCCGGGAGCGACCTGGTCGGCATGGCGTACGAGCGGCTGTATCGCACGCTTCCCGCGGGCGACCCCCACGCGGCGAACGCCTACAAAGTGAAGCCTGCGGCGTTCGTGTCCACGGCGGACGGCACCGGCATCGTCCACATCGCTCCCGCGTTCGGCGAGGACGATGCGCAATTCGGCCAGAAATATGAGATGCCGACGCTGCTGACCGTCGACAACACCGGCATGATGCTCGACATGCCCGGCATGCTCGACGCGGCCAGGGGCAAGTTCTTCAAGAAGGCGGACGACGACGTGAAGGCCGACCTGACGGCCCGTGGCCTCTTATATAAGAGCGAGACGTACGTCCACTCATACCCGTTCTGCTGGCGCTGCGGCACGCCGCTGCTCTATTACGCCAAGACCTCGTGGTACATCCGGATGTCCGGGATGCGCGAGGAGCTGCTCGCCCGCAACGCCAAGGTCAATTGGGTTCCCGCGCACATCAAGGACGGCCGCTTCGGCGAATGGCTGAAGGAAGTGAAGGATTGGGCGCTGTCGCGCGAACGGTACTGGGGCACGCCGCTCCCGGTCTGGGAATGCGATGACAAGGCCTGCGGCAAGCGCACGGCGATCGGCAGCCTCGGCGAGCTCGACGCGCTGGCCCGCCCGCGCAACCGTTATTTCCTGCAGCGGCACGGCGAGGCCGAGACCAACGCCGCCGACCTCATCAGCTGCTGGCCGGAACCGAAGACGTTCCATCTCACCGAGAAGGGGCGCGGCCAGGTGGAATCGACCGCCAAGATGCTCAAGAACAAGAAGATCGATCTGATCTTCTCGTCCGACCTTTTGCGCACCAGGGAAACGGCCGAGATAATTTCCAAGGAACTCGGACTGCGCATCGAGTACGACGAGCGTCTGCGCGAACTCGACGTCGGCACCTTCAATGGCGGAGCCGTGAAGGATTTCCATGCCGCCGCGGCCGGTCTGGACCGCTTCGAACAGCAGGTCGCCGGCACCGGCGAGACGCTCAATGACGTCCGCCGCCGCATGGTCGCTTTCCTGAAGGACCTCGATAAACACTACGCCGGCAAGAACATCCTCATCGTCAGCCACGGCGACCCCCTCTGGATGCTTCAGTCGACGTTCGGCGGCCGCAGCAGGGACGAGATCAAGGCCTGGCCGCACTACAACGGCGTCGGCGAGTACATCGAGATGGAGACGCCGAAGAACCTGCCCTACGACGAACTGGGCAATATCGACGTCCACCGGCCGTTCATCGACGACGTGCTCATCGCCTGCCCGCACTGCAAGACCGGGACCGCGACGCGCGTGAAGGACGTCATCGATGTCTGGTTCGATTCGGGCGCGATGCCGTTCGCGCAGTGGGGCTATCCGCGCAACGAGAAGGAGGCCTATCGCATCGACAAGGGCGAGAACTTCCCCGCCGACTACATCTCCGAGGCGATCGACCAGACGCGCGGCTGGTTCTACACGCTGCTCGCCGTCTCGACGCTGCTCGGCAAGGAGGAGCCGCCCTACAAGAACGTCATCTGCCTCGGCCATGTGCTCGACGCCAAAGGCCAGAAGATGTCGAAGTCCAAGGGCAACGTCGTCGATCCGTTCGTCGCCATCGACAAGTACGGCGCGGACGTCATCCGCTGGTACTTCTATACCGTGAACCAGCCCGGCGATCCCAAGCGCTTCGACGAGAAGGCGGTCGACGACGTGACCAAGAAGGTCTTCCTCATCCTCTGGAACGTGCTGACCTTCTGGAAGATGTACGCGGGCGACGCCCCGAAGGCGCCGGCGGACCCGCCGAAGAGCGCGAACGAGCTCGATCGTTGGCTGCTCGCGGAGCTTGCGCGCGTGCGCGACGCCGTCACCGTGTCGCTCGAGGCTTATACCGTCATCGACGCGGGCCGCGAGATCGCCGGGTTCATCGACGCGCTCTCCACCTGGTACGTGCGCAGGAGCCGCGACCGTTTCAAATCCGGCACGCCGGAAGAGAAGGCCGCGGCCGTCGCCACGCTCGGCTTTGCGCTGCGCTCCCTCGCGGGGCTCATGGCGCCGTTCGCGCCGTTCGCCGCCGATGCGCTCTATGCCGAGACCGGCGGCGCCAAGGATTCGGTGCATCTCGAGGACTGGCCGGCCGCCATGCAGGACGACAAGGACCTGCGCGAGAGCATGAACGCCGTCCGGCAGGCCGCTTCGCTCGGTCTCGAAGCGCGCGCCAAGGCGGCCATCCCCGTGCGCCAGGCGCTCGCCTCCGCGACGGTCGCTTCTTCTCGCGAGCTCGCATCCTGGATGAAAGAAGTGCTCATGGAGGAGCTCAACGTCGAGGCCGTCGCCTGGACGAAGGGCGAGGGTCCCATGGCGGTGTCGCTCGACACGGTCATCACGCCGGCGCTCAAGCGCAAGGGCGCGGCCCGCGAGCTCGTCCGCAACATCAATGAGATGCGGAAGACCGCCGGGCTCACCATCCAGGACCGCGTCACGGTCGTGTACGCGACGGAAAGCGCGTTCTGGGACGAGACCCTCAAGGAACACGGCGAGGCGCTGAAGGCCGACGTGAAGGCCGATGCTCTCGAGAAGGGCCGCGACGAAGGCGGCGCCGAGCTCGCCTCGGGCGACGAGAAGATTTGGGTCGGCATCAGGAAGGTGTAGACTGGGGACATATGATCATCACCCTCGCCGGGAACGTCACGCATAGGGCGGAACATTACGCCGTCGTCGAGGCCGCCGGCGTCGGCTACCAGGTGTTCATGTCCAAGAACGCGCTCGCCGCCCTTAAGCCCGGCGCGGACGTCAGGTTCTGGACCCACGAGCATCTTCGCGAGGACGCCAGGGAACTGTACGGCTTCCAGACGCAGGCGGAGCACCGGCTGTTCCTCAAGCTCGTCGCCATTTCCGGCATCGGCCCGAAGATGGCGCTCAACATCCTGGCGCTCGGCTCCGTGAAGGACATCGAGACGACCATCGATCGCGCCGACGTCGACTGGCTCACGCGCGTGCCGGGCATCGGCAAGAAGACCGCCCAGAAGATCGTGCTCGAGCTCAAAGGGAAGCTGGCCATCGGCGAGGGCGGCGACGAAGAGGTCGTGAACGCGCTCGTGAACCTCGGCTACGGACGCGACCAGGCGCGCGACGCGCTCGCCGCCGCGCCATCGGAAAAATCGGTCGAGGACCGGCTCCGCGCCGCGCTGCGCGTGTTGGGAAAATAAAGCGTGCAGCGTACAGCGTGCAGCGCGTCGTTCGTAGCCTGAGCGCCGCAAGCTGAATACTGTACGCTGAACGCTCATACATGCTCACCCACGTCACCAGGAACGAAGAAGAATGGGACGCCTTCGTGCTCCGCCACGGAGGCGGCTTTTTGCAATCCTGGGGCTGGTCGCAGTTCCAGGAGGCGCTCGGACGCAAGGCGTACCGCTTCCGCGTCGACGGCCCGGGTGAGACGGAGGGGCATCCCGACACCATCGCGCAGTTCCTGCTCATCTATCATACGCTGCCGCTCGGACGCCGTTACGCCTACTTGCCGCGCGGGCCGGTCGTGGCGCTGGACGATGGCCCCGTCGCGGCTCGCGGCTTCGTCCAGACCTGCGCCGGCGCGCTGCGCGAGACCGTGCGGCGCGAAGGCGCGGTGTTCGCCCGCGTCGAGTGGCCCTGGGAAGCAGGCACGGAGCCGCTCGCCGTCGAGGACATCGCCGCCTTGGGCTTCCGTCCGGTGAAGGCCGTGCAGCCCGCCGATACCGTCATCATGGAGCTGACGAAGAGCGAGGAAGAGCTGCTCGCCGGCATGCATCACAAGACGCGCTACAACGCACGCTTGGCGGAGAAGCACGGCGTGACGGTGCGCGAGGGACGGCACGACAATGCGCAGGCGCTCCGCGAGGACATCGACCTGTTCTGGTCGATGCTGTCCGAGACCGCCACGCGCGACAAGTTCCACACGCATGAGAAGGCGTATTACGCGACGATGATCGACGTGCTGTCGGCCAAGAAGAGCGCGGGACTGCGCGTCCGGCTCGTCTTCGCCGAGCATGAGGGCAAGCCGATCGCCGCCGCGCTCGTCGGCGAGTTCGGCGCGACCGCGACGTACCTGCACGGCGCGTCGCTCGCGTCGCACCGGCAGCTCATGGCGCCGAACCTGCTGCATTGGACGATCATGAAGGAAGCGAAGAAGCGCGGGCTCGCCGCCTACGACCTCTGGGGCGTGGCGCCGACCGACGACGCCGAGCATCCCTGGGCCGGCATCACGCGGTTCAAGACGGGTTTCGGCGGAAAACGCGTGAGCTATCTCGGGGCCTGGGAGTTGCCAGGCGACCCCCTTTGGTATACCGTCTACCGGTACGCGAAGCGTTTTCGGAACGTTTAGAGGCATGCGCCAGTAGTTCAACGGATAGAATGCGAGCCTCCGAAGCTTGTGATCCAAGTTCGATTCTTGGCTGGCGCACCAGAAAGGACCGGTCATGTGACCGGTCTTTTCTATGCCAAAAACATCTTGAAATGCGGGTGCCAGAGGCACCACGCATGACGGCTAGAATGCGGGCCTCCGAAGCCTGAGATCTAAGTTCGATTCTTAGCGGGTGCACCAGTAAAAAGCCGTCGCGAATGCGAGGGCTTTTTACTGTCCTGTGGCGGGACCCCGCCCTCTTTGATGAGAGAGAAGTGGCGGGGCGATTCTTGGCTGGCGCACCGCGAAAAAACCGGTCGCATGGACCGGTTTTTCGTTGCCTTGGTTCACTCCACTTTCCCCTTGCCCGCCGCGCCGGTGTCGTTCTCGAGCGCGGTCGTGAGCGGCGGCCAGGAGAGCAGGATGGGCCAGCCGTTGCGCTTGTCGATCGCCTCGAAGATGGCGCCGTCGACCAGTGTCGGCGATTTGCCCTTCTGGTCCTCGGTCGGCGTGATGGCGACGTCGAAGCTGATGCTCAGCGTCTTGATGGTCACGGGCATCCAATTGAGCGTCCAGATCATCTTTTCGTCGGCGGCGTCGAACTGGACCGTGCCCGCGTCGACCTTCGAGAGACCCGTCCAGGTCACGTTCGGAGGGAGCTTCGCCGAGATCTTGAGATCGGTCAGTTCGTGCAGGGAGTTCGTGAGCGTCCAGAAGACGCGATAGGTCGTGGCCTGGCCGACCTTCGGCGGGAGCGGACCGGAACCGACCGGGATGTTGTCGGCGTTGAAGTAGCGCGCTTCGGCCGCGAACGCCGCGTCGCTGACCATCTTGGCGACGATCGGCGCCGTCTTGGCAGTGCGCGACACCTCGGCGTTGTCGATGGAGCCGATCGACGCCTCGAGCCAGCTCGTGACCTGGTAGTCGACCTCCTTTGAACCCTCGATCGGCTTGTCGATGGTCGGCACCTGGAAGTCCAGCGTCCCTTCTTCGCCCGCCTCCACCTTGGCGAGCGACGGGACCTGCTTCTTGGACCAGGATATCTTGTTCCCGTCACGAACGCCCTTGGCCCTGTCTTCGAGCTTCGTCCAGTCGACAACCTTGCCCTGCGGCAGGTCGTCGAGCGTGACGGTGAGCACCACGTCGCCGAGCGTCACGGTGCCGGTGTTCTTGTAGGTGACCGCGTAGCGCAGCATGTCGCCGAACCGCAGCGGCTGGGCGTCGGCCTTGCCGTTCAGGATGAGCGCCGTGACGAGGTCGCCCTTGAGCACGTCGGCCGAGAACGAAGCCTCCTTCTGCAGCTGGAACTCGTCATCGGGGCCGAGGAACCCGACCTGGCCCTTCACTTCCTGCGCGCCTTCCGCGTCGGAAGAGAACGAGCCGGTCACGCTCACTTTGCCTTCGGCGCCGGGATCGAGCTTGGCGATGTCCCACTCCTTCATGTCGCTGTCGACGGTCGCGGGATCGGTCGTCTCGGGGATGAACGTCGGCGGATAGAGGCCGTGCAGCTTGAGGTGTTCGAACGAGCTGTCGGACGCGTTTTTGAAAGCGTAGGTGATGGTGACCTTGTCGCCGGGCAGCACCTTCGGGGGGCCCGTCACCGACAGGTCGATGACGGAACCGGCGATCTTGATGCCCTTGGTCGACACCTTCTGGAACTCGGAATTGAAGTCGGCGGGGCGGTACGTGAGGATCGCCTGCAGGTCGAACTCGCGGTCGATGGGCGCGATGAACACGCCCTTGATGGTGATGATGCCGTCCTTGCCCGGCGCGATGGACCCGATGCTCCAGCCGTCCTCGCCGGACGCGGGCTCGGTCGATTGCACCTTGAACGACTTGGGAAGGCGGACCTCCATCTGCGAGGTGCCGAGCGCGATCTTCTCGCCGTTCTCGTAACGGATGCCGTAGGTCACGAGCTCGCCGCTCTTCACTTCGGTCGGACCCTCGATCTCGAGTTTCACGCCTTCGCCGCTGAACTTGGCCCCGGCGCCCGTGAAGAAAAAGACGCCGGCCCAAGACACGGCGGCGAGGACCGCGAAGAACACCATGAGGCCGATGAGGACCTTGCGGATGGTCGAATGGCGCGCCTGGTCGAGGCGCGTCATGTCCGGCTTGGCGGAGGAGCCTTCCTGGTCGTAGATGCTCTGGAGCTCGCTGTCGAGCTCCTTCTTGTGCTCGGCGACGGCCGCGTCCTCCGGGTTCGGGGGCGGAACCTGCGCGATCTCAGGCGGCAGGGAAGGCGGCGGAGGGGTCGGGGGCGTGGACGGCGCTTCGGGCGCCGGCTGCGGTTTCTTCTTCGGGCTCATAGCTCATTGCGATTCGGCGACGGTCCCGAAGAACGCGTCCCTGTCGAGGTCGATGCGGGTGGTCCAGCGGCCGCGCTCGTCTTCCTTGCGGGCGGGCTCGAGCTTTGACGGGTAGTAGCCGCGGGGGAGGTCGACGCTCGAGGTGAAGGCCGCGGTGTTCGCGCCCGCCTGTTTCTGCACGAGGAGCGAGTACGAGAGCCGGTCATGCGCGGCGACGCCGAGCTTGCCGTAGAGCGACGAGAGGCGCCCCTTGTCCGGATGCGTGACGCCGATGGCGCCCGCCGGCAACTGGTAGACCAGGGTGACGACGGAGGTCTCGCCGGGGTCGGTCTGCACCCAGTTGCCGAAGACCGTCCGGCCGCCCTCTTCGCTCACGCTCGTGCCCGAGGCGCGGTCGATCTTCGCGTCGCGGTCCTGCGCGGCGATGGCCGGGTCCTCCGCGTCGGCGGCGTCGGTGATCTTGAAGAGCTTCGGATCAGGCGACCGGAAACCGCGCGCTTCGACGAGGGAGCTGCCCTCGGGCACGTAGACGCGCAGGTAATCGACGTTGCGTACGCCGCTGAAGAGCGCGTTCTTCTGGCCGGTGTGCGTCCGCGAGATGGTCAGCGTCACGATGCCGGTGCCGTCGGCGAGGACCTTCACCGAGTGATGCACGTCGTCCTTCATGACGAGGTCGGTCTTCTGGCCGGCGATGTTGGTGTGGACCACGTACAGGTAATCGCTCTCGGCCGGCTTCATCTCGCCGGTCCAGCCGAGCCCCGCGAGACGCGCCTGCACGGCGTCGTCCTTCATCCAGAGCTGGATGTCCTTCTTCGTCAGGCTTTCGTCGAGCGTGCCCGCGAGCGCCATGAACTTGCCGCGGTCCGCGCCCATGATCCGTTCGAGCACCTTCGGCGCGAGGTCGGCGATGAACTGCTTCGGCCTGTTCTCGGCCTTGTCGTAGTCCATCTCCACCGCCTTCTGGGTCTCGTAGAAGAAGTTCTGCGCCGTGATCGTCTTGCCGTACTCCGGCATCGGGATCGGACCGGTGACCGCGAGCAGCTTCTCCATGAACGTCGCGGTCATGGCGATGACGCCGTCGATGGACGGCCCCTTGCTCTTGCCGTAGAACCACTCGATCTGGCGGGCGGACGTCGGGAAGTCGGGATACCAGTTCGCGTCCTGGAACTGCCAGTGCTGGTTGATGAGGTGGAGCGGCTGCGGCGAGGCCAGCTTCGCGGTCAGGCTGCCCTTGAGGTCGTAGGTGCCGCCGCCGGGTATCTCCATGTTCTTCACTTTGCCGTCGTGGACGTCCACGAGCGCGAAGCTGCCCATGAAGCCGCCGGTCGGGCGCAGTTCGGCGTTGTTCTGGAAGATGACGAGGTAGCGCTTGGGCGCGCCGCTGCCCATGAGGTCGCCGAGCACGTCGGCGACGGCGTTGGCCTTGCGGACGGAGGCGGTCAGGCGCGGGATCTCGGTCTGCGCGTCGGTGACGCGGCTGCGGTACGCCTCGGGGACGGCGTCCGGCGAGACCCTGGCGATCTCGCGGCTGGCCTTCTCGAGGTGGGGCAGCGCGTCGCGGAGATAACCCTTCACCGCGTCGAGCTTCTGCGAAGGTTCGTCGGCGGCCTCGAGCGCGGCGAGCCCGGTCGAGAGGCGTTCGCCGCCGGCCGCGACCTCGCGTCCCGCGTTCAGGAGCGGGCCGACCGCGGAGATCGGCGTGCCTGGCAGCACCGACGGCGCAGCGTTGAGCATGGTCGCGAGCGCGCCGAGGCGCTTCTTGGCGTCATCGAAGTTGTCGCGTGCCTGGCCGAAGGCCTCGCTCGCGCCGTTGAAGTCATGGCTGTTGGCCGCTTCGCCCGCGGCCTTGAGAAGCCCCATCGCTTCGACGCTCTCCGAGACAAGCCGGTCCTTGCCGTCGCGCAGGCTGCCGATGGAACCATAGACGCCGAGCGGCAGGATGAGCAGCAGCCCGATGGCCGCGAAACCGCCCACGCTCCGCTGCCAGCCCGGCTGCAGCTGCAGCGGGAACCAGCGCCAGGCGGAGAGCGGCGGGAGCTTGGGTCGTTCCGGTTCGGGGATCTCGACGACCGCGGGCGCGGCCTCGACGACGGGCTCGGGCAGGATGAGCAGCGGCAGGAACGCCGGCGCGGCCTCGATGGTCGCCGCGGGCTCCTCCGCGCGGACGCGTTCCGCGCGCGCGGCGAAGAACGTCACCGGGAACTTCACGAGGTGCCAGACGGTCAGGGCGGTGAGATGGATCGCGCTCACGACAGTGAGCTCGGCCAGCGGATGCTCGTTGAAGAACCGCGATGCGGTCATGCGCACCGCCTGGAACATCGTCGTCGCGCCGGCGGGCGGGAAATCCTTCCAGCCGCGCGGCCGGATCGACAAGGTCCGCATCCGCAGGTCGTGCAGATGGATCTTCTCGTCGAGCATGTGCCGGATCCTGCCGAACACGCCGCGGGGCGCGGACGGCGGCGGCGCGACTTTCGGAGGCGCGGGCTGCTTCCTGCCGGCCTCGGACTTCTTCAGGTCGAGGACGTGCTCCGAGACGTGATTCTTGCGCTGCGGTTTGCGTTCGCGCACGGCGACACCGCCCGCGCGGCGGCGGTTCGGATCGGTATCGTTGGGCGTGAACGCGAGCTTATGCATGGGGTGGAACTGATGCGAGCGCCTTCATGTAGGCGGCCCGGGTCTGCACCGCGCAGGTCTTCCAGTCGAACTTCTTGGCGTGCTCGACGCCATGGTGCGCGAGGCGATGCCGGAGTTCGTCGTCGTCCGCCATCCTGCCGAACGCGGCGGCCATGTCGTCCTCGCTGTTCGGATCGAAGTAGAGCGCGGCGTCGCCGAGGATCTCCGGCATGCAGGTCGCCTTGGACGAGGCCACCGGCAGGCCATGGCACATCGCCTCGAGCGGCGGCAGGCCGAACCCCTCGCAGAGGGACGGGAAGGCATAGAACGACGCGGTGCGATAGAGCGAGGCGAGCTGCTCGTCCGTGGCGTGGCCGTAGAACGTGACGCGGTCGTCGAGTTGCCGTCCGGACGCCTCGCGCTTCAGCCGCGCGTAGAAGTAGTCTTCCGCGCCGACGAGCACGAGCCGCCATTCGCCATGGCCGGCGTTCCGGAACTTGGCGAAAGCCGCGAGCAGGCGTTCAAGGTTCTTGTGCGGATAGGCGTTGCCGACGTACAGGATGAACGGCGAGCCTTTTTCCCTTTCCGGCAGCAGGGCTTCCCCGGCCTTGAGCGACGGGGCGCACGCTTCGTACGTGACGACGATGTTTTTTTGTTTCGCGAACGGGAACCGTTCGATGATCTCTTTTTTCGTCCAATGGGAGACCGTGATGACCGCGGCCGCGTCGGCGATGGCGCGCCTGATCACCAGCAGGTAGAACCGGTACTTCACCCAGAACGCGAGCGGGCCGAGCCGCGTCGCGCGCGTCGTCGGATGCGACAGTAGGATCAGGTCGTGCACCGTCACCGCGTACTTCCGCCGGTAGAAGAACGGCACGTTGAAGTGCGGGAAGTGCACCAGGTCCAGCCGGAACTTCCGGAGGAAGAGGGGATACAGCACCTGCTCGCGCCACGAGTACCAGGGGTACTCCGCCAGGACCTTGGTGAAGCGCGGGTTCTTGGGGGCGTACGAGTTGAAGTTCGACCGCCGCAGGAAGATCACGTAGTCGTTCTCCGTGTCGACCTGTTCCAGATGGCGGATGAGCTCGCTCGTATAGCGCCCGAGACCCTTGCCGACGGAACCGTAGAACCTGGCGTCGATGCCGATGCGCATGGGGCGGGGGGTTTTGCCGGTCTCGGAAAGAACGATCGGGGTCGGCCTTGCCGCCGGAACAACCGTCAAAACCGATACCGCGTATACAGGCACAGTATAACAGAATAGGCACCCCCTCCGTAGGAAGTTGTCCCCAGCCTTATTTGAGGCGGAGCGTCAGGGCTGTTTACTCATTCCGCGACTGGTGTTGTAATGCCAACAGGAAGTCATTTTTCGCTGAAATTGGCCAAATATGTGCGGTATCGTCGGTTACATCGGGTCGCGCCGGGCAGAGGACGTCCTCGTCGACGGCCTTCGTCGGCTGGAATATCGCGGGTATGACTCCGCCGGAGCGGCGACCTTGCACGAGAACGACCTGAAAACGGTGAAGGCGGTCGGGAAGGTCGCACTGCTCGCGGACGCGCTCTCCCGGACCCCCCTCCAGGGGTCCATGGGCATTGCCCACACGCGTTGGGCGACGCATGGCGAGCCGACGGACGAGAACGCGCACCCGCACGTCGACTGCCGCGGGACGCTCGCGCTCGTGCACAACGGCATCATCGAGAACTACGCGCCGCTCAAGGACGCGCTCATCGCCCGCGGCCATCATTTCCGGTCCGCGACGGACACCGAAGTGCTCGCGCACCTGATGGAGGAGTACGCCACGCGCATGCCGTTCGAGGACGCCTTCTTCGCGACGCTGAAGGACGTCGTCGGCACGTTCGGCATCGCCGTGATCTCGACCGCGGCGCCGCGGAAGATCCTCGCGGCGCGCCGGGGGAGCCCGCTCGTCGTCGGCCTCGGCACCAAGCGCGACGAGTTCTTCCTCGCCTCGGATCCGTCGGCGATCCTGACGTACACGCGCGACGTGATCTACCTCGACGACGACGAAGCGGTGGCCATCACGCCGGAGGGCGTGGAGACGTTTTCGCTGTCAAGACAGCGGAAAAACAAGACCGTGGAGACCATCGAATGGAGCCTGCAGGAGATCGAGCGCGGGCGGCATCCGCATTTCATGCTGAAGGAGATCCACGAGCAGCCGGAGGTGGTCGTCGGCGCGACGCGCGGGCGGCTGGACGCGAAGGATGGCCGCGCGGTGCTCGGCGGACTGAGGGACGTCGAGGAGCGCCTGCGGTCCATCGACCGGCTGACCATCGTGGCGTGCGGGTCCGCGTACCTCGCCGGCACGGTGGGGGAATACATGCTCGAGGAATACGCCGACATCCCGACGGAGGTCGAGCTCGGCTCGGAGTTCCGTTATCGCAAGCCCATCATCGACCCGAAGCGCGAGGCGGTCATCGCGGTGTCGCAGAGCGGCGAGACGGCGGATACGCTGGGGGCCTTGCGGGAAGCGAAGTCGAAGGGGGCGCTCACGCTCGGCATCGTGAACGTGGTCGGATCGACGGTCGCGCGCGAGACGGACGCGGGCGTGTACACCCATGCCGGGCCGGAGATCGCGGTCGCCTCGACCAAGGCATTTTTGGCTCAGTTGACGGTATTTTCCTTGCTCACGTTGTTCCTGGGCCGACAGCGGAGGATGTCCCAGGCGGCGGGCGCGCGCATCGTCGAGGAACTTCAGGCGCTGCCCAAGAAGATCGAGCGCCTGCTCGCCCAGAACGACCGCATCAAGGCGCTGGCGAGGAAGTATGCCAACCATCCGAGCGCGCTGTATCTGGGACGCAAGTACAACGCGCCGCTGGCGTTCGAAGGGGCGTTGAAACTGAAGGAGGTCGCCTACGTGCACGCCGAAGGGTACGCGGCGGGGGAGATGAAGCACGGGCCGATCGCGCTCTTGGACGACTCGTTCCCGATCGTCGCCATCGCGACGCGCGACAGCGTCTACGAGAAGATGCGATCGAACATCGAGGAGGCGCGCGCGAGGCACGCGCCGATCATTGCGCTCGCGAGCGAAGGCGACGACGACATCGTGCGCATCACCGACGACGTCATCTTCGTGCCGCGCACCATCGAGATGCTCTCGCCGATCCTCAACGTCATCCCGCTGCAGTTGTTCGCGTACCACATGGCGGTCGCGCGCGGGTACGATCCTGACAAGCCGAGGAACCTCGCGAAGTCGGTGACCGTGGAGTGACGGAAGCGGAAAGTGGAGAGTTGAAAGCGGAAAGTCGTGGTCGGCAATCATTTGATAAAAATTTCAAAGACGCGGTTTGGACCGCGTTTTTTGTGCACAAGTACCCCTTGACATTTTGAGAAAAATTCCATTTTTTTCGCCGGGTGTGGATGGATCGGACGCATTGGCGGGCGACCTCGTTTATTTCGCTATGTTGAAAAGAAAAATGGACATTTACCAGCTTTATTTCGGGCCATTTTTTTGATAAAATTAAGAGGAAATAAAGCGGTGCCGTTCCTGCCGATGACGAACCCGTCGAACAATGCAAGGCAGCATTATTCCGTCGCGAAGATCATCGCGTCGCGTCTTGTTGTCGCGCTCGCCGCGTGCGCGTCGTTCGTGCTCGCGCCGTCAGCGCTCGCGACCACGACGTGCGCAACGTCGGGCACTGACGTGACGATCGCGGCGAACTGTAACTTCGACCCGGGCACATACACTTTCAGCGGCACGCTCACGATCAACGCAGGGGTGACGGTGACCGCCGGACTGGCGTCCTCGCCGAACCAAGTGGTGCTGCAGTCCGACAACATCACCGTGAACGGCAACGTCAGTGCGAACGTCCTCGGTTCCGCGGCGGGCACCGGGCATCCGGCGAGCAACTTCGGCGGCGCAGGCGCGCCGGGCGCAGGCCATGGCGGCGACGGCGGCGCGTCGTCGACGGCCGGCGGCGTGACCTACGGGTCGGTGACCGCGCCCGCGACCGTCGGGTCGGGGGGCGGAGGCGGCAATTTTGGATCGCCGGGTCTCGGCGGCGGCGCCGTGAAACTCGTCGCCACGGGAACCCTCACCATCGCAGCGGGCGCGACGGTCACGGCGAACGGCGGCAATGGGACCTCGCTTTCCGGGGGCGGCTCTGGCGGATCGGTCTTCCTTCAAGGCGCCACGCTCGCGGGCACCGGCACTATCACGGCCGATGGCGGTGCGGCTTCCACCGGCGGTGGAGGCGGCGGCGGGCGCATTGCCGTGACCGGGTATTCGTCCGGAAGCCCGTCGAGCTGGGTCGTCCATGCGTACGGCGGGACCGTCAGTTCCGGAACGAAGGGTGGTGCAGGCACCATCTTCTACAAAGCGTCCTCGGCGGTGAACGGCGACCTCATCGTCACCAACAACTCGTTCATCGGCGGCACCACGACGCAGGTGACCACGAGCTCGCAGACGTTCGACAACGCCACTTTCAGCCTGGGAGCCTCCTACGTCGTTCCGAGCGGCTTCACTTTCACGATCGCTTCCGGGGGAAGCCTGACGGGCGGCGGCAATGGCGGCACAACGCAGCCGGCGATCACGGTCAGTTCGGGCGGCACGTTCAATTTCCCGTCCTCGACCGCAAACTTGAGCCAGATCAATTTCTTCAATTTCGGCACGGTCGGCGTGGTGCAGAACATCACGCTCGCGACCTCATACTTCGGCACGAGCGGGACTTATCCCGCGAGTTTGAACGATTTCACGGTCGGCTCCGGCGGCACGCTCGAGCAGGACGGCACGGCGACGTTCGTGTTGACGGGCGCTCTCACCGTCCAGAGCGGCGGCAACGTCACCCACGGCGCCAACACGACGGCCAAGTCGAACGTGGTCTCGATCACGGCGGCGAACATCGACATCCAGTCCGGCGGCACCGTGAACGTCGACAGCAAGGGTTTCAGTGCCGGCAACGGTACCGGTGTCGGCGTCACGAACTTCGGCGGCAGCGGAGCTGGCGGCGGCGGTTACGGGGGCAACGGCGGTACTGGTTCCGGCGCCGGCGGCTCGCCCTATGGTTCGGTGACGGCACCGAGCGACATCGGTTCCGGCGGAGGCGGTGG
The DNA here is from genome assembly GCA_035495855.1 of Binatia bacterium. Taxonomy (GTDB): domain Bacteria; phylum Patescibacteriota; class Patescibacteriia; order SG8-24; family SG8-24; genus JAHFIW01. Next base: position 4,743 of record DATJFD010000078.1, on the reverse strand, counting down.
CAATAACGGCACTGCCGGGGCCGGCGGCGGCGCCATCAAGATGGTCGCCTCGGGCACGCTCACGGTCGCCGGCACGATCAGCGCAACGGGTCAGTCAGGTTCGGGTCTGTCCGGCGCAGGCTCGGGCGGCAGCGTCTGGCTCCAGGCCTCGACGCTGGCCGGCGCAGGCGCGGTCTCCTCGAACGGCGGCGCGGCGAGCACCGCAGGCAGCGGTGCCGGCGGACGCATCGCCATCACGTATACGACCGACTCTTCGACCTTCACGACCGCCGCGCATGGCGGTACCTCGTCGATCCAGGCTGGCGGCGCCGGCTCCATCTACAAGAAATCCACGGCGCAAACGAACGGCAATGTCATCTTCGAGAACAACAACGTTTCTGGAGCTAACACTACCCAGATCGCTCCTTCTTCACAGACCTACGACAACGTCACCATCAAGAACGCGGCCAAGTACGTCATCCCGAGCGGCTTCACTTTGGCCGTCGCATCCGGCGGCGCGCTCACCGGCGGCGGTTCTCCTGTGGGTACGCTCACACTAAGTTCCGGCGGCACGCTTTCCGCGGGGTCCGCGCTGAACGTCACGAACCTGACCGTCGTGGCCGCGGGTTCCATCACCGGCAATCCCGACGTGACGATCGGTTCCGGCGGCACCTTCCAGCAGGCGACCACTTCCGCGTACACGTTCAACACGCTCACGCTCCAGAGCGGGGGTACGCTGACGCATGCGTCGAACACGACCACGAAGGCGGCAGTGCTCAACATTACCGCAGGCGCCATAGACCTCCAGACGGGCAGCACCATCAATTTGAACTCGCTCGGCTATACGCAATCGAACGGCACGGGTCCCGGCATCACGAGCATCTCGCCCACGGGAGGCGGCGGCGGCGCGCACGGCGGCAACGGCGGCACCTCGAATGGCGCGGGAGGCACGGCGTATGACTCGGTGACCGGACCGACCGACCTCGGTTCGGGCGGCGGCGGCGCCAATATCGGCGGCGGCGGCATCGGCGGCGGCGCGGTCAAGCTCGTCTCCTCCGGCACCTTCGCCATGAACGCGACCGTCACCGCGAACGGCGGCGCGCCGGGACAGGATGGCGGCGGCGGCGCGGGCGGTTCGGTCTGGTTCGCGGCGGGTACGACCCTCTCCGGCAGCGGCACCATCAACGCCAACGGCTCGGCAGTGTCCGGCGTAGGCGGCGGGGGCGCCGGGGGACGTGTCGTCATCACCTACGCGACGAACACATCCACAGTGACCGCCTTCGCGAAGGGGGGAGCGGCCACCATCGCGAACCGTGCCGGCGGCGCCGGTACGGTATTCACCAAGGCGTCAGCCGCGGCGAACGGCGATCTCACGCTCGATGACGGCAACGCCGCGGCGATCGGCACGAGCTCCATCACGCCGCAGCTTGGCGCCACGGAAACGTACGACAACCTCACGGTCAAGAACGGCGCACGGTACACTTTGGCCGCGTCGAAGACGCTGACGGTCGCATCGGGAGGCACCATCACCGGCGGCGGTACGACACGCCCGGCGATCGTTTTGAGCGCGAGCACGGCGCTCTTCAACCCCCCGAACGCGACACAGACCCTGAACGGCATCGATCTTTCGAACGCGGGCACGGTCGGCGTCGTGACCGACCTCACCTTGCTCAGCTCGACGTATACCCATAATGGGGGCAGTTTCTCTGCCGGCCTCGCCAACCTCATCGTCGGCAGCGGCGGCAATTTTACGCAGACCGGCACGTCCCCGTTCTCGCTCTCGGGCACGCTCACGGTCCAGAGCGGCGGCACGATCACGCATTCGGCCAACACCACGACGAAGTCCAACGCCGTTAATATCTCGGCGGGGAGCATCGATATCCAGACTGGCGGCACCGTCAACGTCGATTCGCTCGGGTATACCGTCGCGAGCGGCACCGGCCCGGGCGTCAGCAGCATCTCGCCGACGGGCGGCGGCGGCGGCGCGCACGGCGGCAACGGCGGCACCTCGAGCGGCGCGGGCGGCACGGCCTATGATTCGGTGACGGGTCCGACCGACCTCGGTTCGGGCGGCGGCAGCGCCAATATCGGCAGCGGCGGCGTCGGCGCGGGCGCCATCAAACTCGCGACCACCGGCAACTTCAACCTCAGCGGCACTATCAGCGCGAGCGGCGGCGCTCCCGGACAGGACGGCGGCGGCGGAGGCGGCGGCGCGGTCTGGCTGGCCATCGGCGGCACCTATTCCGGGAACGGCAGCATCACCGCGAACGGCGCGGGCACTTCGGGCGTCGGCGGCGGGGGCGGCGGGGGTCGCGTGGCGGTCACCTACGTGAGCTCGACCGCGACGGTCACGTATTCGGCCAGGGGAGGCACGTCGGCCACGGCCAATCGCGCCGCCGGCGCCGGCACCATCTTCACGAAGGCATCCGCGGCCGTGAACGGCGACCTCACGCTCGACGACGGCAACGTCGCCGCGATCGGCACGAGTTCCATCACGCCGCAGCTCACCGCTTCCGAGACCTACGACAACCTCACGGTGAAGAACGGTGCCCGTTACAGCCTGAGCTCTACGAAGACGCTCACGGTCGCATCGGGCGGCATCGTCACGGGCGGCGGAACGACCCGTCCGGCAATAGTCATCAACTCGGGCTGCACGTTCAACCTGCCGGGCGGCAGTGTCAGTCTTAACACGCTCGACGTCACGAACTCCGGCACCGTCGCGAACGTCACCGACCTGACGCTGGCCTCTTCGACCCTCACCCAGAGCGGCACCTTCCCGAGCCTGAACTCGCTGACCCTCAATTCCGGAGGACAGTTCGTGCAGAACAAGACCGCGACGCAGACCATCACAACGCTCGCCGTTAACGCCGGCGGCATCTACACGCACGGCACGAACGACGTCTCGACCCTCGCGAGGGTCGACATCAGCGCCGCTACGGTGACGATCGCCGCGGCCGGCAGCATCACCGCGAACGGTCTTGGCTTCACGTCGAACGCCACCGGCGGGGCAGGCACGGGCGGAAGCGTGTCGTCCGGCGGCTCCGGCGGCGGCGGCTACGGCGGCGCGGGCGGTACGGGCAGCGGAGCCGGCGGCACCGGAGGCTCTGCCAACGGTTCAAGCACGAACCCCGCCAGCCTCGGCTTCGCGGGCGGTGCCGTTGGCGCCTCGCTCGCCGGCCAGGGTGGCGGCTGGATCAAGATCGTCGCGTCAACCTCCATTACCAATAACGGCTCCATCACCGCGAACGGTGCGGCGGGGACGATCTCGAACACGGGCGGCGGTTCGGGCGGCACCATCAATCTCGACGTCACAAGCGGGACTTGGGCCGGCAACGGCACCATGACGGCCAATGGCGCGGCGGGGCAGAGCACGCTCGCGGGCTGCGGCGGCGGCGGACGCATCGCCATCACGTACGGCGCCAAGACCTTCTCCGGCTCGCCGACCGTGAACGGCGCGAGCACGGGCAACTGCGCGACCGCTCCGCGCCCGGGCGCGAACGGCTCGTTCGTGGAGACGCAGGCGAACCCCGCGCCCTCGACGACCTCGTTGTCGCCGTCCTCCGCGACCGCCGGCGGCAGCTCGTTCACGCTGACCGTCAACGGCGCGAACTTCGTCGCCGGCTCGACCGTTCGCTGGAACGGCAGCGACCGCACCACGACCTTCGTCTCGGCCTCGCAGCTCACCGCCTCGATCCCTTCGTCCGATATCACGACCGCGGGCACTGCGACCGTCACCGTCTTCAACCCCGCGCCGGGCGGCGGCCTCTCGCCCGGCCAGACCTTCACCATCAACAATCCCGTCCCGACGACGTCGTCGTTGTCGCCTGACAACGCCATCGCCGGGAGCGGCGCCTTCACGCTCACCGTCAACGGCACGAACTTCGTGTCGACCTCGGTCGTCCGCTGGGCTGGCAGCGACCGCACGACGACGTTCGTGAACTCGACCCAGCTCACCGCCGCGATCACGGCGCCTGACATCGCGCTAGCAGGGACGTTCGCGGTCACCGTCTTCAATCCCACGCCGGGAGGCGGCACCTCGAACGCGCAGACGTTCACGGTGAACAATCCCGTCCCGACGACCACGGCCATCACGCCGAACGCCGCGAACGCGGGCGACGCGGGCTTCACCATCACGGTCGATGGCACGAACTTCGTGACGACCTCGGTCGTCAAATGGGCCGGCAGCAGCCGGACCACGACGTACGTGAGCGCGACGCAGCTGACCGCGACCATCAACGCCGCGGACGTCGCCACGGGCGGCACGTTCAACGTCACCGTCTTCAACCCGACGCCAGGGGGCGGCACCTCGAACGCGCAGGTCTTCACCGTCAGCAACCTTGTGCCGACGACCACGGGCATCAGCCCCGATAACAGGTTGGCCGGCTCGGGCGGCTTCACGCTGACCGTCAACGGCACGAACTTCGTGTCGACCTCGGTCGTGCGCTGGGGCGGCAGCGACCGGACCACGACATTCGTGAATTCCGGCCAGGTGACGGCGTCGATCGCCGGTTCTGACGTCGCGGCGGCAGGCACCGTGAACGTGACCGTCTTCAACCCGACGCCGGGCGGCGGGGAATCGAACGCGCAGGTCTTCACCATCAACAATCCCGCCCCGACGACGACGTCGATCTCGCCCACGAACAAGACCGTCGGCGACGCGTCGTTCACGCTGACCGTGAACGGCACGAACTTTGTGTCGACGTCCGTCGTCCGCTGGGCCGGCAGCGACCGCACGACGACGTTCGTGAACGCGACCCAACTCAC
>DATJFD010000077.1:0-4134 GCA_035495855.1 Binatia bacterium | reverse complement strand
CGTCCCGAGCACTGACGGGGTGGTTGCCCCCGACAGGACCCGCGGGGTGCATCTTTGCTTAGTGTTTGGCGATCTGCCGACGATAAAAAAAGACCCGCCGAGGCGGGTCACGTAGAAAGTCCGGACGGAAGGTGTTCCTTGATCTCCTTCCGCCAGTACAGGCGATTGTGGACGATGTTGATCGGGATGACGAAGCCGCAATGCGGCAGCTTGGGATCGGATTGGCCGCGGAGCAGCAGTCCGATGACCTTGCCGTCGGTGTCGAACACCGGTCCGCCGCTGGCGCCGCCGTCGGCGTGCATCGAGACCGCGATCTCGGGGATGCGCTCGTGGCTCCCGAGGGCATAGACGAGGCCTTCGGCGAGATGCTGGCCGTCCATGTCGCGGCCGATCCGGAAGAGCGGCGTACCGATCTTCACCGGCCCCGAATCCCCGAACACGGCCGGGACGAGGTCGGCGGGCGGCTTGCGCAGCTTGAGCACGACGACGTCCGCCTTCTTGTCGCGGTAGACGACATCGGCGAGGTACTTCCCGTAGGGGTACAGACGCCAGCCTTTCTTGCTCAGGCGCAGCCGCCGGACGCGCATGACGCGGGCCCTGCCGACGACGTGGTACGCGGTCAGGATGAGGCCTTCGGCGGTCACGACGACGCCGCTGCCCCATTCCTTCTTCTCGAGCCGCCTGATCTCGACGGTCGATTCGGCGCCCTTCGCGAAGAAGGGCCGCTTGGCTTCATGGAACGTGAGCTTCATGACGCCCTCCTTGCAGAAGGTCCGAAAGAACTTCCTTCATTGTGGCCACGGGGACGGGGTCCTGTCGAGCCCCGGGGCTGGTACGGGGACGGCTTTTCGGCTAAGGTGCGGGCGGCCTTTCACTACGGGAGGATACGATGGGTCAGCTCTTTTCCGAAACCGCCGCATGGTGGCATGCGCACTGGGCCAACGCCTTGTGGATCGCCGTCGTCGCCGCGCTCATCAAGCTCGGCGTCCGGACGCTCCGCAACCGCATCATCAAGGCCGCCGACGACGGCGACGACACCCGCGAGACCGGCAAGGAGAAGCGGGCCAAGACCGTGGCCGGCATCGTCGGCGCGGTCGGCAACGCGGCCGTCGCAGCCTTCGTCTTCGTCATGCTGCTCCGCCTGTTCGGGGTCGACACGGTCCCGCTGCTCGCGGGCGCCGGCGTCATCGGCGTGGCCATCGGCGTGAGCCTGCAGGCGCTCATCAAGGACGTCATCTTCGGCCTCTATCTCGTCGCCGAGAACCAGTACGCCGTCGGCGACAAGGTGAAGATCGGCGAGCACGAGGGCACGGTGCACAAGATGCACTTGCGCGTCACCGAACTGCTCGACAAGGACGGCAACCTCATCTTCATCGCCAACGGCTCGGTCACGAGCGTCGTCAACTACTCGCTGGGCGAAGCGCTCAAAGAGAAGACGGCCAAGGGCGCCGCTCTCCCCGAAGTGGAGAGTGGAACAGTGGAAAGTGGAAAGACGGGAAACTGAAAACGGGCCTCGGCCCGCTTCTCTTCCGCGCCAACTTTCCACTTGAAACCCGCTGCTTCAGGCAGCGGGTTTTTCTGTGACGGCGATCTCTCGCCGGCCCTTGATGGCATCGGAGAGCGTGATCTCGTCGGCGTACCCGAGCTCGCTGCCGATGGGCAGGCCGCGCGCCAGGCGCGTGAGGCGGACGCCGAGCGGCGCGAGCACGCGCGAGACGTAGAGCATCGTCGACTCTCCTTCGATGGTCGGATCGAACGCCAGGATGACCTCGCGCGGGCCGGTCGCGGCGACGCGCGCGGAGAGCTCGCGGACGGTGAGCTCGCGCGGCGTGATGCCGTCGGCGGGCGAGAGCGTGCCGCCGAGGATGTGGTACAGGCCCCGGTGCTCGCCGGTGTGCTCGAGGGCGAGCAGGTCCTGCTCGGTGGCGACGACGCAGATGACGTCGCGGTCGCGCTTCGGGTCGCCGCAGATGGCGCACGGGTCCGACTCGGTGTAGTTGCGGCAGGTCGTGCAGGTGGTGAGCGCCTGGTCGGGAGCGACGATGGCCTTGGCCAGCCGTTCGCGCTCGGCGCGGCTGCGCTTCAGCAGCGAGAAAGCGTAGCGCTCGGCCGTCTTCGGGCCGACGCCGGGGAGCGTGCCGAGCTCAGCGATGAGCTCTTCGATGGTCTTGGGGAACTTGGGCATTTGGAGCTTCGAGCTCCGAGTTCCGAGCTTCGAGCTTGGCGCTCGACGCTTGGCGCTCGGCGCTTTTATTTCATGCCCGGCAGGTCGAGCCCGCCCATCTCCTTCATCTTTTCCATCATCTTGCGCTGCGCCTTCTTGAGCGCGTCGTTGAGGGCGTCCTTCACGCCGTCCTGGAGGCGTGTCTTCTCGCCGGCGACGAGCAGCGATTCGTCGATGCTGACCGACGTCACCGCCTGGTTGCCGTCCATGTCGATCTTCACCTTGCCCCACGACGCCTCGCCGGTGACCTTTTCGGCCGCGAGCGCGGTCTGCAGGGTCTTGGCCTTGTCGCGGAGGTCCTTGAACTGTTTCAGTTTCTCGAACATAGAAGACGAGGTTATTAGGTTGTAGGTGGTAGGTTGTAGAGTATAGCTTCGGCGTTCCGACACTACAACCTACACCCTACAACCTGCAACCTAGAACTGCGGCACCGGCGCTTCCTTGGCCTGTGCGGCCGGGGCGCCAGCGGCGGCCATGAGCTGGTTGGCGCGCTTGTCGAGGTTGCGGAAGCTGGCGCGGTCCGCGTCGAAGAACAGCGTCACCTGACCCACCGGGCCGTTGCGATGCTTGGCCACGTGGATCTCCGCCAGGTGCTGCTCCTCGAGAGGGATCTCGTCGAGCCGGTAGTTGCGGTCAGCGGCCTTGCGGTAGATGAACATGACGATGTCGGCGTCCTGCTCGATGGAGCCCGACTCGCGCAGGTGCGAGAGCTTCGGGATGGCCGGCTTGGAGAGTTCCGTGGTGCGCGACAGCTGCGAGAGGGCCAGCACCGGGATGTTCAGTTCGCGGGCGAGACCCTTGAGCGCGCGGGTGATCTCGGCGACCTCCTGCACGCGGTTGTCGGAGTTCTTGTTGCCGGAGCGCGACTCCATGAGCTGGAGGTAGTCGATGACGAGCAGGCCGAGCCCGCGGTCGAGCTGGAGGCGGCGCGCCTTGGTGCGGATCTCGGTGATGGTGAGGTTGGCGGTGTCGTCGATGTAGATCGGTGCCTCGGAGAGGTTGCCGAGCGCGTGGCCGATGCGCGCGAAGTCGCTGTGCTCCGTGCCGCTGTCGGTCAGCTTGCCGGTGCGCATCTTCCAGAGGTCGACGCCGGCCTCGGCGCAGATCATGCGGTCGACGAGCTGCTCCTTCGACATTTCGAGCGAGAAGATGCCGACCGGGACCTTGTACTTCACGGCCGACTGCCGCGCGATGTCCATCGCGAACGAGGTCTTGCCGACGGAGGGGCGCGCCGCGAGGATGACGAGGTCCGAGCGCTGCAGGCCGCCGAGCAGGTTGTCGAGGTCGTGGAAACCGGTGGGAATGCCGCGCAGCTTGCCGCGTTCGCGGTGCAGCTCGTCGATGCGCTCGAAGGCGTTGTCGAGCGCGTCCTTGATGGGCGTGAAGTTGGTCTTGAGGTAGTTCTGCGAGACGCCGAACAATTTCTGCTCGGCGCGGTCGAGCACGTCGTCGATGTCCTCGGCCTCGTCGAAGGCCATGCCGACGATCTCCGACGACGCCGACAGCAGGCGGCGCAGCGTCGCCTTCTTCTGGACGATCTGCGCGTAGTGCACCACGTGCGCCGCGGTCGGCACGATGGTGGTGAGCTCGATCAGGTAGGCGCGGCCGCCAACGGCCTCGAGCTTGCCCTTGTCGGACAGGCGGTTGCCGAGCGAGAGAAGGTCGATCGGCTCCTTGCGCTCCGAAAGCTCGAGGACTGCCTGGAAGATCTCCGCGTGCGCCTGGCGGTAGAAGTCCTCCGTGCGGACCATGTCGGCGACGCGCAAAAGCGCGTCCTTCTCGATGAGAAGGGCGCCGATGAGCGATTGCTCGGCCTCCAGGTTCTGCGGCGGAACGCGTTCGGCGGGCATACGGGTCTGGGGTCACCGTACCCTCGCGGGGACGGAAATTCAACGGCGTGAAGTGCGTAA
>DATJFD010000076.1:0-71345 GCA_035495855.1 Binatia bacterium | reverse complement strand
TCTGGTATCCTGTGCAATGTCTGACCAAAGGCGCGCCCGCGCACAAGGAGCTCGTGTCCCTCGTCGGGCCGTCCTGCGACAGCATCGACGTCATCGTGAAGGACATCGAGCTGCCCGCGCTCGGGGTCGGCGACCGCGTCGTGTTCGAGGTCGCGGGCGCTTACACCAACGCGTACGAGCACTACAACGGCTTCCCGTATCCGACCGTGCACTCCGCCGCGGGGCTCGCGGGCGGCAAGCGATAAAAAAAATGAGCGGGGACCGAAGTCCCCGCTCGCGCGGTCTATGACAGCTTGATGACGCCGTACTGCTGGCCTCCCAGCGGCACGAACGTCGAGGTCCTCGTCTTCAGGCCCGCCTTTGCCTGCGCCGCCTCCATGCCCCTGGTGAGGAACTCGGGCAGCATCGGGTTCTTCTCCAGGGAGTAATCGAACGCGACGAGCGCGTCCTGTTCGTCCATGAAGGCGGTCGCCGCGGCCACGAGCGGCGCCGTGAACCGGCGCCCCTGTCGGTCCGGCCGCACGGCGATCGCCGTGTAGTACCAGATCCGGCCCTCGTACTCGGGGAATTGCTTGCGTAGCCGGTTGGGATTCACGTAGGCGACGCGCGCCTTCTCGAGGTCGTTGGTGCAGAGGAAGAAGCCGACCGGATCGGCGCCGTCCATAGCCACGAACTTCCGGTAATCGGGATCGAGGAGGGCAGCATCGAACGTCTCCCGCGAGTAGCAGAGCTGCTCCTGGATGCAGGCGGTCTCCGCGTCGCCGAAGGCCGCCACGTAGACGGCCCACAGGGCTGCACGCACGGCGGGGTCCTCGACCGCAACGGTCGAGACACAAACGGGCTCGTTCTGGCTCATGGTATGGCTCCTTTTTTGCAGGATGAGGGTGAAAGGACTGAGCCAATATAAGCATTTTTTCGCTACAATGTCAATATTTCTGGCCATTCCGACGCAGGTCACGTTCACGTCCATCGTGAACTTTTCGGCCGCAGCCTTCGCCTTCTTCATCGGCGTGGCCGTCCTGTGGCAAAAGAAAGACAGCGCGATCCACCAGCTGTTCTTTCTTGTGGCCTTCAACACGGGTTTCTGGAGCTTCTCATCGACAATGGCGGACGTTAGCCGCGACTATGACGTCGCCCTGTTCTGGGCGCGCATGGCCATCATCGGGCCGTTCTTTCTTTCGGCGGCCTTCCTCATCTTCTCCTACTATTTTCCTGCGAGAACGGGGCACATCAGCGTCGCCAAGGCGTTCGCGATCCTTCTGCCGAGCATCATCGCGCTGCTGCTCGTCGCGACGCCTTACAACATCGAATCGATCACGTTGCGTGATTGGGGAACGGACTTCACGCCCGGCCCGCTCTACACGGCCTTATTCGTTCAACTGCTCCTATACTTCAGCCTCGCGGCCCGTCATTTCGTCAGCACCTACAAGAAGACCCAGGACCCGATCGTGAAGAAGCAGATCATCTTCCTGTGCCTCGGCATGATCCTTGTGGTCGTGTCTGGCGTGTTCACGAACCTGGTATTGCCGCTCGTCTTCCACTATACGAAATCGAGCGTGATCGGGCCTGCGGCGACCGCCTTCTTCGTCGTGCTCACCATGTACGCGATCCTCCGCCACGGCCTGCTGAACCTGAAGGTCATCGCGGCTGAGCTCTTTTCCGGGGCGCTGGTCTTCATCTCCTTCACGGACATCTTCCAGGCGCAGTCGGTCGACCAGTTCGCCTACCATGGCCTGCTCTTCCTCGTCACGCTCGTCGTCGCGCTGCTGCTCGTGAAGAGCGTCTCGAGCGAGGTCCGCCGCCGCGAAGAGCTGCACGTCCTGACCCTCAAGCTCGAGGAGGCCAACGAGCACCTCAAGGAGATGGACCAGCTCAAGAGCGAGTTCATCTCCATCGCATCGCACCAGCTGCGCACGCCGATCTCCGTCATCAAGGGCTACATCTCGCTCATGCTCGAGGGCGCGTACGGGAAGGTCGACGGCCCGCTCCGCGAGAAGCTCCAGAGCATGAGCCTCATGAACGAGCGGCTCGTGCAGATGATCAACAACATGCTCAACGTCACGCGCATCGAGAAGAACAAGATCGATTACGTCTGCGCGACGACCGAGCTCGCGCCGATCATGGAGCGCGCGGTCACGGAGATGTCGTTCAAGGCCTCGCAGAAAGGTCTCGCGCTGGCGTTCGACGCCGCCGGTTCCGAGGGGCTCGAGGCGTACGTCGACGGCGAGAAGCTGCAGGAGGTCCTCACCAACCTCGTCGACAACGCCATCAAATATTCGCCGAAGGGGACCATCACGCTGCGCGCCAAGAGGATGGCCAAGGCCAAGGGCGCGATGATCACGGTCGAGGACCAGGGCCTCGGCATGAGCGCGGAGACCGCGGCCAACGTCTTCCAGAAGTTCTATCGCGCCAAGGACGTCGCCGTGGCCCGCGAGACGGGGACCGGCCTCGGCCTCTACATCGTCGCCATTTTCGTGCGCAACATGGGCGGCGACGTCTGGATCGAGCGTTCCGCGCCGGGAGAGGGGACCGTCGTGGCGGTTACCTTGCCGAGCCAGCCCAAGGCGAAGTGCCTGCGACCGGAGGCGTGAGGGGTTTTTCGTTTTCCGTTCGCCGTTCCCGGTTTTCAGGGCGGGTCCACCGAAAACGGTGAACGGTGAACGGAAAACGGAGAACGTAAGGAAGTCGTTCCCCGAACGTCATCCACATGGAAGCCCGTTTTTTTCGTTTTGACAGCCCTTTTCTCGTTGTTATACTGCAGGCGTATTCATTTTTGCGCACACTGCCGCGCGGCCGCGCGGCCCTGAATCATATGTTTCAGAAGAACGCTATGCCGAACCGCGAACCCGGAGCAGCTCACGAACCCGAGACCGTCATCGCCGCGTCGGTGAAACTGGAAGGCGACTTCCAGAGCCAGGGCAACGTCCTCATCGAGGGCGTCGTCGAAGGCAGCCTCAAGACCGAGCGCGACCTGCGCGTCGGCGAACGCGCGCGCATCGCGGCCGACGTCCACGCGGCCAACGCCACGGTGGCCGGCGAAGTGCGCGGCAACCTCGTCGTCGCCGAACGCCTCGAGCTCGAGCCCACTGCCCGCGTCCAGGGCGACGTGCGCACGAAGGTCCTCGTCGTCGCGAGCGGCGCGACCATCAACGGCAAGATCAGCATGGGCGCCGAGGCCGCTGCCGAGGAGCAGCGCAAGCCGCGTCCGAAGACCGAGCAGCAGCCGGTCGCGGAGAAGAAGACGGAGGACGCCGTCGAGAAGATCATGGCGCCGTTCATCACGCGATAGAGCTTTTAGCTTTCAGCCCTCAGCTTTCAGAGGCGCCGCCGACGGCTTTTCTCAGCCGACAGCTAACAGCTGACGTTCGTGTATTACTACCTCTACGACAGCTTCCTGGCCGATAAGAAGTACGAACGAGTCCTCGCCTCGGTGGAGACGCGTCTTACCGACCTCGGCATCAGCGGCAAGATCGGGCGGCTCACGGCGTTCACCAACGCGCGCGGCCTGATCCGTGACGAGGTGCGCCGCGGCGTGCAGACGGTCGTGGTCGTCGGCAATGACCAGACCATCGCCAAGGTGGTCGGCGGCCTCGACGACGCGCGGCTCACTCTGGGCTTCATCCCGGTCGGCGCGCCGGTCGAGATCGCGCGCTCGCTCGGCATTCCCGAGGGCGTGGAGGCCTGCGACATCCTCTCGCGCCGCGTTACGCAGAAGATCGACCTCGGCATGGTCAACGGCCACCTTTTCCTGTCGCAGGTCCGCATGCCGGGCGCGAACGTCACCATCGAAGGCGAAGGAAAGTTCCGCATCACCTCGCTCGCGAACGACTGCGACGTCGTCGTGAGCAACCTCCGGCTCTCCGAAGGGGCGGGGGAGCGCGCCGAAGGCTCGCCGCAGGGCTATGCCGTCGGCGACCCGATGGACGGCTGGCTCGACGCGCTCATCATGCCCCGGCAGGGCGCGTTCATGGGCATGTTCCGCAAGAACGGCCCGGGCTCCAGGTCCGTCATCCCGTTGCGCAAGCTCTCCATCACGAGCGAGGAGCCCTTCGAGGTCGAGGCGGACGGGCGCCAGTTCTCCAACAACGTCGTTTCCATCGAGATCGTGCCGGACAGGCTCAAGGTCATCACGGGCCGGGAACGGGTGTTCGCCTAAAAAAAGGGGAAAAGGGGAAGAGGACGAAAGTGCGAAAGGCGTGTTCAAGCCCGCTTTCACCCTTTACTCCTTTACCCCTTTCGCGCTCTGCCCGCGGGGCCTTGCCAAGCCGGAAATCTTCGGTTACGCTGGGGCGGCAACGAAATCACGTGCGGTCGTGGCGAAACTGGCAGACGCACCAGCTTGAGGGGCTGGCGGGGGCAACCTCGTGAGAGTTCAAATCTCTCCGACCGCACCAACGAAAGCGACCCGGCAAGGCCGGGTCTTTTTCGTTCAGGCTCGAAATTGCCCGCAACCGCTTTCTCCGCTATACTTACAGACGGACAAGGAGACCCTACGGACGATTAGCTCAGCTGGTCAGAGCGCCTCGTTTACACCGAGGAGGTCGTAGGTTCGATCCCTACATCGTCCACCACCAACGCCTTCCGCCGCACCGCGGCATACCCGTCACTATGCGCACCGTCCTACGCGTCCTCGGCGGCATGTTCATCGTTTTCATCGGCGTCCTCCTCGTCATCAAGAGCGAGTGGTTCCTTCAGAACTTCGGCAAGGTCCAGTGGGCCGAAGAGAAGCTGGGCCTGGACGGGGGAACGCGGCTTTTCTACAAACTCCTCGGCGTGATCATCTGCCTGGTCGGCATCATGATGGCCACCGGCATGCTGGGCCCGGCCCTCATCGGCAGCGTCGGCAAGCTGTTCGTGCCGCCCGAGCCTCAGTCCTAACGACAGACCTATGGCCTACATCCCCACCGGCAAGGAACTCATCGATCCGTTCAAGGTCCTCGAAGAGGCGGGCATCCGCTCCGACATGAAGGTCGCGGATTTCGGCTGCGGCACGCTCGGGCATTACGTCTTCGCCGCGTCGAAGCTCGTCGGGCCGGGCGGCAAGGTCTACGCCGTCGATATCCTGAAATCCGTGCTCGACGGCGTCGAGAGCATGATCAAGATCGAGCGCGTCACCAACATCGAGACCGTCTGGGGCGACCTCGAGCGCGTGGGCGGCGTGAAGATCGCCGACGGCGTCCTCGACATCGGCCTGCTCATCAACAATCTCTACCTTTCCAAACAGCAGAGCGAGATGGTGAAGGAATGCGTCCGCATGGTGAAGCCCGGCGGCACCTTCGTCCTCGTCGACTGGAAGCCCTCCGGCGCGACGTTCGGCCCCGACCCGAAGACCCGCGTGAGCGCGGAGACGGCCATGAAGCTCGGCACCGACGCGGGCCTGCAGCTCCTCAAGGAGATCGCGCCCGGCCCGTACCACTACGGGTTCGTCTACCGGAAACCGTGACCGGAAGCGATGAGAAATGAGCATTGAGAGACGGGGGCCGGGTCCGGCCCTCGTCTTTTTTTTCGCGCCGCTTGCAAGTTCGCGCGGCCTTCCTCTACAATGCCCACTCGTGCCTCAGGGCAATGATTTTTTTTGAGCGCCTATGGGTTCCCTCCGCGGCTACGCCCCGCTCCTCGACTATCGCTACTGGCTCAATCTCCATCCCGTCCCGCTCGGGCCCTCGCTCGTGGGCGGGATCTTCTCGTTCTTCGCCTGGTTCATCGTCGCTTCGGTGGCGCTCTGGATCGCCGCGCGCACGCTGAAGAAGAAGGACCCGCGCCTCTCGAACCTGCTCAAGCGGTTCGCGGGGCCGCTCCTGACCGCCGGCCTGCTCGGCCTGCTCTGCCTGTTCTGCGCCTTCGAGCAGGTCCCGATCCTGAACATCCGGCTGTGGTTCCTGCTCACGCTCGTGCTGTTCGCCTGGCAGACGGGCAGGGCCGTCGCCTTCGCCGTGCAGGAGTACCCGTCGCTGCGGCGCGAGGACGCCGAGAAGCATCGCATCGAGAAATACCTGCCGAAGAAGAAATGACGCTGCATGCCGACCGGGACGAGACGGGGCTGCGCGGCGAGGACATCGCCGCCCGCCACCTCGCTGCCGCCGGCTGCAGGATCCTCGAGCGCCGCTGGCGCTCGGCCTACGGGGAGATCGATCTCGTCGCGGAAGACCGCGGCGAGATCGTTTTCGTAGAGGTGAAGACGCGGCGCGGCGCGGGCTACGGACTGCCCGAGGAGGCGGTCACGGCGAAGAAGCGGGAGCATCTGCGCGCCTGCGCCGCGGCGTACCTCCAGGCGAAACGGCTCGCGCACCGTCCTTTCCGCATCGACATCGTCGCGATCTCGCTCGTCCCGGAAGGCGCGCGGCTCGCCCACTTCCGCTCCGCGGTGGGAGAAGAGGGATGACCGCGCATGCGGAGAATTGAGAAATGAGAATTGAGAATTTAGAGACGTCCCTCAATTCTAAACTCTCAATTCTCAACTCTTAGCATTGACCGTGCGGCCCGTTGGTGCTACGACGCAAGTGACGTACTTTCACGTCCCGAAAGGAGGCGACCCATGACGGCTCTGTACTTGCAGGCGGCCGCGGTGCTCGCCATTTCCATCCTCGCGTTCGCGCTCGTGACGAAGGCGGCCTGGCCGTCGAACGTCTACCTGTACGGGCGGCTCCGCGGCTGGCTGCGGTCGCGCCCCGAAGCGTGGAAGCGCTTCCGGGATCCCGCCTACCGCCGGCGGCAGGAGTCGGTCGACCACTACCTGTCGATCTTCGGCAGCCTGCTCGTCCTGCGCGCGCAGCGCGACAAGATCGCGCGCGACCGCCGGGAAGCCGGCGACGCCGCGGCGCGCTTCCTCGACGCGCTCGCCGAGGACGTGGACGCCCGCTACCAGGGCATGCAGGTCGTCGCGCAGGAATACATGCGCGGCCTCGGCGCCGAGGTCGTCGGCGACATCGCAGACCGGCTGAACGCCGACCTGTTCCAGGGGCGGCGGCCCGCCGAGGACCTCCGCGCTTTCCTCGAAGAGGAACGCGCCCTCATCTCCGGCTCGCCGGAATTCGCCGCCGACCACGCGAAGCGCCTGACCGCCCGGTTCGCGGCCCGGCCCGAGGCCACATGACCGCAGCCCCCGTGCTTCACGGGGGCTTTTCTTTTGCCTCGCAGGCTTTACAGTCCGCGATATCCGGCGTACGGTGCGCGTCAAGTCCTTTTCAGAGAGGAGCACCGTCCGATGGACGCCAGCACCGCACCCGTCTTCTTTTGCATCGCGCTCGCCGCCATGGCGACCGCCGCGCTCATCCACCAGCACGTGCCTTCCTACGAGGCCTTCGTGTTCCGGCGGACGTTCGTCCGGCTGGCCCTGCGGCGCGCGTTCACCTCGCTCCGGCACGCCTTCGATCCCGATGCGCGCCGGCTCGACCGCTACGCGCGCGCCATGGGAGACCTGGAGACCGCCGTCGAGTTCCGCGACGGGCTCGAGAAGCGCATGGCCGAGGAGCTCGGGCAGGAAGGCCTGCGGGCCGCCCGCGAGCTCGCGACCTTCGCCGTCGTGGAGGGCCACCTGGAACGGAAGCGCGCCGAAGCGGCGCGCTACCTCGGGTCCATGTCCGACGCCGACATCGCCCGCGTCGCGCGCCTGTACCAGCGCGGCATGCTCGAAGGAAAGGTGGACCAGGGCGCCGTCGAGCAGTTCTTCCGCGACGAACGGGACCTGGTCCGCGCCTCGCCCCACCTGGCGAACGGCCACTTCGACCGCATGGAGCACCGGTTCAACCTGCTCTGCGCGTCGGCCCTTGCGCGGCCCCTCGAAGTGGTGTAGAGTCCCCTCTATCGACCTGTTTCTGCATGAAACTGGTCATTTTTTTACCTCAAAACGCGCATTCGCGCACAAAAGCCCACGACGCTATGTCATCCCCGATACTGCAGGCCATCAAGCAGATCAGCGACGAGAAGAACATCTCCGCCGAGTCGGTCATCGAGACGATCGAGGCCGCCCTCGCGGCCGCGTACCGCAAGGACTTCGGTCAGAAGAACCAGAACGCAAAGGTCGTCTTCGACGCCGAGACGGGCGATTTCGAGGTGTTCGACGTGAAGACGGTGGTCGAGGACCAGGAGCTGCCGCCGGAGGAGCTCGAGGCCCCCGAGGAAGAGGAGAGGCCGGGCCGCCGCATGGACAGGATGGAGCCCGCGACGCCGCCCGCGCCGCCGCTGCTCGACGAGGCCGGCAACCCGATCATCGAGAAGAAGTTCAACCCCAAGACCGAGATCATGGTCACCGCCGCCCGCGAGACGCTGAAGAAGGACGCGGAGCTCGGCGATGAGATCCGCACCAAGCTCGAGGTGCCGGCCGCCTTCGGACGCATGGCCGCGCAGACCGCCAAGCAGGTCATCATCCAGAAGCTCCGCGAGGCCGAGCGCAACAAGCTGTTCGGCGAGTTCAAGGAGCGCGAGCGCGAGCTCATCAACGCCACCGTGCAGCGCCGCGAGGGCCGCGCGGTCCTCATCGACCTCGGCCGCACCACCGCGGTGATGCCGCCGGAGGAGCAGATCATGACCGAGCGCTACATGCCGGGCGACCGCATCAAGGTGTTCGTCACCGACGTCCGCATGACCACCCGCGGCCCGGAGGTCGTCGTCTCCCGCGCCCACCCCGAGATCGTCCGCAAGCTCTTCACCCTCGAGATCCCCGAGGTCGCCGGCGGCGTCGTGAAGATCCACGCCATCGCCCGCGAAGCCGGTTCGCGCTCGAAGGTCGCCGTGTCGTCGACCCAGGAGAACGTCGACCCGATCGGCTCCTGCATCGGCCAGCGCGGCACGCGCATCCAGACCGTCATCGGAGAGCTCGGCGGCGAGAAGATCGACATCATCCAGTTCGACGAGGACCCCAAGAAGTTCATCATGAACTCGCTGTCGCCGGCGAAGGTCACGAGCATCGAGCTGCGCGAGGAGATGCGCACCGCCGAGGTCATCGTCCCCGAGGACCAGCTCTCGCTTGCCATCGGCAAGGGCGGGCAGAACGTCCGCCTCGCCTCCCGCCTGACCGGCTGGAAGATCAACATCCGCGAGTCAGGCGCGCGCGGCAAGGCCGAGGAGGCCGAAGGGACGCCGGAGACGCCGGAAGAGTCCGCCGTCGCCCAGGCCGAGGCCGCCGAGGAGAAGGGCGCCGCCGACGAGACGGCCGAGCCCGCCGCGGAATAGAAGGCTCGTGTCGCGCGACAGGACGTAGTACGATGTTCCGGTTCCCGTAATCCCACGCCTCGCCCGTGTCCGGCCGTCCGCATCGCGGGCATCGGAAAGGCGCCGCAGCGCGTATGACGCATTTCTTCCAGGCGATCTTCTACCAGCCGATCTTCAACCTGCTGATCTTCCTGTACGACGCGATCCCGGGGCATGACCTCGGCATCGCCATCATCCTGCTGACGATCATCATCAAGCTCGTGCTCTGGCCGCTGTCGAACGGCGCGCTGCGCTCGCAGAAGGCGCTCTCCGACATCCAGCCGAAGCTCGACGCGCTCAAGAAGGAGTACGAAGGCAAAGAGAAGCAGGAAGAGCTCGCCAAGGCGATGATGGCGCTCTACTCGAAGGAGAAGGTCTCGCCGTTCTCGTCGTGCCTGCCGGTGCTCATCCAGCTGCCGGTGTTCATCGCGCTCTACCGGGCGCTGTCGCACGGCCTGAAGTCGAACGGCTTCGAGATGCTCTACCCCTTCGTGACGAACCCGGGGACGATCGTCCCGTCGCTCTTCGGCTTCATCGACCTGGCCAAGCCGAACATCGCGCTCGCGCTCCTCGCCGGCGCCTCGCAGTACCTCCAGGCCAAGATGATGGTCACGCGGCAGCAGCCGAGGAAGACCCCGGGGGCCAAGGACGAGGACATGCTCGCCACGATGAACAAGCAGATGCTGTACATGATGCCGGCGCTCACCGTCGTCCTCGGCTGGAAGCTGCCGGGCGGCCTCGCGCTGTACTGGCTGCTGACCAACCTTCTGACCGTCCTGCAGCAGAAGGTGTATTTCCGCAACGCCGACAAGGGACCGGACGCCGCCGCGGCCGCCGCTTCGAAGACCTGAGCTATGCGCTATCGCGACGCCGACCTCCGGGGCATCCCGGTCATCACCAAGAGCGGGGACAAGGTGGGCAAGCTCGCCGCCTTCGTCATCGACGCCGAGCATCACGAGGTCGCGCAGTACGTCGTGGCGCGGGCCAGCCTGCTGTCGTCCATCATGCCGGACGAGCTGCTGGTCCATCCGGGCCAGGTGGTCTCGCTCGACGGGGAGATGATGGTGGTCGAGGACGCGGCGGTGACGGAGCGCGCCGAGGCGCGGCAGCTGGCCAAGCGGGCGGCCGAGCCGGCCGCGGGCGGCACGAGCACCATGGCTTTGAAGAAATGAGAGTTTAGAATTGAGAATCGAGAGGCTCTCATTCCTGAACTCTCAACTCTCAATTCTCCGCGGTAGGTGGTACAGTGGCGGGTGGAAGTCCACCCGCTTTTCGTTATGGAGACGCCGGCCCTCCGCCGCTCGCTCGCCGCGACCCTCGCCTATTTCGACCTCTTCGACCATCCGCTGACGCTCGCCGAGCTCCTGCGGCATCGTTACCGTTTCCCGGGCGAGACGGGTGAGGCGCCGACGGCCGCGGACGCGCTCGACGCGCTCGACGATCCCGCGTTCGGCGGCCGCGACGGGTTCTGGCATCTCGCCGGCCGCGACGAACTCGTCGCCGAACGCGAGCGCCGGCACCGCCTGTCGGAGAAGAAGTTCGCCCGCGCCCGCCGCGTCGCGCGGTTCCTGCGCCTGCTGCCGTCCGTGCGGCTCGCGGCCGTCTGCAACAGCCTGGCGATCTCCGGCGCGGACGAGGAGAGCGACATCGACATGTTCGTCGTGGCGCGGCCCGGCACCGTCTGGGCCACGCGGTTCGTGGTCGCGAGCGCGCTCGCCGCGCTGGGGCTGCGGCCGGACGAGCATACGCACGCCGACAAGGTCTGCATGAGCTTCTACGTGGCCGAGCCCGAACAGGACCTTTCCCGCTTCGCGCTCGCTCCCGATGACACCTACCTCCGCTACTGGACGGCGACGCTCGTGCCGCTCTACGACGCGGGAGGCGCCTTCGCGCGGTTCTCGGCGGCCAACGCCTGGGTGCGCGAGCGGCTCCCCGGAGCCTCGGCGCCTTCCGCCCGCAAGCTGCGCGCCGGCGCGCCGCGCTGGACCTCGCCCCTCCTCCCGCTCCTGCGTCTGGCCGAAGCGCCGCTCCGTCGCCTGCAGACGCGCATGTTCCCGCCCGACATCGCGGCCATGGCCAACAAGGACAGCCGCGTCGTCGTGACGGACGGCGTGCTCAAGTTCCACGTCAACGACCGCCGGGCCGAATACCAGGCGCTCTTCGAAGCGAAATTGCGCGAACTGGGTTTGGACGCGCCGACGGTGGAAAAGCTCCAAGCTCCAAGCTCCAAGCTCGAAGCTCGAAGCTCGAAGCTTGAAGCTCGAAGCTCGGCACTCGAAGCTTGAACCCCATGGCCGTCCTCAAAAAACGGACGTTCACCCTCCGCGAGATCACCTCGCTGGTCTTCACCGTGCTCGTGGCCTTCGCGCCGAGCGGCACGCGATGGATCCTCAAGACCGGGAGCATCGCCGGCCACCCGGTCGAGCCGGGCACGGTCAGCGTCTTCGGCATGCAGCTCGTCGCCATCGCGTTCGCCGCGCTCGTGTTCGGCGCGTACGGCTGGAAGGGGGTCACGGACGCGGTCCGCCGCCCCGCCGGCATGTTCGCCGCCTGCGTCGCGCTCGCGGCGATGCTGTCGTCCTTCCAGGCCCAGGACGCGCTCGCGGGGCTGACCTCCGCCTCGTTCGCCGTGACCGCCGTGGCCGTCTTCCTCGCCATCCAGATGTTCCGCCCGGACCCGCGCGAAGTGCTGACCGGCTTCGTCGGCGGCGCGGTCTTCCAGGTCGCGCTCGGCGGCTACCAGTTCTTCACGCAATCGGCGTTCGCTTCGAAGTGGCTCGGCATGGCCACGCACTCCGCCGACCAGCTCGGCGCCTTCGTCGTCGAGACGGGATCCGGCCGCTGGCTGCGCGCCTACGGCTCGCTCTCGCATCCGAACATCTTCGGTCTCTACGTCGGCATCGGCCTGCTCATGTGCATCGCGCTCGCGGCCTACCGCGGGCACGGCCGGCACACCCGCTTCTACGCGCTCATGCCGCTCATCGCCGCCGGCCTGCTGTTCTCGTTCTCGCGGAGCGCCATCCTCGGCGTCGCCGCGGGCTTCCTCTGGATGGTGGTGAGCGCCTACGGCAGCGTGGCCGCGCCGGAATACCGCCGCGTGCTCGTCCCGTCGTTCATCATCATCGCGGTGACCGCGGCGGCGCTTGCGCTCTTTTACGGCGACCCGCTGCTCACCCGCGCGACGGCGAACGGAAGGCTGGAAGCGCAGTCGATAGGGGACCGCGGCAACCAGTACACCGACGCCATGTCGCTGCTCGCCGACCATCTCTTCACCGGCGTCGGCATCGGCCAGATGCCGCTCGCGCTGGCCCGCGAATCCGCCAACGCGCGCAACTGGTGGCAGTACGACTATGTGCACAACGTCCCCGTGCTCGTGGCCGTCGAGACCGGCATCCTCGGCCTGATCGCCTGGCTCGGCTTCGTCGGCGCGACGCTGCTCGTGGTCCGCGACCGGCTCATGCACAAGTCCGCGGTCTCGTCCGGCGTCACCGTCTACGCCGCGGCCTTCCTCGCCATGCTCGTCGCCTCCCTCTTCGACCATTTCCTGTGGAGCTCCTGGTTCGGCCAGCTATTGTTCTGGTGCGTCGCCGGCCTCCTCCATGCCGCCTATCTCGACCTCAAAAAGGCCCGCTGACCGCCTGTCGGACGGTTCTTGACACTTCGTCAGGATTTTTTATCATATTGGCACTCGACTATTTCGAGTGCTAACGGTATATTCTTTTGCGCGTAACTCAACCGAAACTTTCATCATTCGTATGCAGGTGAAACCGCTGAACGACAGGGTGCTCGTGAAGCCGCTCTCCGAGGAGCAGGCGACGAAGGCGGGCATCATCATTCCCGACACCGTCGAGAAGGAGAAGCCGGAGAAGGGCGAGGTCGTCGCGACCGGCCCCGGCAAGATGCTCGAGAACGGCCAGCGCGCCGCCATGACCGTGAAGGCCGGCGACAAGGTCGTCTTCAAGAAGTATTCCCCCGACGAGATCAAGGTGGACGGCGCCGAGCTCCTCATCCTCGAGGAGTCGGACATCCTGGCGGTCCTTCAATAATTTCAGAGGTTGTAGGTGGTAGGGAGTAGGTTGTAGAACCCGCTTCCGATGCCCTACAACCTACCACCTACAACCTACAACCTACCTATGGCCAAACAGATCCTCTTCACCGAACAGGCACGCGAGAAGATCAAGAAGGGCGTCGACAAGCTGGCGAACGCCGTGAAGGTCACGCTCGGCCCCAAGGGCCGCAACGTCGTCCTCGACAAGGGCTACGGCTCGCCGGTCGTCACCAAGGACGGCGTCACCGTCGCCAAGGAGATCGAGCTCGAGGACAAGTTCGAGAACGTCGGCGCGGAGCTCGTGAAGGAGGTCGCCTCCAAGACGAACGACGTCGCCGGCGACGGCACCACCACGGCCACCGTGCTGGCCCAGGCGATCTACGCCGAGGGCTCGAAGATGGTCGCGGCCGGCGCCAACCCGATGACCCTCAAGAAGGGCATCGACAACGCCGTCGACGCGGTCGTGAAGGAGCTCACCGGCAAGATCTCCAAGGCCATCTCCGGCAACGAGATCGAGCAGGTCGCCGCCATCTCCGCGAACGACGCCGAGATCGGCAAGCTCATCGCCTCGGCCATGAAGGACGTCGGCGAGAACGGCGTCATCACCGTCGAGGAATCGCAGACCTTCGGCATCGAGAAGGAGGTCGTGGAAGGCATGCGCTTCGACAAGGGCTACATCTCGGCCTACATGGTCACGAACGCGGACCGCATGGAGTCCGAGTTCTCCGACGCGAGCATCCTCATCACCGACAAGAAGATCTCCTCCATCCAGGACATCCTGCCGCTGCTCGAGAAGGTCGCGCAGACGGGCCGCAAGGAGATCGTCATCATCGCCGAGGACGTCGACGGCGAGGCGCTGCCGACGCTCGTGCTCAACAAGATCCGCGGCACGTTCAACGCGCTGGCCATCAAGGCCCCGGGCTTCGGCGACCGCCGCAAGGAGATGCTCAAGGACATCGCGGTGCTCACGGGCGGCCGCGTCATTACCGAGGAGCTGGGCCTCAAGCTCGAGGACGCCAAGCTCGAGGACCTGGGCCGCGCCCGCAAGGTCGTCTCGACCAAGGAGAACACCACCATCGTGGACGGCCAGGGCGACAAGAAGGCCATCGCCGACCGCGTCAGCCAGATCAAGAAGGAGCTCGAGACGGTCGATTCCGACTTCGACAAGGAGAAGCTGCAGGAGCGCCTGGCGAAGCTCGCCGGCGGCATCGGCGTCATCAAGGTGGGCGCCGCGACCGAGACCGAAATGAAGGAAGTGAAGCAGCGCATCGAGGACGCCATCGCCGCGACGAAGGCCGCGGTCGAGGAAGGCATCGTGCCGGGCGGGGGAGTGGCGCTGCTCCGCGCCTCGAAGGCCCTCGACCACATCAAGGGCGATTCGATGCCGCACGACGAATACTCCGGCGTGCAGCTCGTGAAGCGCGCGCTCGAGGAACCGCTCCGCCAGATCGCGGCGAACGCCGGCCAGGACGGCGCGGTCATCGTCGCCGAGGTCCGGAAGCACGAGCACGGCTACGGCTACAACGCCGCGGAGGACAAGTACGAGGACCTGGTGAAGGCCGGCATCATCGACCCGACCAAGGTCACCCGGTTCGCCCTCCAGAACGCGGCCTCCATCGCTTCGCTCCTGCTCACGACCGAGTGCGTCGTGACGGACATCCCCGAGAAGAAGGAACCGGCTGGCGGCCATGGCCATGGCGGCATGGGCGGCGGCATGGATTTCTAGGCTCAACCAAGCCAAAAACGGTCCGAAAGGGCCGTTTTTGCGTTTTGCAGGGGTTCTCGGTAGCCTTGGCAGGCTCTTTCGACCAAGGGGAGAACTCGATGGAAAAGCGATCCAAGGCGATGCTTGCGTACTTCGCGGTGTTCCGGTATCTGCCCATCCTCATCATCATGCTGACCGCCGTCCTGTGGCGTTTCCTGGGCCCGAAGCCCGCGGTCGCCATCGGCTGCGCGCTCTTCGTGCTCGACATGGTCGTCCTCTTCAGGCTCGCCGCCAGGAGCGGCAAGCGCGGCGGGCAGGACGGTCCCGATGGGGGTTGACAGATCGTCATTTTTCTGCAAGGTTGAGCCCACGAGGTAACCGACCATGGAAGCATCAGACACCTCCGTGCACCTTGAATTGGACGCCCGCAAGTTCATGAGCCAGATCGAGCGCTGGAGCCCCGCGGGGCTTCCGTTCAAGGTCTGCATGCAGAACACGCTCTTCCTCATGACGCTCTGGAACGAGGGGACCTCCCTCATCCGCGAGCTCGCCGTCGAGTTCGAATGCTCGCCGCACAGCGTCCTGCGCTGGGCGAACGGCACCGAGACGCCGCACTTCACGCTGCAGCGTCGCATCGTCGCCTCTCTCCACCGCGAGCTCGATCTCGCCCTCTCTCCGGCCTCGGCCGCGAGCTGACCCGCCTACACCGCGGGTTTTTTCATACAATAAAGCCGCACCATCGAAGCTGAGTTTTGAGATCCTGCGAGAAATCCGGCCCTTCCGTGCATAGGCGATCGTCCGCGACACGCAGGCCGGATTTCCTTTCCGCCCCCATTTCCTGAGAGCGCCGGTCCAAGGACCGCGGGTGGCACGGTCCGGGGGTCCCCCAATGGGCGCGCAGGGCCGAGTCCCGAGCACCCATTGGGGGTGGACCGTGACAGGACCCGCGGGGTACATACATGAAAGCCGCCGCAAGCCGTCTCCCGCCGGCCGGCTCATAAGGACTCATATTTTTTCCTTGAAACTCAGCGAAAGAAGCGCTACAATGACGTCACTATGCCCGACCAAACGTACCCGACCGGCGACAAGGACCGCGACAACGAGCGCTTCCTCGCGGCCATCGCCTACATCGGCATCTTCTTCGTCATCCCGCTCTTCCTGGCGCGCAAGAAATCGCCCTTCCTGCAGTTCCACGTCCGCCAGGGCATCGTGCTGTTCGTGATCGAGGCGCTGTTCTCCGCCGTGCCGTTCATCGGCTGGTTCGCGCTCGCCGTCCCGGCCATCGCCTCGCTCTACGGCATGCTGCAGGCGCTCGCGGGCCGGCAATGGGAATTGCCCGTCCTCGGAAGGTACGCCAAGAAGATCAACCTCTAACCTCGGAGCTCGAAGCTCGACGCATATGGTGAATAAACAAAACCTCCAGGACATCGAGGAACTTGTGCGCAAGGTCTCCGATACTTGGGGGTTACTTTGACCTGGACAAGACCGCGAAAGAGATAGAAGCGACCGAGTGGGAAACGCAGCAGCCCGACTTCTGGAAGGACCAGTCCCACGCGCAGCAAGTGAGCCGCAAGCTCGCCGACCTCAAGGACTACTACGGCAAATGGGAGCGGCTGCGGACCGAGTCCGCGGACCTGCAGGCCTTCGCGAAGCTGCTCATGGAAGAGTCGGAGGTCGACGCCGACGCCGAGGCCGACATCAACGAAAAGCTCGCCGGGCTCAAGAAGGACTTCGCGTCCCTCGAGTTCGCGACGCTCATGGGCGAGGAGTACGACGAACGCGACGCCATCATCGCCATCCATGCGGGCGCGGGCGGCACCGACGCGCAGGACTGGGCCGAGATGCTGCTCCGCATGTACATGCGCTACGCCGAGCGGAAAGGCTGGACCGTGAAGATGCTCGACGAGAGCCGCGGCACTGAAGCCGGCATCAAGAGCGCGACGCTATCCATCGAGGGCCGCTACGCTTACGGACATTTCAAGGCAGAGGCCGGCGTGCATCGCCTGGTCAGGCAGTCGCCGTTCAACTCGGACGCGCTGCGCCAGACCTCCTTCGCGCTGCTCGAGGTCCTGCCGGAACTGGGAGAGATCAAAGAGGTGAAGATCGATCCCCAGGACCTGCGCATCGACACCTATCTCGCGGGCGGCCACGGGGGCCAGGGCGTGCAGACGACCTACTCGGCCGTGCGCATCACCCACCTGCCGACGGGCATCGTCGTCACCTGCCAGAACGAGCGCTCGCAGACGCAGAACAAGGAGACCGCCATGCGCATCCTGCGCGCCAAGCTCCATAAGCAGTACCTCGAGGAGCGGGCCGCGGAGAAGAAGAAGCTGCGCGGCGAGTTCACGAGCGCGGAGTGGGGGAACCAGATCCGCTCGTACGTCCTCCATCCGTACCAGATGGTGAAGGACCACCGCACCAAGCACGAGACGACCGACACCCAGGGCGTGCTCGGCGGCGATCTGGACGCGTTCGTCGAGGCCTGGCTCAAGGATCAAATGAAGAAATAACCCGCACCCGCATGCCCAAGAAGGACAAAGTGCTCGTGACCGGCGGCGCCGGCTTCATCGGTTCGCAGCTCGCGGAGCGGCTGGTCCGCCTCGGCCATCGCGTCACCGTCGTCGACGACCTCTCGACGGGGCGGCGTTCGTACGTCCCCAGGGCCGCGGCCTTCCGCAAGATCGACATCGCCGGTCCGGCGGTCTCGAACCTCATCGCCAAGGAGAGGCCCGCCGTCGTCTTCCACCTCGCGGCGCAGATCGACCTGCGTGCTTCGGTGAAGGACCCGGTCATGGACGCGGAGACGAACATCCACGGTTCGCTGCGCGTGCTCGAGGGCTGCCGCCGCGCGGGCGTGAAGAAGATCGTCTTCTCGTCGTCCGGCGGAGCGATGTACGGCTCGTCGGTGAAGATCCCTTCGCCCGAGACCGCGGCCGCCACGCCGACGTCGCCGTACGGCGTCGCCAAGCTCGCTTTCGAGATGTACCTCCGCAGCGCGCACCGCACGCACGGCCAGCGCTACGTCGCGCTGCGCTACGCCAACGTCTACGGCCCGCGGCAGGACCTGCGCGGCGAAGCGGGCGTCATCGGCATCTTCACGCAGAAGCTGCTGGCCGGCGAAACGCCGACGATCTACGGGGACGGCCGGCAGACGCGCGATTTCGTCTTCGTCGACGACGTCGTGAACGCCAACATCCTCGCCATGCGCAGCGGCGCGGTCGGCGTCTACAACATCGGCACCGGCCGCGAATCGTCGGTGAACCGCGTGGCCGCGCTCATCGCCGGCGAGGCGGGCTGGGACGGACGCATCCCGCACGGACCCGCGAACGCCGGGGAGGAGCGCCGTAGCGCGCTCGACAGCCGCCTGGCGCGGCGCGTGCTCGGTTGGACCCCCAGGGTGCGGCTTGAGGAGGGGATACGGCGCACCGTGCAATGGTTCAAAGAGCGATAAAGACTTGAAGTCGAGAGTCGAGAGTTGAAAGTCGAGAGGGTGGATCTGTGCGCTCTCGACTCTGGACTTTCGACTCGAAAAGCATGCGCATCATCAAGATCGACCGGCGCCGGGTCTCGAAGAAGGCGCTCGCCGAAGCCGCCGCGGTCCTTCGCGCCGGCGGCGTGATCGTCATGCCGACCGAGACTGCCTACGGCCTCGCCGCGGACCCCGCCGTTCGCGCGGCGGTCGCCTCGGTCTTCCGCATCAAAGGACGGCCCGGCGGCAAGCCGCTGCCGCTCATCGCCGCATCTGCCGCGGACGTCCGCGAGCGGTTCGTGCTCGCGGGCCCGGCCCGGAAGCTCGCCACCGCGCACTGGCCGGGGCCGCTCACGCTCGTGCTGCCATATAAGAGGGGAGGCCGCCTGCCCGCGTCGCCCGGACCGACCGCCGCGGTGCGCGTGCCGGCTTCCGTCTGGGCCCGCGCGCTTGCCAAGGCCGCCGGCGGTCTCATCACCTCGACCTCCGCCAACGTTTCGGGCGAGGCCACGCTCTACGACGCCGCCAAGGTCGTCGCGTCGTTCCGCGGCCGCCGTACCGCGCCCGCGCTCGTGCTCGACGCCGGCAAGCTGCCCGTCCGCCGCCCCTCCACCATCGCGGCCCTGAAAAGAGGTAAGATGGTGGTGCTGCGGCCAGGTGCCGTGAAAGTCGAGAGTCGATAGTCGAAAGTCGAGAGCGCAAGCGTGCGGAACTTTCGACTTTGGACTTTGGACTTTCGACTCGACGCTCTTCCCATGCCCTCCGGTCATCTCCGCAACGTCATCGAACATTACTTCGCGCCGCATCCTTCCCAGCAGATGAAGGAGCTTTTCCTGTCGAGCGCGCTCCTCAACTTCGCGACCGGCGCGGTGATGCTCTTCGAGCCGATCTACCTCCACAGCGTCGGCCTCTCCATCGTGCAGGTGCTCCTGTTCTACGCCGCGCTCTACGTCGTCTACTTCCTGCTCCTCCCTCTCGGCGGCAAGATCTGCCGCCGCCACGGCTACGAGCACACCATCCTCTTCAGCTCGCCGTTCCTCATCGTCTGGTACCTGGCGTTCTTCGCCATTCCGATGCATCCCGCCTTCATCGCCGTGGCCATCCTGTCGCTCGCCATCCAAAAGATCCTCTACTGGCCCGGCTACCACGCGAACTTCGCGACCTGGAGCGACGGCAAGGAAGGCGGCCGCGAAGTCTCCACCATGGCCGCGGTCGCCGGACTCGCCGCCACCTTCGCGCCGGCCTTCGGCGGCCTGCTTATCCGCGCGGCCGGTTATCAGGCCCTGTTCATCGGCGTGAGCGTCCTCATCCTGCTCTCCAACGTCCCGCTCCTGCGCACGCCTGAGCTCTACATGCCGCAGCCCTTCGCCTACGTCCCTGCCATGCGCCGCATCGCCCGGAAGGAGAACCGTCGCAAGGTCATCGGCTTCATGGGCTTCGGCGAGGAACTGCTCGCGCTCGTCGCCTGGCCGCTGTTCCTCGCCATCATGGTGCCGGACGCCGCGCTCCTCGGCGCCATCATCTCCTTCGCCATGCTCGCTAACGTCGCCGCCACGCTCTACGTGGGCCGCGTGAGCGACGACGGCGACAAGACCGCGGTGCTCCGCAGCGGCACGCTCTACACCTCCGCGTCCTGGCTCGTCCGCATCCTCGTGAGCGGCGGGTTCGGCGCCTTCCTCATCGACTCCTTCTACCGCATCTCCAAGAACATGGTGAACGTGCCGCTCCTCGCCGGGCTCTACGACGGCGCCAAGAGGGGAGAGGTGATGGACGACGTCGTGCTCTTCGAGATGTCGCTGTCGCTCGGCAAGATCGCCGCCGCGCTGCTCGCCGCCCTGCTCCTCTGGCTCTGGCACGATTCGTGGTGGGCGGTGTTCGTCCTCGGCGCCTGCTTCACGCTGCTCTTTTCCGCGCTCAAGGAACCTCGACCCCAAGCCGCATGACCGCCGACGAGCTTCGCGCCCTGCTCGAACCCTACGGCATCCGCCCCATCCGCGACCGCGGCCAGCATTTCCTGCTCGACGGCCGCGTCGTGAAGGCCATGGTCGACGCCGCAGGCGTCGGTCCCGGCTCACGCGTGGTCGAGATCGGCCCCGGCCCCGGCATCCTCACCGAAGAACTGCTCGGCCGCGGCGCCGAGGTCACGGCCATCGAGCTCGACCGCAAGCTCGCGGCGCTGCTCCGTGACCGCTTCGGCGCGAACCCGCGCTTCCATCTCCTTGAAGGCGATGCCCTGAACTTCTCGAACGCCGAGATCGTCTCGGCGTTCGGAGCTCCGAGCTCCGAGCTCCGAGCTCCTAGTTATAAGGTGGTCGCGAACCTCCCGTACGCCATCACTTCGAACGCCATCAGGAAATTCCTGCTCGAACCGCCGTACCCGATATCGGTCACCGTGATGATCCAGCGGGAAGTGGCCGACCGCCTGCTCGCCAAGACGGGCGACATGAGCGGCATGGCCGTGCTCGTCCGTTCGATCGGGGAGGCGAGCAGCGTGGTGAAGGTGCCGGCCAGGTCGTTCTACCCTCCGCCGCGCGTCGATTCGTCGGTTATCCACATTGCGCGCAAAGACCCCGTCATCCTCGAAGCGTTCTTCACCGGCTTCGGGCAGGACCGCTTCTTCGCCATCGTGCGGGCGGCCTTCGCCGGCAAGCGGAAACAGCTCAAGAACTCGCTCCAGGGCATCGGTATCGACGAAACGGGCCTATTTAAGGCCTTTTCGGCGGCCGGCATCCGGCCGGAGGCCCGCCCCGAAACGCTCTCCGTAGAGGACTGGCGCCGCCTCGTGCTTGCGCTTACCGGTTAGCCCGATTTTTGGTAAGCTACGGTGCGTGGACGCTCGAAGAACGCGCATGTTATACTGTCGACGAACCATGTGACCAACTGGGATTCCCTTTCTTCACATCAGAAGTTGAGTCTCGGGGTTTTTATCGTTATTGGTCTTTCGACGATCGTCCTGGGTCTGTTTCGCTTGAACAAAGCGATCGTGCT
Organism: Binatia bacterium; assembly: GCA_035495855.1. GTDB lineage: Bacteria > Patescibacteriota > Patescibacteriia > SG8-24 > SG8-24 > JAHFIW01. The sequence continues at coordinate 49,946 of DATJFD010000076.1, read as the reverse complement.
GCCGTTCAAGCGCAACACGCAGTTCACGTTCAAGACCGCGGACCAGATCGAGAAGGAGAGGACGCAGAAATTGCGCACGCAGGACACGGACGGCGACGGCCTGACTGATTACGACGAGCTCTACGTCTTCCGCACGAGCCCCTTCCTCGAGGATTCGGACTCGGACGGCATCAACGACGGCGCCGAGGTCGCCGCCGAGACGGACCCGAACTGCCCGAAAGGACGAACCTGCCGGCAAGCCAAGATCTTCGCGGCAGCCCAGCAGGAGACCGGCGGCACGACCGGAGGAGGGAACACCGGAAGCTCGAACCCGGCCACGGGCGCGGCAGGCGCGCCGACGACGGGGACGAGCAGCGACGCCGAGGCCAAGGTCATGGCGGTCATCGAAGAGACCTTCGGGCCCGTCGCCACGCTGACGCCGCAGAAGATCAAGGACGGATTGGAAACGATGTCGGCGGCCGATCTCCGGATCTTCCTGGGCAAGCTGGGCATACCGGCGCAGGCGCTCCAGAAAGCCGATGACGCGACCCTCCGCAAGCTGGTCACCGACACGCTGTCGGAGATCGCCGTGCCGGATGTGAACACCAACGAACCCGCGACCAACACGAATGCGCCGGCCGGAGGAACGAACGTCAACGCGCCGTAGCCGTCAATCTTTTTAAGAAAACGACGATGGGGATTTTCTACAGCAAGGACCCCGGACGCTCGGGGAGGAAGGCGATGGCGACGTTCCTGCTTTTCCTGTTCGGCTTCTTCCTGGCCTCGTCGACCCTCCTCTTCGGGTCGCCCCGCCAGGCCAACGCGCAATACACCGACCCCATCACCAGCGTCCAGACCACGACCACCAACGTCTGGACCACCATCAAGGACGCGTTCGTCGAGGCGGCCGTCACCGCCGTCGTCAACGGCGTCAACTATTTCACCTCGCAGCTCGCCTACACCGCGGCCGTCGCCCTCACGTCCGACTGCCCCGGCCAGGTCGTCTGCTGGAACAGCAAGGCGTTCGAAGACGGCTTCAAGCAGGCATGGCAGGGCGCCATCGGCGAGGCCATCGGCACCCTTTCCACGCAAGGCGGTTTCACCAAGCTCGGTTTCGACCTTTGCAACCCGGGCATCAAGTTCTCCCTCAAGATCCAGCTGGGCGCCCTCGACGAGATCAAGCCGCCGCCGCCGAAGTGCGACTTCAACGCGGTCGCGAGCAACTGGTCGAACTTCAAGGATTCGGTCACGAGCGGCGAGGTGCTCAAGGGCCTCAAGCCGACCTTCGAGAGGGGACAAGCCCCGCTGTCGGTCGCGCTCGGCGCGCAGAGCGGCCTCTATGAAGTGAAGGAAGAGGCCAAGAGGGCCGACGTCATGAAACGCATCATGGACGCTTCCGCGGGCGGCGGGTTCTCCGACGTCCGTGATCCCGTTTCGGGCCGCGCCAAGGCGCCGTCGTCGGTGACGCACGACGAGTTCCAGCGCATGAAGAAGATGCAGCAGGACAACCCGCAGCAGTATTCGGCTTCCTACGCCGCCGGCCAGATCGCCTCCAAGGCGGTCATCTCCATCGTCGTGAACGCCGTGCAGACGTTCGCGATGACCCTCATTTCGCGCCTGCTCAACAAGCTCATCAACGGCCTCATGTCGACGGAGGAGCTCATCGCCCTCCAGCCGGACCTCATCCTGAACCCCGAAGGCCTGCTGCAGCCGCCGGGGACCACCGGCGCGACCGAAGCCTTGGCGCCGCGGTTCACCGCCGCGCAGCCGAAGGATACCGGCATCATCGACCCCCTGCTCGAGTTCAGCGTCTGTCCCGGCGCGGAGCGCGGCCCGAACAATTGCGTCATCGATCAGCAGTTCGCGAACGCCGTCCGCGTGGCCGACGTCACGCCGGTGACCGTCAGGGAGGCCGTCGACAAGAACATGCTCCACGGCGACTGGCCGTTCGTGGCGTCCTCCGATCCGGTCAAGGACCAGGATCCTTTCTGCTATACCTACGCGTACTGCGAGAGCAACATCAAGAAGCTCCGCGCGGCCCGCATCCTGCCGATCGGCTGGGAGATCGCCGCGCGCAAGGCCGGTCCCAACACCAAGCTCCGCGAGGTGATGGCCGGCTTCAATAACTGCAACGACCAGGGGACCATCGACGCCGCCCACCCGTGGTGCCATCTCATCGACCCCGACTGGGTGCTGAAGATCCCGCCGACGCAATGCCGCGCGATGGCCTTCGGTCCCGTCCCGCTGTCGAGCGAGATCGCGAGCCGCGCCGAGCAGTGCGTGGATCCGCAGACCTGCCTCAAGCAGGACGACAACGGCAACTGCACCGGCGGCTGGGGCTACTGCGCGCGCGAGCGGAACGTCTGGCGCTTCAACGGCGATTCCTGCCCTGCTGCCTACAACACGTGCCGCACGCTCAAGGCCCGCACCGGCGAGATCAAGAACTACGTCCTCAACACCATCGACCACGGCGTCTGCAACGCCGACAACGCCGGCTGCCGCCAGTACGCGCTCAATTTGAGCACCGTGACCTGCAGTCTTTCGTCGGTCTGTACGCATCCCGTCGACGCTTCGGACCCGATCAAGTCCTGCACCTGCACGGTCCCGCCGAACTCGGGCACGGCGTTCAACACGGGATCCTGCACCATCACGAAGAACAACACGTCGTGCACCGCGCCCAACGGCGCCGTCTGCCGCCAGCCCTACCCGTGCAACACCGCTTCCTGCTCCTGCACCGCCGGCCTGACCTGCGAGGTCGAGAAGGGCCAGCGCTCCTGCTCGTCGCTCACCGGCGCCAAGGCCGAGGGCGATGACTGGCAGATCGACCCGTCGCGATTCTTCAACAAGAACGCCCAGACCTGCAGCGCCACGAGCAACGGCTGTTCCTCGCTCGTGCGGCTGGACGCGGGCGACGCCCTCAACCTCGTCCGCAACCCGAGCTTCGAGGACGTCGAGGACGGGGACAACGACGGCACGCCCGATCACGCGACCAGCTGGACCCCGTTCGGCGAGGTTCCGTCCGCCAACAAGGGTTTCCTGAGCAAGGACGGGAGCAAGGCCGTGGATGGCGCGAACGCCATGCGCCTTCCGGTCCTGGCGACGGGTTTCAATCCGCCGGGCACGCTGGGCACCGTCGCGGCCTGCACGCTGCCGCTCGTCACGAACGCCACCATCAATGCCGGCACCTGCATCGCCGATCTCGGCTGCCCCTGCACGTACGGCACGGCCGGCAACGTCCTGAACGACACCTGCAAGGTCATCAAGGGACAGCAGAAGTGCTCGGTCACGGAGAACGTGGCGCAGCAGGGCCTGCCCGTGAGAAGGAAGACCACCTACACCGTTTCCGCCACCTTCATCCCTGACTCGGGCAACGACGTCAGCGGCGGCATCGGCCTGACCTTCCGGGACGCGAACGGCGCGACCGTCACGCTCGCGCAGGACGACGTCGTCACCACGACCGGCTACTCGGGCGAGGCGGAAGGGACCACGCCCACGGTGAACTGCGCCGCCACCGTCGACGGCACTTCCGGCGGCGCGGCCTCCGGCGAGATCAACATGCGCGCGTCCGGCACCAAGGCCGCGACCGAGAAGGGCCTGCGCGCTTCCTGCACGTTCGTCATCGACAACAAGGACGTTTCGCACGCGACCCTCTGGCTCTACACCACGAGCGGCACCGTCTACGCCGACGCGGTCCAGTTCGAGGAAGGCGGCGGATCCTCCTACCATTCCGCCTACGGAGGCGCGAACACGAGCGAAACCGCGTCCATCAAGGTCCCGCCGGATTTCCTGGGCTGCACCGGCGATGAGGGCGACCGGCCGGAATGCAACGCGTTCGCCGGCGTGTGCCGCGAGAACGAGGTCGGCTGCGACGCCTACACGCCCACGAACGGCGACGCCACGGTTCCCGGCATCGCCGGCCCGCAGGACCGCTGCCCGCAGGAATGCGCCGGGTATGACGTCTTCAAACAGGAAGAGTCCGACTTCGACACCGTGAAGTTCCCGGTCTATTTCATCCCGACGACCGCGACCTCCTGCACGGAGAACGAGGTCGGATGCTCGGAGTTCACCAACCTCGAGACCGAGAAGGTCGAGTATTACTCGCATCTCCGTCTTTGCATCAAGCCTGATGACGCGACCAAGGGCGTCTACTATAGCTGGGAGGGCTCCGACACGACCGGCTACCAGCTGCTCGTCTGGAACCTCAAGAACACCACCGACACCACCAACACGACGGCCGCTCCGGTCGTGAACGGCTCGCCCGCCGACATCACCGCCGGCCTTGCGAACGACATCTGCGCGGATGCCGGCTGCGCGAACGCGGGTCCCGCGCCGTGCACCAGGCTGAACGCCCAGGCGACCGCCTGCGCGAGCCAGGCCATCGGCAACGGCTCTTCCGATACGGCGGGCTACTGCAACCGCTCGGCCATCGACGGAGGCGACTTCGATTGCCGCGAGTTCTACGATGCGCTCGGCAACCGCCATTACCGCCAGCTGTCGAAGACCATCATCGCGTCCTCGTCCTGCGTTCAGTACCGCATCACCACCTCGACGCAGGCGGACTGCGAGAAATCCAACGGCCGCTGGGATTCCGCGAAGGGTCAGTGCGTCTACTTCGCCGACGCCGGCGCGAGCAACGTATGCCCGAAGGAACAGAACGGCTGCCGCGCGTACAAAGGCAACGCTTCCACCAACGTCCAGTCGCTGCTCCATGACGATTTCGAGGATTGGCCGGGCAATTGGAAGGGCAGCGGCGACGTGACCCTCGGGGTCCTCACCCAGTCCGGCGAATCCGTCACCGTCGGCGGGCATTCCATGAAGATCGGCACGGGCGGCACGCGTCTGGCGCGCCGCGAGATCGGCGGCCTGGTCCAGCCGAGAAGCGCCTATATCCTCACCTTCTGGGCGCGCGGCACCGGCTCGCTGAACGTCGGCTTCCGCGACGGCGGCGCGACGATCACCTGCAACATCGATACGGCTTGCCCCGTGGCCTCGACCGAAGGCTGCCCCTGCTCGACGAGCACCGGCCTGACCTGCATGGTCCCGAACAACGGCGTCGCGACCTCCTGCACCATTTCGGCCGCCTCAGGCGTGCCGGGCGTCTCGCCGGGCACCTGCAAGGGCGGCGCCAACAACGGCCTGGCCTGCACGACCGGTTCGAACTGCCCCGACGGCACCTGCTCGTTCACGACCGCCACGTCCGCTCCGCCGCGAAGCTCGAACTTCGCCGACGACGACGAAGCTTCCGTGCCGCCGCGCACCACCGCTCCGAAGATCACCCTCTCGTCGGAATGGAAGCAGTACACGCTCGGTCCGGTCATCATCGAATCCGGACGGTGCAGCAATGACGCCACCAGGGCCTGCGCCACGAACCTCGAGTGCGGCGGCGGGGCGGCCTGCAATCCCACGCCCGGCCAGACCCCGTGGGGCCAGACCTCGGTGAAGCTCAACTTCGAGGCCGTCGGCACGTCCGATGTCTTCGTCGACAACGTCGATCTCAAGGCGGTCCAGGACAGCGTCTATGTGGTCCGCGATTCGTGGACGACGCCGGCCTCCTGCGATCAGACCGCGGACGGCATCGCTTCGCCCCAGGAGATGCTCGGCTGCAGGGAATACACCACCAGCAAGAACGAGAAAGCCTATCTGCGGTCGTTCACCAATCTGTGCCGCGATAAGGCCGTCGGCTGCCGCGCCTTCTCGGCCCAGCAGAACACGCCGCAGAACCCCTTCGAGGAGTCTTTCAACGCGGTCTGCCGCCTGTACGAGACGGACGGCGTCACGCCGCGCAAGTGCGGGTCCGTCGCCTGTAATTACACGGGCCCGGGGGACCACTGCACCGTGGGCGGCGGTTGCTCCTGCACCAAGCCGGAGGGCTCCTGCCTCATCCCGAACAACGGCACGACCTGCGACATCCCCGTCGCGGCCGATGCCGGCACCGCCTGCGTCTGCAACTACGACGTCCGCCATCCCGCCGCGATGTCCACGGCTCCCCAGATGCTGGCCGACGTCTGCCGCGTCGCGGTCGGCGAGACCGATTGCCGCTTCAAGTATGACGCCTGGGACGATTCGACCCGCCCCGACGAGAATCCCGACCGCGCCAATATCGAGGCTGACCGCCGTGTGTACCTCGTCGACAACTCGGCGGGTCAGTGCACCGCCGACCAGGTCGGCTGCCGCGCCATGGGCCTTCCGCACTACGGCTTCGAAGGCCAGTGCGATCTCGGTCCCGGGTTCACCGTTTCGGGCACGGTCGTCAACGGCGTCTGCAACAGCGCCACCGGCTGCGTCTGCGGCCCGGTCAATGGCGGCACCTGCCCCGTTGCGAACGGCGAGAAAGGCTGCAAGGTCTCGTTCGAACTCGGCGTGATCGACAAATGGAACGCCATCGCCATCAAGGACGACCCGTCCAAGTACGAGCAGACGCTCTGCACGTCGAAGACGCTGAACTGCGAGGAGTACACCGCTTCCGACGGCACGTACTACTTCAGGGACCCCGTCGACAAGGTCTGCGAGTATAAGGACAACGCCATCGTGAACGGCCAGACGGTCTCCGGCTTCTTCCGCCGCAGCTCGACCGGCGCGCTCTTCCCGTGCTATCCGGAACTGCTCCAGTCGGGCGACTACTACGCGCTGTACAAGAACGCGGACCGCGTCTGCACGCTGCCGAACATCACCACGACCTGCTCCGGCTCGTTCTGCTCCAACCCGGCCGGTTGCGGCTGCACCAGCAACGGCTCGACCTGCGTCATTCCGAACGGCTCGTCCTCCTGCAAGATCATCGACGCCGGACGCTGCAAGGCCGACGGCTGCCAGTGCTTCGTCGCGCCCGATCCGGTGCCGGCCTGCAAGGTGTACAAGGACAACACGACTTGCGGCTACCAGGGCTGGGTCGGCGTCTGCGAGGCCAAGTACGACCGCTGCGAGGAGTTCGTCGATCCGGTCTCGACCAGCAACGCGCATCCCGCCGGGGAACCGTACTACTACATCGTGAACACGAAGCTGGACCTCAAGACCTGCTCCGGCAAAGCGAGCCTCAAGCAGGGCTGCGTGCTCTTCAAGCAGACCAGCAAGACCCAGAACCTCTACTCCGCCGCTTCGTCCTATCTGCGCAGCGTGACCGAGGCCTCGAGCGGCTTCGTGCCGCCGGTCAACTGCGACAGCGATCCGCGCAGCCCGTATTGCGAACAGCGCTGCTTCAGCATCCCCGAAGGCGTCTGTTCAGCCACGCCCGAGAAGTTCTGCAAGCAGGACACCGAGGACCCCGAGCTCGGCTGCCCGGGAGCGACCAACTATTGCACCGGCCGCAAGCGCTACGGCAACGGCTGTTCCACGTCGGACACGGCCAATCCCAACAAGGATTGCAACAAGGCCATCGGCGAGCAGTGCGCCGGCGTGTCGCATTGTTCCATCACGACCTCGAAGTTCTGCGACGTGAACGGTGACTGCCCCGGCGGCGAGACCTGCACGCCGAACCCGGCCACGCAGAACATCCACATCCTCAAGTCCGAGGCCGGCATCACCAAGAACGACGCGAACGTCATCATCAAGGTGCGGCCGGACCGCGAGTGCGCGCAGTGGTACACCTGCACGAGCTACGACACGGTCTATGACGAGCAGCAGAACAAGATCAAGCCGGTCTGCTCGGCCTTCAGCCTCTGCGACGAGATCCGCGGCCAGACGGCCAGCGCCTTCGAGTGCGCGCATACCTTCGATCCGCCGAAGACGGTGCTGACGGACAGGGACTACACCGCCCGCGACGTGACCTTCTCGGGCCTCGAGTACTCGGGTTACTCGATCCCGGGCCGCTACCCGGCCCAGTACCTCTCGCCGTTCAGCATCGTCAAGGGACGCTGCGTGAACACGGGCGGCACGGCGACCGCGCGCGGCGAGTGCGTGGACAGCCTCAAGTGCACCACCGGCGGCGGAGCCCCGACCGACTATTGCAAGATGTACACCGGCGTCTGCCTCGGCGACCGTCTCGGCACGTCGTGCGACGCGAACTCCGATTGCGGCGTCGGTTATTGCGCCAAGAGCTTCTTCGCCACCACGCGGTACGCCATCCTGCTCGACCCCGGCTACGTCTGCAAGGACGACACCGATTGCACGGGCGACGAGAGCCCCAGCACGCCTCCTGGCGGCGGCGGGACCTGCACGGTCGGCAACGACGATAATTGCCGCACGGCCACCAACCGCATCGCCAAGTGCATCGCCACGAACCAGTGTTCCAAGACCGGCCAGGCCGCCAACGGCACCTGCCTCGAGCACAAGTGCTTCTACCCGTACGGCGGCGGCATACTGAACCCGGCCGATGCCATCAACCAGGCGCAGTGCCGCGCCTATCCGGAGGAAGACTCTCCTTACGCGGAATCCGTCCTTGAGAGGACGGGGAACTGCCGCGGGTTCGACTGCACGAACGGCCAGGCGCTGAACAAGAAGGCCCAGTTCAGCGGATCGAACGTCTGCTCGCTCAACAACGACTGCGAATGCAACTACCAGCGCTACGATTACGGCAAGACCGGCGTCTCCCACTTCTACGGCCTGGAGAGCGGCCAGATGATCAAGCCCTGGACCACCAACACGGACATCGACCCGAACGTCGGCGTCTGCCAGGGCGGCTCGCTCGACGGCAAGCCCTGCCGCGCCATCGGCCATCCCGAGAACAAGCCGAACAAGGACTGCACGAACCCCGACGACGCCACCGACGCGGGCACCTGCCAGAAGCTCACCAAGCTCACGCACGTGAACGGCTGGTCCGGCTTCTGCATGGACCCCGACAAGTCGATCCTCGTGAACGGCAGGCCGGACCAGTTCAATTGCAACGTCTGGCTGCCGGTCGACCAGCTCGCGGGCTCGCCCGACAACTTCAACCAGTTCGTCGAGGCCGGCTTCACCACCGACCAGCAGTCGCTGCTCTACTGCGCCGCGGCTGAAGGCGCCAAGCACAGCGGCACCTACGAATTCCCGCTGCATCTGGAATCGGGCGGCAAGTCGCAGCCGTATTCCATCTGCGTCACGGACAACCAGTGCGCCGGCAGGAGCCTGGCCACCTGCACGGGGCTCAAGAACAACTCCAGCGCCGGCTTCAGCGACATGAGCACTTCGAACACCGACGCGTGCGCGGTGGTCGGCGGGAAGTGCGTCGACAAGGTCGCGACCGACGACGGCGTCGCGTTCACGAACGCCGACAACCCGCCGGCACAGCCGAACGCGACCATGACCGGCGACGGCTCCTGGAACACGGACTTCAACAACAAGACGCAGGTGCCCGCCAACTACGGCGCTTGCGACCGCGCGGCCTTCAAGGCGGCGGACGACAATTGCACCGCGGCCATCATCCTCGGCGGCATCTTCGGAGGGTTCGCGGGCGCGGCTGCCGGCGCGGGTCTCTGCTACTCGGGCATCGCAGGCTGGTGCGACGGCCTCGCGACCTGCCACAGCAGGGCGCTGCCGGGCGGCAACGATTGCACGCTTGCCGGCTCGTACTTCGACACCAGCTGGCAGGACGCGACGGTCATGGAGGATTGCACGATGCGAGGACAGGGGATCAAGGAGAACGATCTCGTCGCCGTCAGGATCCAGTTCCCCGACGAATCCAACGGCGGCGTCAATGGCCGCCTGTACCTCTACCCGGGCCATTGGAAGTCCACCTTCGAGTTCGACGACAACAGCAGCCTCGGCACGGCCGCCGGTCCGGGCAGGAACCAGCGCGTAGGGGACATGGCCATCGGCGACTATGGCGACAGCACCAGCCCGTGCGCGCACATTCTCAGCGGCGGCGTCGACAACGAGGACGAATGCGAGAGCATCGAGGACCGCGGCGGCGACGACGGCATGCACAACTGCATCGGCGTCGAGGCGGTGTTCGACTCGAACCACAATCTCGACAAGATCAGGACCGTGCTCTGCCATAACGAATCGACGTTCAGCCACCACATCTCCGCGAGCTCCTACGCCATGCTCCGCGAGGCCTGCACGGACGTCGTGCAGACGCACAACGCCTCGAATCCGGTGCAGAACATCGCCTGGACCGATCGCCTGTGGAAGGCGCAGAACGGCAACGCCGGCGCCGTCGGCCTCCCCGCCGCGTTCGAATACAACCACCACACGACGAGGCCGAACGCAAATCCCGCCGACCTCAAGCCCTTCGGTCCCGTCACGCCGTCCCTCGGCGCGGTGAATTACAACGGACAGACGACCCTGGACGTGCGCTGGCCTCTCCCCGTGTTCAAGTCCGAAGGCGGCAGTCCGTTCACCGTCCTCCGGCGCGAGGGGTTGCAGCTCTGGACGTTCTGCGGCTATCCGACCGCGACCGGCGTGAACTCGCCGTACGATCCTCCGATGGGAGAAGGTTCTGACTGCTGGTCGCACGTCGCCGCGGACCCGCATCTGCCCGACGTCGCCCATCCGCAGGACCCTGATTCGGGAACGTATAACGCGAACGCACAAAGGACGGCCGCGGGTTATCCCTACGCCTGCCTCGGCCAGTGCGACATGGCCGGCATGTCCGGCAAGACGCGCGATGACGGCTATACGCTCCTCAGCAGGATGTTCGTGAAGAGCTTCGTCCACTTCAATTACGATCCGACGAGCCCGACCGGCCTCTCGCTCACCGCGCCGGTCTATCACCTCGACGGCGCCGGCTACGACAAGCGCCTGCTCTACATGAACGTCGGCAACGCGCCGAAGATCCTGACCGTCGCCACGGGGAACTGCTCGCAGGCGGCCGACGGCCTCTGTCAGGAGGGCGCCGAGGGCATCACCGTGGACCTGCCGAACTGCGGCGGCTGCACGGACTACCAGGGCAGGGTCACCGCGTCGATCAAGTACTACGCCTTCGCGGACCGCGAGCACATGCCGATCAGGCGCCGCATCGTCGACTTCGGCGATGGCACGTCCATCCTGGAGACGCCCGGCTTCTACAAGAACCACCGCGGCTGCCCGGCGACCGGCACGGACAACGCTCCGGCCGGCTGCGGGCCCGAGGACCAGCAGTGCAACACGATCCCCGGCGGCGAGACGGCAGTACCGTTCGGCCTGACGCCGCAGTCCTGCGAATCGCGCTACTTCTCGGACCGCCATACCTACACGTGCAACCCGCAGAAGCTGGCCACGCTGCCGGCCTGCACGGACCCCGGCCATCCGTACCCTTGCCGCGACGGCGACGACTGCGTCTTCAAACCGCGCGTCCAGGTCCTCGACAACTGGGGCATGTGCAACGGCAGCTGTCCGGGCGGCGCGTCGGGCGAGAGCGGTGACTTCTGCTTCAACAGCCTCGGCATCACCAGCGCGAGCGACCCGATCAACCTGACGCCGGCCGCATCGACGCCGTCGCTCACGTGCGCCGGGTCGACCTGCACCGTGAACGGGTTCACGGGCAATAGGAACGAGTGCTGGAACCTCAAGGACACCCATTACGACATCCGCCAGGGTCCGAGCAAGCTCCAGCCCTGGACCGAGGGCGCGGCGGTCAAGGTGAGATCGTAAAAAATCCGCTTGATCTAGCGAAAATACCGCCTTTCCCAGCCAGGGAGAGGCGGTATTTTTCATGGGTCGCGCGGGCTTATCCCCGCCGCTTCGTCGGCAGCGCCGTTCGTGGTATCATAAGGCGGAAGACGGAGTCAGCAGGGAGTTGTACACACCCTGCCAAAAAAGAACTCCGCCATGTCGTGACCGAGCACATGCCGTCCTCATCGTCCTCGGGCCGCAGGCACAGTCCCGCCGCGGCCGTTGCCGTCATCGACGGCCGTACGTCCCAAGCCGCCCTCCACGCCGCCATGGCGGCCGCCGTCGCGCTCATCGTCGCGAGCGGCATTTTCCTCGTCACCAGGCCGGCGCACGCCGGCATCGGCGACATCTTCGCGCTCGGCATCGCCTGGATCTTCAACATCTTCACCGGCTGGGTCGGCCAGCTCCTGCTCATCGTCGTGTCCGCGCTCATCTGGGTGGCGCAGTACAACGGCTTCGTGACCTCCGCGCCGGTGGCCAACGGCTGGTCGATCGTGCGCGACGTCACGAACATGTTCTTCATCCTGGTGCTGCTCGTCATCGCCTTCGGCACCATCCTCGGCGTCGATGCCTACAGCTACAAGAACAAGATGCTCTCGCGGCTGCTCATCATGGCGGTCGTCGTGAACTTTTCGCGCACCATCTGCGGCCTGCTCATCGACTTCGCGCAGGTCGTCATGCTCACCTTCGTCTACGGCTTCAAGGAAGCGGCGGGCGGCAACTTCGCCGACGCCTTCCGCATCACCTCGCTCATGCAGGCGCGCATCGCGGACGACGCCGGCGGGGGAGGCGTCAGCGCCTGGTCCATCGCGGTCGCGATGATCCTGGCGTTCTTCATGACCCTCATCGCGCTCGTGGTCGTCATCCTCATGACCATCACGCTCGCCATCCGCATCGTCTACCTCTGGCTGCTCGTGGTGCTTTCGCCGCTGGCGTTCTTCCTCAAGGCGGTCCCGGGCGGCTCGGCTTCCGGCTACTACGGCATGTGGTGGAAGATGTTCACCGGCCAGGTGGTCGTCGGCCCCGTGATGGCCTTCTTCCTCTGGCTGTCTCTCGTTTCCGTCGCCAGCAACAACCTCTCCAACGGCTTCCCGGCGGCGCAGACGGGCGCGGGTTCCGAACAGGTCAACGGCGACATCAGCCAGGCGTTCGAAGGCAGCGAGATCGAGGCCTTCATCATCGCCATCTGCCTGCTCATGGGCGGCCTCCAGATCTCGAAGCAGATCAGCTCCGAGTCCGCGGGCGCCGCGCCGGGACTTGCCAAGAAGGGGTTGAGCCTGGCCCAGAAGGCCGCGAAGAAGACCATTTCCGGCGTCGACCGCGCTTCCGGCGGCCGGCTCGCCACGGCGGGCATCCCGGTCGTGAGCCGCGTCGCCGGCGATGCGCGCCTCGCGAGGGCGCAGGAAAGGAAACAGAAGGAATCCAGGGCCGCGGCCATCGCCGAGACGCTTTCGCCCGGCCAGACCAAGCGCGTCGCCAACAGTTTCGCCATCACCGACCAGGGCAAGGCGCAGAAGCAGAAGGCGCAGCGCGACATGCTGAAGGATGCCGCCAACAAGCCGCCGACCGATCCGAAGGACGTCCAGGACCTCAACAAGTGGCGCAAAGACCTGCGGCAGACCGCCGACAAGGCCAACAAGGAGAGACCGGGCAGCGGCGCCGCCATCCTCAAGGACCTCGGCGATTTCGAGAACAAGCGCCCGAGCCTCATCATGGATCCCAACGAGGCCGATGCGAAGGAGCGTGAGCGGCAGGAGAAGTCGTTCCGGAAGTCGGCCGGCGGCTTCAACGCTGCCAGGATGGCGGACATGGACCCCAAGGAGCTCAGCGAACAGTTCCTGGCTTTCGCCAACCCGAAAGCGGTGCTCAAGGCGCAGGAGACCGCGAGCGGCGACCAGCTTACCGCCCTCAAGAAGATGGGCGGCTCCGAAAAGGAGATCATGGAGAACCAGGACAGGCTTCGCGCCAGGCCGGAGAACTTCAAGCTGTTGTCCGAGCAGGAGCGCGCCGATCTCATCACTGGCATGAAGGACCCGAAGGCGCTGGCAGCGCTCGGCGCGAGCGGCGACGTCCGCCCCGAGCACCTGACGGGCGCCGCGCTCGACGCGCTGGCCGCCAGCGGCGCGCTCGCGGACAGCAAGACCGGTCTTGCTGACAAGGTCTCGGTCGTGCTCGATTACGACAAACTGCGCGAGAACACCGACCTTGCCCAGAAAGTGGCGCAGGGCATCAGCGCCACCGCGCTCGGCCATCTGCCCGATAACATCGCCAACGTCCTGCGGCCGCTCGTCGCCGAGGCCCAGGGCGCGGCGACCGCGCTCGCCGGCGGCGCCAGCATGGGCCAGGCGTTCAAAGGCTATGAGGCCGACGGCAACTTCGCGGACAGCGCGAGCCGCGGCAGGTTCGAGAGCTTCATCCAGGACAAGAAGGCCGAAGGCGCCGGCGCCGTGCCCGCGGACGCCATCACGAAGAACGGCGGCATGAACGAGGTCGCGCTTTCCATGGTCAACAACCTCAGCTTCCAGGACATCACCAAGATGGTCGAAAGCGGGAACAACGATCAGGCGGCCGCGGTCCTTGATGTCGCCAAGAAGCTCGGTTCGATGAGCGATTCGAAGGAAGCTCTCGAGGCCATCCAGGTGGCGAATCCCGGCATGATGCTCAACAACGATCAGCTCAAGGCGGTTATGACCAAGGGCGCGCTGCTCAGCGCCGACGCCGACAAGGGCGCGATGAAGGACGCGGAGAAATGGAACAAGGTCTTCGCGCAGGCCGACCGCAATGAAGCGAAGCAGGCCGAGGCCGCCCGGAAGCTCGCGGAGGCGGGCGAGGCGATGGAGAAGAAGCTGATGGCCGGCCGCAGGGGACGCCGCCGTTAAACGACACGCACTATGGCCGATGAAACGATGACAACCGAAGAGGGCGCGGTCGCGGCCGAAGCCGCGGGCGCTCCCGCGGAGGACGCCCCGGCGGCGCCCGCGCAGCCGAACGCGCTCAAGGTCATCCTGGCCAAGCTCCAGGACGTCCCGGTCGCCATCCGGAAATACCTGCTTTCCGACGAGGTCGCGGCCCTGCATAAGAAGATCTTCGACGAGCACGGGTTGTCGCAGGACGATAGGGACCTCATCTACTGGACCGAGCTGCAGACCTTCTTCACCGACATTCCGCTCGCCGATTTTCCCGACCGCGCGTGGATCCGGCTGGATTGGCCGGACGACAAGGAAGAGAAGGCCGCGGCGGTCATCACCGACGTCCTCGGCTACGTCTTCCTGCCCGCGCAGGCGTATCTCGGAGACGTCGCGGGCCTCGTGTCCGAGCTCGGCGGCGACATCAAGAAGTATCCGGAGAAGCAGATCGAGATGCGGCGGGTCGGGTACAGGGAAGGCGCCCGCGAGATCGCCGAGGCGACGGGCATCGAAAGCCTCGACGAGGACGCCCGCAAACGGCTCGCCCACATCATCGAATCGCGCCTTCGCGCCGTGCGCGACGACGCCGACACGAAGGAGATGCTCATGAAAGCGAAGAAGACGGGCGGCCTTGAGATGTCGGACGCGGACGCCGAGCGCGTGATGTCGATCCTTTCGAGCAAGATGCGCATGGTGGCGTTCAGCGAGGACGCCGCTCCCAAGGAGGAAAAAAAAAGCCCCGAAGGCGCCGCGCCGTCCGCCGAAAGTCCCGCGCCAAAAAGAGAGCTCAGCGCCATTGAGATCAAGAAGCTCTACAGCGGCACGGCGGAAGAACAGGAAGGACTCTCCAAACGGGTCCAGCGTTTCACGCAGGTCACGGAGAAGGACCCGGTGAAGATGCGCGACGCGTATTACCAGGTGCTGTTCCCGCCGGACCTCCGCCCCACCGACCCTCTGTACGTCGTGGCCGGGCTGATCGCCATGGCCGACGGCGACCAGGTCTCCGAGTCGGTCGACAACGATGAGCGCTACGCCAACATCGTGAGCCAGTACCTCGCCGACAAGGGGATGCAGGCCGACCTCGAGCGGTATCCGAACGAGCGCACCGATCCCAGGTTCATGAACATGCTCTTCCAGCTGATCCTGCGCGGCATCGCGGGCTATGACGATGGCGAGTCGGCCCGGTTCGGCCTGCGCGTCATCAATGTCCTCAAGAAGCAGGGTTACGACCGTTACGCCGACCTCGTCGCTTTCGACATGGAAAAAGGATCGTTCTCTTGGAAAGACAAGATCGAGATCTAGACGTCCCTCCCGCGTATGGCTGATGCTCCCGGAACCCCTCCAACGCCTTGGCTCGACCTACTCGACGAGGACATCCCCGTCGTCGACAAGTCCGGCAAGAAGCTCCTCGTGAAGGGGCTTGATTTCGTCGATTCCGGCGCCAAAAAAGAAGCGGCGCCGCCGCCGAACCTGCCGACCGGCCCCGCCGCCGCGGTAGAAGGGTCCGCGCCCTCGGTGCGGCCGCCCGCCCTTACCCTGGTCGAGAAGGCGGAGCCTGTCGCGGCCTCCCAGCCGGAAGTCTCCCTCGCGAAGGTCACCAAGGACGACTACGTCCAGGACGCGGGCAAGGACGCGGCCGATCTCAAGAAGATCGAAGCCATCATCGCCAAGAAGGACGTCCAGCCGGAAAAGAAGTCCGAGGTCACGCATCTTGACGCCATCGTCGACGAGGCCGTGGCTGCCAGCGGCGTGCCCATGCCCGACGAGGACGTCAAACGCCGTTTCAGGATGCTCGTCTCCCTGTTCTTCCGCGACCTTCGTGACGGACTGGAGACCAAATCGAAGTTCACGATGCCGGTGCAGAGCGGCGGCATGGGCATGAGCGACGCCGACGCGGATCGCGTGATGGACGAGCTCCAGCGCAAGAACCGCGACTTCCACTCGGGCCTCGCGGGCGAGAAGGCGGGCGAGAAGGCCAAGTACGTCGCCGAGCAGACCGAGAAGGTGCTGACCGGACAGGACACCGCCGACAAGAAGGACCAGGCCAACAGGGAGCAGACGTTCAGCGACCTGCTGCAGCGTTCCGGCGTCGCCGCTTCCGGCGTCGCCGCCGCCCCGCCGCGGGAACCGGTCCATGCGGCGCCCAGCGAACCGAAGGTCGTCCCCGTGGTGGGCCTCGATTCTTCAGGCAAGCCGACGCCGACGACCGTCGTCGTCGAACCGCCGCCCGCGTCTCCGTCCGGCCCCGCGCCGGCGCAGCCAGCCCAGCCCGCCGTCCGCCCTGCGCCGCAGCCCTCGGCCCAGCAGCCGGCGCAGGCCTCTCCCCAGGCCCAGCCCGTCATGTCCGACGTGAAATTCTCGCCCAAGCTCACCGGCCCCGTAGAAGAGCTGCGCTCCATGACCATCAAGGACTTCCGGAGGCTCTCCAAGGATCCCCGCGAGGCAACGCTCAAGCTCAAGGACAAGATCGACCTGCTCGAGGAACAGTCCTTCGACGTCAAAACGCAGGGCATCCGCGCCTGGCAGGACAGCGAGGTCAATAAGCTGTACCTCGACATCCTCCGCAAAAGCCTCGAGGGGAAGCCGGTCACCGAGGTCATTGCCGAGCTTGAGAGCAAGGCCGCCCCCTACCTTTCCAAGGCCGAGTTCGACTCCGTCATGGAGCTTAACCGGAAATTGCGGTTCGGCTGACGTTTTTTGGCTCACTTGGGGACAATCCTGCTCCTTCTATGGTATAATGCGCCCATGCGGTACGTCGTACCCCAATTCATCGACGTAGAGGACAAGATCATCGGCCCCCTCACGACGCGGCAGTTCCTGATCCTGCTCGTCACGACGCTGATCATGTTCATCGAGTACAAGCTCGCGGATTTCGGCCTCTTCCTCCTCGTCGGCCTCACGACCTTCGTCATCGGCGGCATCTTCGCCTTCTTCCGGGTCAACGGCCAGCCGTTCCACTTCTTCCTGCTGAACATGATCCAGACGTTCCGACGGCCCGGCCTGCGCATCTGGAACAAGGAGTATACCGACGGCGAGCTCATGGACATCATCAAGAAGCCGCCGCCGCCTCCGCCGCCCGCGCGCATCCGGAAGGAGCCGCTCGCCGCGACCAAGCTCACCGAGCTCTCGCTCGTCGTGAACACCGGCGGAGTCTACAACCCCGAGGATTAGCCTCGAGCCGTGAGCCTGGAGCTTGTGACGACACAAGCTCGAAGCTCGCAGCTCGAAGCTCGCAGCTATGCCCGAAATGCAATCCCCGAAACTCGCCGGCAGCAAGCCGGGTCCCGCGACCCAGCGCTATTTGGACATCAACGAGATCAAGGAGGACGTCGTGATCATGAAGGACGGCACCCTGCGCGCCGTGCTCATCGTCGCGAGCATCAACTTCGCGCTGAAGTCGGAGGACGAGCAGAACGCCATCATCGCCGCGTACGTGCAGTTCCTCAACGCGCTGGAGTTCCCGCTGCAGGTCGTCATCCAGTCGCGCAAGCTCAACATCGACAACTACATCGAGCGCCTGAAGGAATCGGAGAAGAACCAGACCAACGAGCTGCTCCGCATCCAGATCGCGGACTACAGGAACTTCGTGACCGAGCTCGTCACCCTCGGGCAGATCATGCAGAAGTCGTTCTTCGTGATCGTCCCGTACAACCCGCTGTCGGACAAGCAGAAGGGCTTCGTGGCCCGGATGTCGGAGGCCTTCACGCCGGCCCTGTTCGTCAAGCTCGCCGAGGAGCGGTTCCGGCAGCGCAAGAACGACCTCCAGGTGCGCGTCGAGCACATCATCGGCAACCTCAACAGCATGGGCCTCAAGGCGGTGCAGCTCGACACCCAGAGCCTCATCGAGCTGTTCTACCGCGTCTACAACCCGGAGGTGTACGACAGCCAGAAGATGCAGGATTCGGCGAAGCTGCGCGTGCAGGAAGAGATCACCACCGTTTGACGACCTATGGCATTCCAGCCCGGACAATTCACGCCGTCGCCGGCAGCGGGCGCGCCTCCCAAGAAGGCCGCGCCGCCGGGCAAGGGCGCCCAGGAGCAGGAGCAGATCGCCAAGGAGCGCGAGCTCCTCGAAGAGGAGCGCATCTACCGCAAGGGCGTCGTCTCCATCAAGGACATCATCGCGCCCGCCGGCCTGAAGGTCGAGCCGACCTACCTCGTCCTCAACGAGACGTTCGTGAGGACGGTCTTCGTCGTCACGTACCCGCGCTACATCTCGCTCGGCTGGTTCGCGCCGATCGTGAACATGAACCACCCGCTCGACGTGGCCATGTTCTTCTATCCGGTGAAGCCTGACGTCATCCTGAAGCAGCTCAAGAAGAAGGTCGGTACGCTCGAGGCGCAGATCCTCTCCGACGCCGAGAAGGGCGCGCCGCGCGACCCGATCCGGGAGACCGCGCTCCGCGACATCGAAGACCTGCGCGACTCGCTCTCGCAGGGGACCGAGCATTTCTTCCAGTTCGCGCTCTACGTCACCGTGTACGGCGCCGACAAGAAGGAGCTCGACAAGCAGACGGAGGACGTCGAAGCGCTCTTCGGCGGCAAGCTCATCTACACCAAGCGCGTCTTCTACCAGGCCGAGCAGGGCTTCAATTCGACGATCCCCCAGGGCAACGACGAGCTCATGATCACGTTCAACATGAACTCGAGCCCGGTGGCGTCGTCGTTCCCGTTCATCTCCGCCGACCTCACCTCCGACAACGGCATCCTTTTCGGCATCAACCGCCACAACAACAGCCTCGTGCTGTTCGACCGCTTCTCGATGCAGAACGCGAACTATATCGTGTTCGCCACCTCGGGCGCCGGCAAATCCTACACCGTCAAGCTGGAGATCCTCCGCTCGCTCATGATGGGCGTGGAGGTCATCGTCATCGACCCTGAAATGGAGTACAAGCACCTGTCCGACGCGGTCGGCGGGACGTACATCAACATCTCCCTCGCGTCGGACGCGAAGATCAACCCGTTCGACCTGCCGCGCGCCGTCGGCGAGCAGATCACCACCGAGGACATCATCCGCAGCGCCGTCATCACCGTGAAGGGCCTGCTGCGCATCATGCTGCAGAGCGTCACCCCGCAGGAGGACTCCATCCTCGACCGCGCGCTGCTCGAGACCTACGCCAAGAAGGACATCACGCCGGACGCCGACCTCGCCACGGCGGAGCCGCCGATCATGCAGGACTTCGTCGAGGTGCTTGAGGGCATGGAGGGGACGAAGGACCTCGTCATCCGCCTCAAGAAGTTCACCGAGGGCACGTTCGCCGGCCTGTTCAACTCGCCGTCGACCGTGACGATGAAGAACATCCTCGTGACCTTCTCCGTCCGCGACCTCGAGGACGAGCTCCGGCCGCTCGCCATCTACGCCATCGTCAACTACATCTGGAACGTGGTCCGCTCCGAGCGCAAGAAGCGCATCCTCGTCATCGACGAAGCCTGGTGGCTCATGCAGAACGAGGACTCGGCGAAGTTCATCTTCGCGCTGGTGAAACGCTGCCGCAAATACTATCTCGGCGTCACGACCATCACGCAGGACGTCAACGACTTCCTCCGCAACACCTACGGGCAGGCCATCGTCACCAACTCGGCCATGCAGATGCTGCTCAAGCAGTCGCCGGCCGCCATCGACAACATCGCCAAGACCTTCCTCCTGACCGAGGGCGAGAAGTACCTGCTGCTCGAGTGCGGCGTCGGCGAGGGCATCTTCTTCGCGGGCAACAAGCACGCGGCGGTGAAGGTGGTCGCGTCGTACGCCGAGGACCAGGTCGTCACCACCAACCCGCAGCAGCTGCTCGAGATCGAAGCGGCCAAGAAGGAGTACGAGGCGTCGCTCGCGGAAGGCCAGAAGAAATAGACCGCCATGTCCCGCCGCACCAAGATCATCATCGCCGTCGTCGTCATCCTGCTGCTCCTGCTCCTGGGCTGGCTGCTCTTGCTGCGGCCGCGGTCCGCGCCGCTGCTGCCGGACGAGCTCAATCAGAACGGCGTGATCGTGAACCGTGCGGGCCTGGGGGTCAACTACTCCGTGGGCACCGGCAACACCAACACGACCGCGCCTGCGCCCGCCCCCGCGCCGCCGCCGAAGAAGGCGGACGAGCGCAACAATCTCCGCGCGACGGCCAAGTCCTTCGCGGAGCTTTTCGGCAGCTTCTCGACCGAGGGAAACTACCAGAACATCGTCGACGCGGAATTCTACATGACCCCGGCGCTCAAGGCCTGGGCCGATTCCTACGTCGCCGAGCAGCGCGCCAAGCCTCCGGCCGCGAACTTCTTCGGCACGACCACCAGGGCGCTCAGCGTCGACATCACGGCCTATGACCAGGCGGCGGGGACGGCCAGCGTGACCGTGAAGACCCAGCGCCGCGAGACGGGCTCGACAGGAGGCGCCGCGGTGGTGTATTACCAGGACCTGAAGCTCGAATTCGTGAAGGCCGGCGATGCATGGAAGGTGAACACCGCGACCTGGCAACCGCGATGATCCGGACCGGACGGGAGGCCGCGAGCCTTCTCGCCCGGGCCGCGTTCCCGCACTCCTGCCGCTCCTGCGGCGCCGAAGGAAAAGTGCTCTGCGAAGGCTGCGCCGCGGCCGAACTGGTCCCCCTGGAGGGGATCTTTGTTTGTCCGGGCTGCGGGACCCGCTCGCCGCTGGGTTCGCAGTGCGGCCGCCCGAAATGCCGCGCGGCTTCGCCGCTCGACGGCATCGCCTCGGCGGCGCCGTACGCCCGCCCCGCTTTGCGAGAGCTGGTGCGTCTTTGGAAGTACGAACGGGTCGACGAGGCCGGGGAGGCGCTGCTCCGCCATTTCGAGGCCTTCGTCCGTCGGCACAGGCACGCGTTCGACGCGTTCGCCGGCCCGGCCGCGGTCATGCCCGTGCCGATGCACCCTTTCCGGGAGGCCTATCGCGGCTTCGACCAGGCGGCGCTCCTGGCCGAGGCGTTCCGGGGCGTGACCGGCGCGCCGGCGGCCCCGGGCGTCCTCCGGAGGCGCTTCCGCTGGTCGGCGCAGGCCGCGCTCGCGGATGACGCGGCCCGGGCAAAGAACGCGCAGGGGAGCGTGCGCGCTTCCGTGCAGGCGGCCGGCCGGTCCTTCGTGCTCATCGACGACGTGGTGACGACCGGAGCGACCTTGTCGGCCTGCGCCGCGGCCCTTAGGGCGGCCGGCGCGGTGAGCGTCCGGGCGGTGACGCTGCTCAGCGGTCAAAAGAACCGTCCCGTATGACGGGCGGAAGAACGCAAAGACCCCCTTTCGGGGGTCTTCACGTCGATGGCGGAGAGGGTGAGATTCGAACTCACGGTGCCTTTCAGCACGGCGGTTTTCAAGACCGCTGCCTTAAACCGCTCGGCCACCTCTCCATGCTTCGTATCATAGCCTATTTGTTCGGTTTCTTGGCGGAGGGTGTGGGGATTCCGTACCCGCCGCCGAACGCGGCGGGGTTTGCGTGGAACGGGCGGATATATCCGTTTCCTTGCGCCCGTTCGCTGTGTCGCGTCAGGTGGACGCGACCCCCGGGTCAGCCCCGACCCGTTCGATCCCCACACCCTCCTCGGCATCAAAGCAAATCGGACATGGCACAGGGCCATGTCCGATTTGCTATGGCGGAGGGTGTGGGGATCGAACCCACAAGACCCCTTTCGAGGTCGCAGTTTAGCAAACTGCTGCCTTACCATTCGGCGCAACCCTCCCCTTAAAGTGCTTATAAACTATACGCTCGCGGTGATTTTCGCAAGGCTTCCGACGTGACGTCGATGGACGTCATTTTGCGTAGGCGCTACCCTTCGACCGGTCGCAAAGGAGGCATCATGACCACCATCGCACCTTTCGAGCTCCGCGGCCGCGTCGAGGCCGTCCTCGTTTCCAGGGACCCCGCGACGTCCGTGTCCTTCCCCGCGCGCAAGGCGCAGTTCCTGCGCGGCCACGGCGTGAAAGGGGACGGCCATGCCGGCGTCCGGCTCGCGGACGTCCGCGAGCGCGAGCTGCTCGGCTTCGGCCTCCCCAAGGGCATCGAGGTCGCCAACCTGCGCGAGTTTTCGGCGGTCTCCGTCGAGGACCTGGCGGCGATCGCCGCGGCCATGGGCGTCCCGTCGATCGTTCCCGGCAGCCTCGGCGAGAACCTCGTGCTGAGCGGCATCCCGCGGCTCACCGAACTGCCGACGGGCACCATGCTGTTCTTCCAGAAGAACGACGCGTCGAAGCGGACCGCGGTCCTGCTCGTCTGGCGCGAGAACGGCCCGTGCACCGCGCCCGGCGAGGCCATCCAGGCGCAGCATCCCGGCATCCCCGGGCTCGCGGCCAAGTTCCCGAAGGCCGCGGCGGGCCTGCGCGGCGTCGTCGGCAGCGTCTACTGCTCCGGCTTCGTCCACGAAGGCGACGAGGTCATCGTGAAGGTACCGGCGCAGCGTCCTTACGAGCCCCCGACCCCCTGAGCGGGGGTCTTTTTTTATGCGCACGTCGCGGCGGCACAAAAGAAAACGGCGGCCGAGCGGCCGCCGTCCTTATCGTTCGTTCTTCTTCTGCGGAGGGTACATGCGCAGCGCGAGATGGAGCGCGGCCGCGGACACCGGTTCGGTGACGTGCTTGCCGCTCTCGACGAGCGGCGCGACCTTCGGCCAGGCCAGCTTCACGACCGCGCCGTCGCCCTTCCTGCGCATGAACGGTTTCAGCACCGTCGCGGCGAGGATGTAGGCTTCGGCGGGACGCGCTTCGCCTTTCACCCGGAACGTCCCGACGGGGACGATCTTCGCGGCGGTGAGCGCGTCGACGGACTCCGGTCCGAACGCCGCCGCGAGCACGCGGTGGCTGGGCGAGTCCATCGGGTCCAGCGTGCCGCCGAGCGAGCCCTCGGGGACGAGCGCGTGCGGCAGTTCGTAGGAGAACTCGCCGTGCTCGATGCGCCAGCGTTTCACGAAGCAGCACATCGGCCCGTTGCCGGCGTCCTCCCCGTCGAGCAGGTTGAGGAGCGGCACGACGTAGACGAGCGCGCCCCCGACATTGACGGTGACGCGCCGTTCTTCGCCGAGCGGGTCTCGCACCCTGAGCGTCAGCGCGATGCGCCGATCGCCCAGTTCCTGCAGGTCGGCGAGGTCCAGGACCTCGCATTGGCCCTCGGCGGGGTCGCCGAGGCGGGCGTCCTTCCACGGCGGAAGGCGGTATTCGGCCAGGATGCCGTTGATCTTCTCCAGCCTGTCCTGCCGGCTCAAGGGTTCGCTCACATGGCACCTCCGGAAAAAGAGCGGAAAGGAACGGGTAGCTTTAGCACGCGGAATTGGCTTTGTCAACGCTCTTTCCGCCTTATCCGGACAACTGGCGCGCACGGCGTTTTCCGTGTATAAAGAGGGGGAGAGAACCCCTCAAGCCAGCCTTATGGCGGACGCCATGATCGAACAATTGGACCTCGAGGACGAGGTCCCCGTCGGCGATTATTCGAACGAATACGTCGCCTGGAACATCCTGGAATACCCCAAATACGAGCGGGGCAGGGCCTGGTACGTCACCATGGGGCTCCTGGGAGGAGGGCTCTTGATTTACTCGGTGGTCTCTGCTAATTTTCTCTTCGCGCTGATCATCATCATGTTCGCGCTCGTCACGTACCTCGCGTCCGTGTCCGAGCCGAAGCAGATCAGGTTCGCGATCACCGATACGGGCATCCGCATCGGGAACGCGTTCTACATGTACCGGGACATCAGCCGTTTCTGGTTCATCTACGAACCGCCCGCGGTCCGCGCTCTCTATTTCGAGTTCAAGAACACCCTGCGTCCGCGCGTCACCGTGGACATGGGGTCCATGAACCCGAACCAGGTGCGCCAGGTCCTCGCCAACTTCGTGCGCGAGGATTTCAACGAGGACGACGAACCGTTCTCGGATTTCATCGGGAGGGTGCTGAAGATCTGACGCGGGCGCGGGGCGCCTCGTCCCCGTCACAACCCATGCGTCCGTAGCTCAGTTGGATAGAGCGCAGCCCTGCGAAGGCTGAGGTCAGACGTTCGAATCGTCTCGGACGCACCACAAAAAAAGCGACAAAGTGGAAAAGTGGAAGAGCGGTAGAGCGGCCACCCGCTCTCGCGCTTTCCCGCTTTTCCACTTTTTTGATGGCTCCGAACCTCGCCACCCCGATCGCCGAGCTCAAGGGCGTCCTGAAACGCCAGGCTTCGGCGTTGCGCGCCGCGGGCGTCGCCACGGTCGGCGACCTGCTGGCCTGCTACCCCAACCGCTACGAGGACTTCACCTCGCATCTGCCGCTCGCGTCCGTGAAGCCGGGCAGCCAGGTCACGGTCGCGGCCAGGATCGTGTCCGCGCGCAACCGCAAGAGCTTCCGGCGACGCCTGACCATCACCGAGGCCGCCATCGAGGACGACAGCGGCGAGATGGTCGCCATCTGGTTCAATCAGCCGTACCTGGCGCAGTCGCTGAAGCCCGGGGCCGAGTTCCGTTTCGCCGGCAAGGCGGTGAAGACCAAGTTCGGCGTGCGGCTGGCGAACCCGCTGTACGAGCCGATCGGCGGCGGCAACGGCCTCGTCCGGCCTCTCATGCCGGTCTATCCGCTCGTCGGCGGCCTCAGCCAGTTCGCCATGCGCAAGCTCGCGGCCGCCTGCAAGGAAGCGATCGGCGCCATCAGCGATCCGCTCCCGCCGGCGCTCCGCAAGGCCAACGGCCTCGTTGGCAAGGCCGAGGCGGTCCGCGGGGCGCATTTCCCCGAAACCCTCGAGGAACGCGACGCCGCGCGCCGACGCCTCGCTTTCGACGAGGTCCTGGCGCTGCAGCTGTCCATCGGTCGCACCAAGCGGCTGCGCGGGGCCAAGCGCGCCGTGCGCGTGCCGTTCGAC
The DNA here is from genome assembly GCA_035495855.1 of Binatia bacterium. GTDB lineage: Bacteria > Patescibacteriota > Patescibacteriia > SG8-24 > SG8-24 > JAHFIW01. The sequence goes on along the minus strand of DATJFD010000076.1, from coordinate 24,745 downwards.
GAAGAGGGGACCAAGGCGTTCGTCCGTTCGCTGCCCTTCACGCTCACCGACGACCAGCGCAAGGCGGCCTGGGCGGCGCTCAAGGACATGGCCAAGGATTCGCCGATGCACCGCCTGCTCGACGGCGACGTCGGCAGCGGCAAGACGGCGGTCGCCGCGGTCGCCATGGTCAACGCGGCCAAGGCGGGTTTCCAGTCCGCGCTCATGGCCCCGACGGAGATCCTCGCCCGCCAGCATTTCGAGACCTTCAAGCGCTTCTTCGCCGGCCAGGGGATCGGCATCGCGCTCTGGACCAACAACTACCGGCGCAGCGCCGCGGACGGCAAGGAGATCGAGTGCGCCGCCAAGAAGGAGATCGAGGCGCTGCGCGGCGCCATCGCCGCCGGCGAGGTCGCGGCGGTCATCGGCACGCACGCGCTCGTCGAGGAGAAATTGCGTTTCTCGTCGCTCGCCTTCGCGGCCATCGACGAGCAGCACCGCTTCGGCGTGCGCACGCGCCAGCTGCTGTGCACCAAGAGCGGCATTCCCGGCGTCGAGCCGCATCTCCTGTCCATGACCGCGACGCCCATCCCGCGTTCCCTCGCGCTGACCGCGTTCGGCGACCTCGACCTTTCCATCCTGCGCGAGAAGCCGAAGGGCCGGCAGGAGATCGCGACCTTCGTGCTCGGTCCGCGCGCCAAAGCGCAGGCCTACGCCCGCATCCGTGAGGAGGTCGCCGCCGGCCGCCAGGCGTTCGTCATCTGCCCGCTCATCGACCCGTCCGACACGCTCGGCGTCGAATCGGTCGCGGAGGCGTACGAGCGCCTGCGCAAGGACGAGTTCCCCGGCATCGCCATGGCCATGCTGCACGGCAAGATGCCCGCCGACGAGAAGGAGCGGGTCATGGCCGACCTCGTCGACGGCAAGGTCTCCGTGCTCGTCTCGACCTCGGTCGTCGAAGTGGGCGTCGACGTGCCCAACGCCACCGTCATGTGCATCGAAGGAGCGGAGCGTTTCGGCCTGTCGCAGCTGCACCAGTTCCGCGGCCGCGTCGGGCGCGGAGCGCACCGTTCGGTCTGCTTCCTGCTGCCGAGCGCGCCGTCGCCTGCCGTCGACGAGCGCCTTTCTGCGATGACGACCCACGCCGACGGCTTCGCATTGGCCGAAAAGGACCTCGAGCTGCGCGGCCCCGGCGACCTGCTCGGCGTCGCCCAGTCGGGACGGCCGGCGCTGGCGATGGCCTCGCTCGCCGACCTCGACCTCATCGCCGCGGCCAGGGACGCCGCCGCGACGCTGCTCGACGGCGATCCCGACCTCGCCCGCCACCCCGCGCTCCGGGCCTTTCTGGCGGCGGAGATCGAGGACGCGCATTTGGAGTAGGTTTTCCGTTTTCCGTTTACCGTTTTTGGTTTTCGGACCGCGCTGAAAACGGTAAACGGAAAACGGAAAACGCAAAAAACGTCCCGTTGACCCGGAACCGCGCCCGTGATAAGGTGCGGCCTTGTGCAGTCGCACAAGCCGGAAAAGGGCCAACTTCGGCCGAATATCCGGGATCCGTCCCTTCGACCACCGATACAGGAGCCAACGCATGAACAGGAACGATTACTGCCCTTTCTGCCACATTCTCGTCGCCCCCGCCGCGAGCGACCGCATCGAACACGCCGGCCAGGCCGCGCATGACAGCTGCGTCAGGCGCGACAAGCACGCCTATGCGGCGGCCCGGAACCTCTGTTCCGCCTTCCTCCTCTCCCGCGGCGCGAACTTCGAGGCCAGGGCCTTCGAGATCAAGTTCGCCAAGGTCGTCTCGACCCGCGACTTCGGGAAGCTGGTGGGGACGGTGCTCAGGAAGTACCGCGACGGCCTCGACGATCCGCGCAAGAAGGGCGCGGTGACCGCGGTCGCGAACGAGATCGGCGCCAAGCTGAACGTCGACATCGACGCGGGAGAGGACGAGCGGTCCTCTCCGCCCGCGCCCAACGGCAAGTCCCGCCGTTCCCGCGCCTGATCGCGCACCATCGCGTGAAAAACGAAACCGGCCGAGATGCTTCTCGGCCGGTCTTTCTTTTACTCTATATGTTCCGTTCAGGCGACCTGTCGCGGAGCGGGGGCTTGCGCCGCGGCGACGGCGTCTTTCACGTTCCTGACGTCGATGATGGTGATGCCGGCCGCTTTCTTGCCCGCGGAGCGGGGGACCGGCGCGGCGGCGCGGACGATGCCGAGCGCCGCGGCTTCGGCGGCGCGGCGGTCATGGCCGGGAGCGGGGCGGAGCTCGCCGCCGAGCCCGATCTCGCCCCAGGCGGCGAAGCGCGGAGGGAGCGGCGCGTGCCGCAGGGCGGACGCGAGCGCCAGCGCCACGGCCAGGTCGGCCGCGGGTTCCTTGATCTTGAGCCCGCCGACCACGTTCACGAAGACGTCGTGCTGGCCGAAGTCGAGCCCCGCGCGCCGCGCGAGGACCGCGAGCAGCATGTCGATGCGCGACTGGTCGATGCCCGAGGACTTCCGCGCCGGATAGCCAAAGGGGGACTTCTGGACGAGCGCCTGCACTTCCACGAGCACCGGCCGGCTGCCTTCCATGATGCACGACACCGCCGAGCCCGGAACGCCTTCCTGGCGCGCCTCGAGGAGGTACGCGGACGGGTTCTTGATCTCTGCCAGTCCCTCGTCCCGCATCTCGAAGATGCCGGTCTCGTCGGTGGAGCCGAAGCGGTTCTTGAGGGCGCGCAGCGTCCGGAGCGGATGCGTGCGCTCGCCTTCGAAGGACAGCACGGTGTCCACGAGATGCTCGAGGGTCTTGGGGCCCGCGACCATGCCGTCCTTGGTGACGTGGCCGATGAGCAGAACCGGGATGCCGGAGGCCTTGGCGAAGCCCACGAGCCGCGCCGCGGCCGCGCGCACCTGGCCGACGGCGCCGGCCTCGGCCGGAATGTCGTCGGAGCGGAGCATCTGCACGGAGTCGATGACCGCGAACGCCGGCTTCTCGGCCTCGAGCGTGGCGATGAGCGTCGCCACGTCGGTCTCGCTCAGGAAGAACAGGCCCTGCTGCGCGAGCGCCAGCCGGTCGGCGCGCATCTTCACCTGGCTCGCCGATTCCTCGCCGGAGCAATAGAGCGTCCTGCGGCCGCCGCCCGCGAGCCGCGAGGCGATGATCATGGCGAGCGTCGATTTGCCGATGCCGGGCTCGCCGCCCAGGAGCGTGACCGAACCGGGCACGATGCCGCCGCCGAACACGCGGTCGGCTTCGGCAATGCCGGTCGGCAGGCGGCGCTCCTTCTCGGAAGCGAGCTCGCCGAAGGCGAGGGTCTTGGCCGGGCGCGCTGCCGCGGCGGCGGGGGAGCGTCGGGCGGCGGGCGCCGCGCCCATCGAGCCCCAGGCCCCGCACTCGAGGCATTGGCCGGTCCACTTCGGGCTCTGGGCGTCGCATTCACTGCACGTGTAGACGGTCGCGGGGGTCTTCATAACGCATGGACTGTGGCACGGCGCAGGAATGGCCGCAATGCCTATTTCTGCGTCGCCATGTATTTGTCTATCGTCCGGTAGTACCAGAACTTCGATTTGTCGCCCAGGAAGCATCCGGTGACCATGGCGGAGATCGAAGGGATGAAATGCAGCTTGATGCCCATGCTGGCGCCGTGACCGGGCACGTTGGCCACCGCCTGGAACCCTTCCTGCGCGTTCGTGGGCCTGATGACGGTGTCGAAGGCGCCGCCGCCGCCCATCTCGATCCAGTAGATGACCTGGCCGGCGGTCGTCTTGAGGCCCATGCCGCCCACGTACATGAACGAATGGCAGAGGCTGTCGTTGCCGCCATGGTAGAAATCCATGAACTGCGGACCGCCGAGCGGCTGGATGGCGTCGCGCCACGGGCCCGGATTGACGACCTTCTTGTTCTTGCCGACGGTGATGGGAGGCCCGTTCGTCCAGATCTTGTCGGCCTTCTGCGGAGCGGTGAACGCCGTGCCGACGAACTTTGCGCCAAGCGCGCAGCGCGTGAGGGACAGCAGCCAATTGGTGCAGTCGCCGCCGACGATGTGCGCATCGAAGGCGGGCTTCGCATAGCAGACCGAATACGCCTGCTGCAGCGCGGCGTGCACGCCCGGGCAGTTCAGCCCCGGGCAGCCCATCTCGTTGTATTTTTGCACGGCAGCATCGTGTCCCCACGCGCCGGTGGTGTTGACCTGGTACTGCAGCACGGGATTCATGCAGGCCTTGCAGGACTCTACCTTCGCCGGGTCGGCGCCCCGTGCCGACGCCTCGGCGATCTGGCAGGGGTCGCCGGCGTTCGAGGCGACGACGAAGCCCCAGTCCGGCACCGCGTTGCCGTTCCCCGAAGGGTTGCGGACGTACGCCGAACCGCCCCGCATCGATTCGTTGATCCAGACCCGTACGACGGCGGCGGCGCGCTGCATGACCTCCTCTTTCGAGAGGTTCCCGCCGCCCTTCATCCGGTCCACGCAGATGCTGTTCATCTTGCTGGCGAAATTGGTGTCATCGCCCTGCACGCGCACGCCGTAAGGGTTCCCCTGGGCATAGAGGTCGACGAGCCTTCCGGGCGTCGCCGGCGGCGCGTTCTGGCTGCCCGTGGCCGCCCCTCCGCCCTCGCCCGCGTTCACGTTCCCGCCCTGCGCGCCTCCCTGCGGGACGTTCGGCACGGGTTCCCGGACCACGTTGCTGCCGTACGGATCGACGTTCGGCGGAAGGGTCGCGTCGAGCGAGATCTTGGAATTGCCGCCGCTGTCGAACGTCGCGCCCGTCTGCACGGGTTGTTCCGGAGAGGCGACCCCGGGAGCAGGACCCCGCGTGAACGACGCCGGATCGGCGCCGCCGAACTGGTTCTGCATTTCGATCTGATGGCCGAGGACCTTCTGCACCGCGATGGGCCTGAAGGAGACGAGCTCGGGATTGAGATTGACGAGGACGGTATAAGCCCCGAACACGAGGAACAGGCCGATGACGGCGTCCTTGATGCGGTCCTTGGCCCTGCTGACGCGCGAGGCGTCGCCGCCCGCCGTGACGTACTGGAAGCCCGCGATCACGAGCATGATGCCCGCGATGACCGCGGCGACCGTGACGGCGTAAGAATAAACGCCGGCGACATACTCGCCGAGCCAGGGGATGCCGTACGAACCGCTCTCCGACGTGAGATTCGAAAGATGCACCGTCGGTATCTCGATGGCGAGGACGGGTTTGTCCTGCAGGGCCGAGGCCGGGAAGGCCGCCGTCAGGAAGGCGAGCGAAGGAAGGATCCTGCGAAGAAGGCTCCGCACGGTCATATCCGGGGACGGCTCAATGCGCGAGCGAGGAGGGTTTGTAGATGCGCGTGACGATCGAGAAATTTCCGCATGAGCGCATGAAGCACTTCGTGTCCTCCCATTGCGGACCGGCCCACTGCCCGTTGGCGGTCCTGGCGCGTCCGGGGCTCGCCCAGCCGAGGAAGATCATGGCATGGGAAGAACCGCAGCTGCTGTTGCCGTTGTAGATGTGGACATGATCGCCGATCTCCAGGCCCGTGGTCCAGGAGTCAGGCCAGCCGGCGGGGCCGCCGGGGCCTTCGAACATGGCGCGCACCGCGGCCCTCGCGGCGGCGCCGGTCACGCAGTCCCTTTTGACCGTGTTGCAGGGGGTGTGTCCTCCGCACTCGGACGCCGTGGCGGCGGGCGTGGCGGGATCGCAGCGCGCCCCGCATGCGGTCGCGAAGGCCGAGCCTGAGCAGGTGGTCTCGCAGGCGACGCCGAGGAGCTGCTGGGCGATCGCCCTGGGGGTCTCATGGTTGATGTGGTTCCAGAGCGTCGTCTGCCCGGCGCTGGGGCTGTTCTGGCCGAGCTGATCGGGACCGACGCCGGCGATGCGGGCCCAGGTCGTCGCCGTCGCGCCGCAGGAACCGTAGTGCGAGAAGCATTTCACGCCGGCCTCCGCCACCATGGCGATCTTCCTGCGCATGTCCGGTTCGCTGGCGATGAGGGCGCGCATGCCGTCCCGGAAAGCGACGCCGCGAGGCCCCGTGGGCGATTCGTCCCCGCATGTCACCCCCGCGCCCCAAGCGCCGTGGCAGGGGACCACGTGCTTGTCGGGAAGTGACGTGAGGGGACAGCTGGCGTAGAGCTGCACGTAATTCTGGCCGCTGGGCGGCGGCAGCGGGCTGTTCGGCGCGTCCACGGCGCCCGGCGGCGGCGTGTAGGGGGGCGGCGTGCCCGTGGAACCCGAAGAGCTGCTTTCGGTGCCGGTATCGGCGTGCGTCGTGCGCAGCGCTTCGTCGATGAGTTCGAACGGGCTTTGCCGCAACCGCTTGATCCGCAGCGATTCGAAGGTCGTCAGCTGCGGATTGACCGTGATGAGGATGGTGTAGGCGGCGTAGACGAGGAACAGCCCGATGACCGCGTCGGCGATGCGCTGCTTACCCTTCTGTACGCGCGAGGCATCGCCGCCCGCGGTCAGGTAATAGAAGCCGCCGATGACCATCATGACGCCCGCGAGCACCACGGCGACGCCGACGGCGTACGAATAGATGCCCTTCATGTATTCGCCGAGCCAGGGGATGTCGATGTAACCGCTGATACCCTCCTGGCCATTGGTGTTCGAGTCGACCTGGATGCCCGAGAACGTGATGGTCGGGATGTTGATGGCCAGCGTCGGACGGAACCCTTCGATGGCGGCGGGCGTGTTGGCGTTGCGGTTCTTGAGCGCCGCGTCCGCCTCCGGCGACAACAGCAAAGCCGCCGCGACCAGGGGCGCGAAGACGATGAGGGCGACGAGCGCTCCGACGTGATGGCTCTTCCGCATAGGCTTAGCCCCCGGCGGCGCGGCAGGCATTATAGTTGTTCACGCGCTTGACGATGATGGGGTTGTCCGGCGCGATGGTGCCGGCGTAGCAGACGTAGGCCCTGGCGGGGTCGCCGCCGCCGCGCTGCCAGCACATCTTGTAGTGGTCCACCATGGCGGCGACCTGCGAAGGCGGGTCGAGCAGCTGCGCGGCGCTGTAGCAGTGGTTGCCCATCCGGAAGCCGCGCCCTTGCGCCTCGTTGCCGGGGCAGGGCGCGCTGCCGGGGAAGATGGTCGACTGTCCCGAGCCGAAGCCGTGCGAGTACCGCCAGTCGAGGCCGTAGTCCGGCGGGGACGAGGCGGTGAAGTTGTCGTCGTTGGCGCGCGGGCCCTGGTTCTGGCAGGACTTGTCGTTGCAGCCGACCGGCGGGAAGGTCGCGCCGCTCTTGAAAACGCCGCTATTGATGAACTGGCGCCGCGCGCCGACGCTGAACACCGTCGTCGCGGCGTTCTCGTCATGGCCGAGCGCGTTGGCCTTGCCCCCGGACTCCTCCAGCATCGAGCCCTTCACGAAGCAGGGGAGCTCTGGGATGTTCGTGGCCCGCGCAGCCTCCATGGCCATGCCGATCATGCCGCTGCCACCCGCGGACGTGCCGCCGGTGCCGCCGGGCCCGCCTCCGCTGCCGGTCGGCGGCGGCGCGTGCCCGGTCAGGCGCTGGTAATCGGCGGCAGAGATGATGGTGAAGGTCTTCTTCGCGACCGTTTTGATCTGCAGCGACCGGAGGGAAACGAGGTCGGGGTTGATGGTCAGCAGCATCACGTACGCGCCGAACACCAGGAACAGGCCGATGACCGCGTTCGTGATCCTGTCGCGTCCCTGCGAGACGCGGCCCGAGTCGCCGCCGGCGGTCAGATATTGGAACGCGCCGACGAGGAACATGACTCCCGCGATGATGACCGCGACGGAAGTGGCGTAGCGGTAGACGCCCGCGACGTAGTTCGTGATCCAGGGAACGTCGATGACGTCCTGGGCGGTCGCGCCCTGTTCGCCCGGAACCGTGGTGCGCACGATCTTCTCGAAGGTGACGGTCGGGATGTTGATGGCGAGGTTCGGCCGGAACTGTTCCGTACCTTGCCCGAGGACGTCCTGTCCGACCGAGAAAAGGGCCGCGAAAAGGAAGGCAGGCAGGAAGATCTGCCGGAGGACGATGGCAAGGCGGGAATGACGTGGGACGTTCATATCAGCAACCGCTGCAGGCTTTCGGCGGCGGGGGGCAGTTCGGATACGTGCAGCGGCATCCGGACGAGCTGCCGAACTCATAATGCCAGATCTCGTTCGAGTACCTGCGTGCGCCCGCGGCCGTCATGATCTGATCGAAAAGTTGGGAATTGGCGGGCGTGGCGAGGGTCCCTGCCGCCTGCGCCGCGCAGTTGCCGCTGCCGACGAGCGTGCGCCCGGAGCTGTCCTCGCGCAGTTGGATATCGACCGCATAGCCGGCGCCATGGTTCGAACCTCCCGGCCAGGCGACCGCGGAGCCGATGCCGGCCTCCCTGGCGGGATCACCCATGCGGGCGCAGACGAGCGCGATCTGCGTGGCCAGCGGCCGGTAGCCGGAGGCCGCCACGATGGTCAGTCCGCGGGCGTGCGCGTCCGCGGCCGCGCGGGTCAGACCGTCGATGACGGCCTGCGACGCCGACTGACCGCCGCCGACCAGACCGGGAAGCGTCGGGATCGGCCTGGCGAGAGACGCGTCCATGACGCCGGGCGTGCTCGTGGGATGCGTGCCGTTGCACATGGTCCGACAGGATTCGATGGTCGTGCATACCGCCTGCGCGCCCGCGCCGCCCGCGACCGGCGGCGAGTTCGTGGAGGCCACGCCCCCGACCGGAGGGTTGGTGTTGTCCCCGTAATCCTCGCGTTCCTCCGCCGTGAAGGTCCGCCGCGCCACGGTCCTGACATTGAGCGCTTCGAACGACACGAGGCTGGGGTTGAGCGTGGTAAGGATCGTGTAGGCGCCGAAGGCCAGGAGCAGTCCGACGACCGCGTCCCGGATGCGTTCTTTGGCCTTCGATACGCGGCTGGCATCGCCTCCGGCGGTCAGGTATTGGAACCCCCCGATGACGAACATGACCCCCGCGAGCACGCCGGCGATGGCGACGGCGTAGCTGTACACGCCGGAAACGTATTGCCCGATCCAGGGCACGTCGATCTTGCGATAACCGTCGCCGTTCACGACCGAAACGTTGGTGAACTGGATCGTCGGAATGTTAATGGCCAGCACAGGACGTTCCTGGACGACCGCGCCAGCATTCGCGGCGAAGAGAGCCAAAGAGAGGAAGACGAACGCCCGCGCAAAAGGGAGTATTTTCCTCTCGTTCATAAGCCGATCGGGGTGTTCAGGGCGGTCCAAAGGTTTGGGCTTCCGACCCATAAATAATAGCACCTCTCCGGCTTTACTGCGACGCGGATATGAGGTGCTGCGGAGGGTGCCGGGACACGGGGTCCCGGCCTTATTTTTCGGCGGTTTTCGGCATCATGGCGCCGCCTGGGCCGGCTGGATGCCCGCTTCGCTCAACGCGGCGACGACGAAGCCGCGCAGCTGCTCGTAACTGACGGCTCCGGCGACCCTGCGGCCGTTCACGAAGGTATACGGCGTGCTGTCGACGCGGAGCCGCTGCCCCTCGTCGTAATCCCGCTGCACGAGCGGCTGCGTCTGGCGGGAGTCGTAACAGGACTGGAAGGCTTCGAGGTCGAGGCCGAGCTGGGCCGCGAAGGGGGTGTAGTTCTTGGGGCCGATGGACGCCTGCTCCTGGTACAGAAGGTCGTGATACTGCCAGAAAGCCCCCTGGTCCGCGGCGCAGCGCGCGGCCACCGCGGCGTTGATGGATTCGGGATGGAGCTGCGTGTTGGGCATGTCCTTCCAGACGATGCGGACGTCCTTCGGGAACTCCGTCAGGAGCTGGGAGGTCGTGGCCTCGTATTCGGCGCACGGCGGGCAGACGTAGTCGCCGAACACGAATACCGTCACCGCGGCGTCCTTCGGGCCCCGCGAAGGGTTGCCGAAAGAGACCGTCGGCTTGTCGAGCGGAGCGGCGCTCAGGTCGATCTGGTTCACGCTCTTGGGCGCCGGATTGACGGGCGACAGCGCGGCGATGCCGTAGACGACCAGGATGAGCAGCGCGGCGAGGATCGCGGCGCCGAGGAAGGCGTTCGAATGGCGCATAAGGCCGAAAAAGAGTGGCGGAACGTCCGCCACTCTTCACTCTACCATATCCGGCCGCCGCGGCCTCACGGCAGCGCGATCTTGTTGACCACGCCGGAACCCTTGTCCGTGAAGAAGAGGCTCTTCTTGTCCGGGGTGAGCATGACCGAACCGATCGTGTGCGAGCCTTCGGGGACCGCGATCTTGGTCTGCAGGCCGGTCGTGAGGTTGATCTTGTAGATGGAATCCGGCGTGTCATTGGCGATGTCGGGCTGGAGGCCGGCGCCGCGGGGGAGATCGTCGGGGACCGCGCAGTACAGGTTGTCCTTGTCCTGGAACGTGCATTTGTCCGCCCAGGTGTTCACGGCGATGCTGCGGCGGTTGCGGCCGATATTGTCGCCCTGCGCGTCGACGATCCAGAGCTGCGGCTTCCAGTCGGAGAGCGAGCCGGCCACGCTGTACATCAGCTGCTCGCCGCCGGGCGCCCACTTCGGCCGGAAGTCCAGGCCCTCGACGATCATCGACTTGAAGTTCTCGCCGTTCTGGCCGATGAGGTAGACCTCCTGCCGGTCGACGCCGAAGCTCCGGCCGGTCGTGGCCGTCGCGATGACCTCGTTGTTCGGCGACCAGTTCACCTGCACCTTGTCCTGGTTCTCGCCCAGCTCCTGCACCGCCTTGGCACCGGAACCGTCGGGGTTCGCGACCACCAGGAAGCGCGCATCCGGATCGACGCCGACGCTCTTCGCCACGATCTGCGTGCCCGTGGGGTTGAAGTCGAAGCCCTCCCAGTGCGCCGGCAGCGTCGCCTGTTCGCCGGTCTGGAAGTTGAACATGATGTTGGAGCCGTCCGGATATTCGAGGATGGCCTTGTTGCCCTGCGGGTCGAACTTCGCATTGCTCACGTTGAAAAAGGTCTTGTTGGAGAGCGACGTGGTCGTGCCGTCGGGGTTGAGGCGGTAGAACTTGCCGTCATTGCGGTTGTAATAGTTGAGCTGGCCGCTGGCGCTGAGCGTCGCGCCGGTGGTCGGCACCGGAGCGACCGGCGTCACGACCGTCAGCCCGCCGTTCGCGACGGGGGAGACGCCCGGGGGAAGCCCCGGCGCACCGGTCGGCGGGGGAGCGCCGGGCACGCCGCCGACGTTGGCCGACGGCAGGCCGCCGACGGCGCCGTTGGCGTTCTGTTCTTCCGTGGGGACGACTTCCTGCGGCGCGGCGAAAAAAAGCCTGAACAGGGCGTACCCGATGCCGAGGGTCACGCCGATGAACAAGATGATGAGGAGGAGCCTTTTCCAGTTCATAGGATCGAGGGTTTAGACGCCGAGAAGATTGCTGACATACGTGTGGCCGCAGTTCGAGTAGTCGATGAGGCATCCGATGGCGCCGATGATGGCGAGGAAGGTCATGACCATCATGAACTCCAGGAAGGAGAAGAACAGGATGACGCCGTGCTCCCATTGCCGCATCTCCGTGGTCCAGCTGCTCTTCGTCATGCTCGCGAACCAGTACACCTGGAGCATGGGGAAGAAGAGGAGGAAGTTCATCGGGAACTGCATCATGCCGGGCCACCATATCTTGTCGACGACCTGTTGCTTGAACGCTTTCGCCGCCGCCTTCTGCGACGCCAGGCTGCCGCCCGACATGACCAGGTTCTTCGCGGCGATAGCTCCTTCCGTGCCCATCGTGATCGCTTCCGAGGCCGCCTTGCCGATCACCTTGCCTTCGGGTCCGAAGGCCGAACCGACCGCCTCCGCGCCTTCGCCGGCGGCCGCGCCGCCCATCCGCATCATCTGGTCGCTCTTGCTGCCGCCCTGCTGGTAGGCCTGCATGACCTTGCCGCCGGGCATCCCTCCTCCGCCGGGCATGCCGCCGCCCCCGCCTCCTCCGCCTCCTCCTCCGCCCCCGCCTCCTCCGCCGCCTGCGCCACCCGCGGCGCTCATGGCGATGTCCTTGGCGGGGCCGCCGCCGACGGTGTCCTTCATGCTGCCGGTCGGGCTCTCGGCCTGCGCTCCGCCGCCGATGCCGGTCGGCGCGCTCGGGGTCATGGAATCCTTGGCCTTGTCCGCGCCCTCAGCGCCGGGCGTCATCTGCTTCATCTGCTTGCCCATTTGCTGCATCTGGCCGCCCGTGTCCTGCATGCCTTTGCCGGCATCCTGGACGCCCTTGCCGGCCTGCTGCATGCCTTTGCCGCCCTCCTGCATGCCTTTGCCCGCCGACTGCGCGCCTTTGCCGGCCGCCTGGGCGCCTTTGCCGCCGGCCTCCATGCCGGCGCCCGCGCCCATGGCCGCGCCGCCGCCGGCCATGCCGACGACGCCGACGGCCGCGAGCGGCACGCCGACGATGGCGCCGAGGCCGGTGGACGAGAGCTCCACTCCCGCCTCGGTCAGTCCTTTGCTGGCTTCCATGGTGGCCTTGCCGGCTTCCTTCACGGCGGACCCGGCGGCTTCGATGCCTTTGCCGGCGGTCTCGGCCGCCTGGCCGGCCGCTTCCACGCCCTTGCCGGCGGTCTCGAGTCCTTTGCCCGCGCCTTCGATGGCTTTGCCGCCCGTCTCGACCGCCTTGCCGCCCTTTTCGGTCAGGTTGCCGGCCGACTCGACGGCGCCGCCGGCGCGGTCCGCCAGGGAACGTCGGGGTTTGGTTCCCGGCGTGCCTTGCTGCGCTTTCTCGATGTCATCCATGGAGTAGCCCTGCTCGAGCATCTCCTCGATCTCGTCTTCGCTGAACTGCTGGCCGGGGGTTCCGGGCGTGCCGCCGCCTCCGCCACCGCCCATCTGGCCGAGCCCGCCTTTCTGCGGCTGCTGCGGACCGCCCTTTTGTCCCTGGGCGCCGCCCGCTCCGCCGCCTCCTGCCGCAGGCGCGCCGCCGCCGGCCGGGGCGCCTCCGCCCCCTCCCGCGGCCACTCCGCCACCTCCGCCGCCCGCAGCAGCGCCAGGGCCCGGAAAGAAGCCGGGGATGGTCTGCCGCGCCATGGCGCGCGTCGAATCCAGCTCGCGCTTCCAGCGCAGCTGATCATCGAGGGTCGCGGAATGCTGCAGTTCGTCAGGCATGCGGTTGTTTTTCCTTGGCGGGCGCTTTCTTGCGCTGGATCACCACGGCGTCGTCCTTGATCGCCACGGCCATCGATTCGCCCTGTTTGAACGTGTCGGAAAGGAGTTCCTTGGCGAGCGGGTTCTCCACCAGGTCCTGGATCTGCCGGCGCACGCCGCGCGCGCCGAAGAGGGGATTCCAGCTCTTCGTCGCGATCTGCGAGATCGCCGCGGCCGACCAGGTCAGGCCCACGCGATGGTCCTTCTTGAGGCGCTCGGCGAGCTCCTGCAACTGCAGCGCCACGATCGATTCGAGGTCGCCCTTCGAGAGCGGCTGGAAGACCACGACCTTGTCGATGCGGTTCACGAACTCGGGCCGGAAGGCGTTCTCGAGCTCCTTCATCACCCCGGCGCGCGTCTCCTCGATGTCGGCCGCGGTCACCTCGCCCGGCTTGCCGGTCGAGAAGCCCATCGGCTCCTGGCGCAGCACGTTCGAGCCGACGTTCGAGGTCATGACGATGATGGAATGCTTGAAGTTGATCTTGCGGCCGGTCGCGTCGGTGACGTGGCCGTCCTCGAGGATCTGGAGCAGGAGATTGTGCACGTCGCCGTGCGCCTTCTCGATCTCGTCGAAGAGCACCAGCGAATGCGGCTTGCGCTTCACGACGTCGGTGAGCTTCGTCTCGTCGCGGTAGCCGACGTAGCCGGCGGGCGCGCCGACGAGCTTCGACATGTTGAAGCCTTCGGCGAACTCGGACATGTCGATGCGCACGAGCGCGTTCGGGTCCTGGAAGACGGTCTCGGCGAGCTGCTTGGCGAGCTCGGTCTTGCCGACGCCCGACGGGCCGAGGAAGAGGAACGAGGCGAGCGGGCGGTTCGGGTGCGAAATGCCGGCCTTGGCGCGGCGCACGAGCTCGGCGACGTTCTTCACGGCTTCCTCCTGGCCGATGACCTTGCGGCGCAGATGGTCCTCGAGCTTCAGCAGCCGGTCCTTCTCTTCCATGAGCAGTTCCATCACCGGGATGCCCGTGGCGCGGCCGACGACCGCGGCGATCTCGCGGCGGCCGATGGAGCCGATCTTCGCCTTGGCCTTGGCGTGGTCCTTCTTGCCGAGGTCCTTCAGCGCCTGTTCGAGGTCCTTCTCCTTGGTCTTCAGCTCGAGCGCCTCGATGAAGTTCTCTCCGTGGACCGCTTTCTGCTTCTTGCGGCGCACCTTGTCGAGGTCCTCCTCGAGCGTCTTGAGCTTCTTGGCGTCGCTCTCCGTCGTCGTGGCGACGCGCAGGCAGGCGGCGGCCTCGTCGATGAGGTCGATGGCCTTGTCGGGGAGGAAGCGGTCGGTGATGTAGCGTTCGGAAAGTTCCACCGCGGCCTTCACCGCTTCGTCGGAGATGGTCACGCCGTGGTAGGCCTCGTAGTTCTCGCGCAGGCCCATGAGGATCTTCACCGCGTTCTCCGCCGACGGCTGGTCGACGGCCACCGGCTGGAAGCGCCGCTCGAGCGCGCCGTCCGCCTCGATGTGCTTCTTGAACTCGGCCAGCGTGGTCGCGCCGATGCAGCGCATGTCGCCGCGTGCGAGCGCGGGTTTCAAAATGTTGGCCGCGTCCATCGAGCCGGAGGTCGAGCCGGCGCCCATGATGTTATGGAGCTCGTCGACGAACAGGATGATGTCGGGGTTGTTCTTCATCTCGTCGACGATCTGCTTGAGGCGGCCTTCGAACTCGCCGCGGTAGATGGTGCCGGCGAGGATGAGGCCGAGGTCGAGCGAAAGGATGCGCTTTTCCTGGAGCACCTCCGGCACCTCGCCCTTCATGATGAGCTTCGCCAGGCCTTCGACGATGGCGGTCTTGCCCACGCCCGGCTCGCCGAGCAGCACGGGGTTGTTCTTCGTGCGGCGGCAGAGCACCTGGATGACGCGCTCGATCTCCTTGTCGCGGCCGATGACCGGATCGATGTGCTCCTGGAGCTTCGGGTTGGTGAGGTCGGTGGAGAAGAAATCGAGCGCCGGCGTCTTGGCCTTGCCCTTGCCGCCCTTTTTCGACTCGGCCTTCTTCTCGGCCTTCACTTCCTCCTTCTTGGCCGGCGCCTTGCCGATCTCGAAGGTCTCGGTGATCTCGGGGAACTTCGACGTGCTCTTGAGCACCGTCGTCACCTGCTCGCGCAGCTCGTGCGCGTCGACGTCCTGCTCGGTGAGGATGGCGTCGATGGCGGGGGAGTCGATCTGCAGCAGGCCCGAGAGGAGGTGCTCGGTGCCGACGTACTTGTGCTCATGGACGTTGGCGGTGAGCACCGCCTTCTCGATGGCGCGCTTGGCGTCCTCCGAGAGCTTGGGCGAGGCGTCGGCCGGCGCCGGCATGTCGCGGCGGGCCATCTCGTCGGCGAGATGGAGCACGCGGCGGACGTCCTCCGCGCCGATCGACGACTTGCGCAGGATCTCGCCGCCGATGCTGCCCTTCTGCAAGAGCAGCGCGAGCAGCAGGTGTTCCGGATTGATGGCCGGCGAGGACATCTCGACGGCGAGCGAGTACGCCTTGGCGAGGACGTTCTTGAGGTGCGAGGTGAATTTGTCGAGGATGTCCTGCATACGAGAGTAGAAAGTGGAAAGTCGAGAGTGGAAAGATTGATGTGGGAAGCGGAGAGACGAGAGTGGCGGAGCCCGGCGGGCTTTCGACTTTCGACTCTCCACTTTCGACTTAAGTGCCGGGCACGCTGGCCATCTTCTCGAGCGCCGCGATGCGCATTTCGATCGGCGGGTGCGTGGAGAAGAGGCCTTCGAGCGTTTTTCCGGTGAAAGGGTTGGCGATGAACAGGTGCGCGGTGGCGGCGGAAGCGTGGGCCATGGGCATCGATTCCTGCTGTATCTTCCTGAGCGCCCGCGCCAGGCCTTCGGGGAATCTCGTCATCAGCGCGCCGGACGCGTCGGCGAGGTATTCCCGCCTTCGCGATACGGCCAGCTTGATGAGCTGGGCGATGAAAGGGGCGAAGATCATCAGTACCAGGCCGATCAGGAGGAACACCCCGCTGGCGCTGTTGCGGTTGTCGCGCCGGCGGCCGCCGTAGAAGGTCGCCCGGAACATCATGTTGGCGAGCACCGAGATGATGCCGACGAGCACGATCACGATGGTCATCACCCGGATGTCGTAGTTCTTCACGTGCGACATCTCGTGCGCGAGCACGCCCTCGAGCTCCTCGTTCGCCAGCTTCCGTACCGCGCCGGTCGTCACCGCGATGGACGCGTGCTTCGGGTCGCGGCCGGTGGCGAAGGCGTTGATGGCCTCGTCCTCGATCAGATAGACCTTCGGCGTCGGCATGCCCTGCGAGATGGCTAGGTTCTCGACCATGCGCACGACGTAGGGCGATTCCGCGCCGGTCACCGGGCGCGCGCCGGAGACGGCCAGCGCGACCTTGTCGCCGGCGTAGTAGCTCACCAGCGCCGAGATGGTCGAGTAGATGGCGGCGACGCCGACGAAGAACCCTCCTCCGCCGTAGTACTGGTCGATGGTCCAGCCGATGGCGAGCACGAGCGCGGAAAAGACCGCGATGAGGATCACGGTCTTCCTCTTGTTGGCGGCGATGAAGTCGTATGTCGTCATCGAGCTTCGAGCTTCGAGCTGAGAGCTTCGAGCTGCTTTTCAGCCCCTCGGAACTCGGCGCTTGAAGCTTGGGGCTAGAATTTCACCTGCACGTTCTGCCGCTCCGCGTTGTCGATCTCAAAGAACTCGTACTTCTTGAAGCTCAGCCGCTCGGCGATGAGGTTGTTCGGGAACACCTGGATCTTGGTGTTGAAGTCGCGGACGTTGGCGTTGTAGAAGCGGCGCGCGGCCTGGATCTTGTCCTCCGCGTCCTTGAGGTCGTCCTGCAGCTGGAGGAAGTTCTGCGAGGCCTTCAGGTCGGGGTAGTTCTCGGCGATGGCGAACAGCGATTTGAGGGTCTGGGAGAGCTGGTTCTCCGCTTCGGCCTTGGCGGCGGTGGTCTGCGCGCCCATGGCGGCCGCCCGGGCCTGGATGACCTTCTCCATGGTCTCGGATTCGTGCTTGGCGTAGCCCTTCACCGTCTCGACGAGGTTGGGGATGAGGTCGTAACGACGCTTGAGCTGGACGTCGATGTCGGACCAGGCTTCGTCGGTGCGGTTTCGCAGCGTAATAAGGCCGTTGTAGACGGCGATGAGCCAGGCGACCACGACCACCACGAGCAGGCCGAGGACGATCATGATGGCGTTAAGAGTTCCCATAGGGACGTTGCGAGCGAAGGAATTAATCTCTACACTATTATAGCCTGAATTATACGGAAAAAAGCGCGGTCAGGCAAAAAGGCCGCGGTGCATAACTCGAACGCCCGCCAGGGTGGAAAATGCGGCGCAACCTAGCCGCGTTTCTCGTCTATGATGGACCCAAAACTCTTCAAGGCTTACGACATCCGCGGGCTGGCCCCCGAACAGATCGACGAGGATTTCGCTTATCGGGTCGGTCAAGCGGTCGTGAAGTTCACGAAAGCCAAGACCGTGGTGGTCGGAAAGGACATGCGCGACACTACCCCGAAGCTCTTCGCCGCCCTCGCCAAGGGCGTCATGTCCCAGGGTGCGGACGTCATCGACGTCGGCATGGTCACGACCCCGATGTTCTACTACGCGGTCGCCGACTACGAGCTCCATGACGCCGGCGTGATGGTCACGGCCTCGCACAACCCCAGCGAATACAACGGCTTCAAGATGGTCTTCGGCGACGCCATGCC
Organism: Binatia bacterium; assembly: GCA_035495855.1. Classification (GTDB taxonomy): domain Bacteria; phylum Patescibacteriota; class Patescibacteriia; order SG8-24; family SG8-24; genus JAHFIW01. The sequence goes on along the minus strand of DATJFD010000076.1, from coordinate 7,056 downwards.
CATCGGCGGCGAGACCGGGATGATGGACATCCGCGACCTGGCCGTCGCCGGCCCTTATCCGGCGGTCAAAGAGGGGACCATGGTCACGACGAGCATCCAGGAGGCGTACGTGGCGAAGCTGCTGTCGCTCGTCGACACGGCGAAGCTCCGGAACCTGAAGGTCGTCGCCGACACCGCCAACGGCATGGAAGGCATCGTCATCGCGGACATCCTGGACCGCATCGTGAGCGTGTCCTGGGAAGGATTGTTCCTCGACCTCGACGGCCGGTTCCCGAACCATGAAGCGAACCCGCTGAAGGAAGAGACGCTCGACGCGCTGAAGGCCAGGATCCGCGAGACCGGCGCCGACCTCGGCGTGGCCTTCGACGGCGACGCCGACCGCGTCGGTCTCGTCGACGAGAACGGCGGCAACGTCCGCGGCGACATCATCCTCGCGTTGCTCGCGCCGATCGTCCTCGCCAAGGACCCGGGCAAGCCCGTGCTCTACACGGTGAACTGCAGCATGGTCGCGAAGGAGGAGATCGAGAAGGCGGGCGGACGCGCCATCATGGGCCGCGTCGGCCACGGCCTCATCAAGCCGCAGATGCGCAAGGACGGCGCCATCTTCGCCGGCGAGCTCTCCAGTCATTTCTTCTTCCGCGACCTGGCCAACGCCGAGTGCCCCGACCTCGTGATGCTCATGGTCTTCGAACTGATGACCGTGACCGGCAAGAAATTGTCGGAACTTGTCGGGCCGCTCCAGCGCTACCATCACTCCGGCGAGATCAATTCGAAGGTGGCGGACAAGGACGCGGTCATGGCCCGGCTGCAGGAAGCGTTCGCTCCCAAGGCGTCCGCGGTCATCACCATCGACGGCCTGCGCATGGATTTCTTCGACCCCGCGCATCCCGAAGAAGACTGGTGGTGGAGCGTGCGCGCCTCCAACACCGAACCGCTGCTGCGGCTGAACCTGGAAGCGAAGAAGAAGGAGAAGATGGAAGCGATGCGGGACGAACTCTTGAAGATCATCCGCGGATGAAGTCGAAAGTCCGAAGTCGAAAGTCGAAAGCATTGACCGGCCGACGCGTCAGCTTTACACTCTCGACTCTCGACTCTCGACTCTCGACTTTCCTATGATCGGCGTCTTCGACTCCGGCCTCGGCGGCCTCACCGTCGTGAAAGAACTTTTCCGGCAGTTGCCCGGCCGCGGCATCGTCTACTTCGGCGACACCGCGCGCACGCCCTACGGACCGAAGGGCAAGGACGTCATCGCGCGCTTCGCCGTGCAGGACGCCAGGTTCCTGATGTCGCAGGGCGCGGACGCCATCATCGTCGCCTGCAACACCGTCTCTGCGCTGGCCATCGACGACGTGCGCATGGCGGTCGACGTCCCCGTGTTCGAGGTCGTGTCGCCCGCGGTCGCCAGGGCCGCCGCGGTCACGAAAGGCAAGGTCGGCGTCATCGGCACGCGCGGCACGGTCGGGAGCGGCGTCTACGCCGCGATGATGGCCGCGCAGGCGCCCGAGGCCAAGGTCTACGCGCAGGCCTGTCCGCTGTTCGTGCCCCTCGTCGAGGAGGGCTGGCTCCGGCGCCCCGAGGCCGCGTCGATTGCCAGGGAGTACCTGCGTCCGCTACGCTCACGACACATCGACACCCTCATCCTGGGCTGCACCCACTACCCCTTCCTCAAGGCCCAGATCGCGGCGGCCGCCGGCCCCAAGGTCCGCCTGGTGGACCCCGCCCGTGAGACCGTCGCCGATTTCGCCCGTTTCCTTGAAGAACAGCCGCTGCTCGACCGGAAGCTCAGGTCTTCCAAGACGCACCGCTTCTTCGCCAGCGACGCCACGCCGCACGCGGAGCGCATCGCCTCCCGATGGCTCGGCCGCGGCATCACCCTCGAAAAGGCCACCCTCGAATGATCTCCACCATACTCATCTTCACCGCCGTCCTCTCGCTGCTCGTCTTCGTGCACGAGTTCGGGCATTTCATCACGGCGAAGAAGGCCGGCATCCGCGTCGACGAGTTCGGCTTCGGCTTCCCGCCGCGCGCTTTCGGCGTGAAGAGGGGACAGACGATCTACTCCATCAACTGGATCCCGCTCGGCGGCTTCGTGAAGATCAAGGGCGAGGCCGGCGAGTTCAGCCGCGACAAGGACAGCTTCGCGAACAAGGGCGCGCTGACGCGCGGGCTGGTGCTCACCGCCGGCGTGATGATGAACGTGCTGCTCGCCTGGACGCTGCTCTCCGTCGGCTACCTCATCGGCATGCCGCAGGTGATCGAGGACGTCTCGCCGTACGCGAAGGTCGCGGACCAGAAGGTGCAGATCGTTTCCGTGCTCAAGGATTCGCCGGCGCAGCGCGCGGGCCTCGAGGAAGGCGACGCGGTCGTCGCGATCGGCGGCGCGCCCGTGACGCAGCCGGACGACCTGCGGAACTACACGTCGACGCGCGACGGCCAGACCGTGCGCGTGACCGTGCGCCGCAAGAACGAACTGCTCGACAAGGACGTGACGCTCGCGATGATCAAGGAGACCGGCAAGCCGGGCATGGGCGTGGCGCTGGTCAGCACCGGCTTCGTGTCCTACCCCCTCTGGCTCGCGCCGGTGCAGGGCGCGGTCGCGACCTGGGCGTTCACGCGCGAGATCTTCAGCGCGTTCTTCGGGCTCATCCGCGACCTGTTCGCGCAGCAGAAGGTGTCGGTCGAGTTCTCGGGGCCCGTCGGCATCGCCATCCTCACCTCCGAGGTCGCCAAGCTCGGCCTGCGCTACCTCCTGCAGTTCACCGCGCTGCTCTCGCTGAACCTCGCGGTCATCAACATCCTGCCCTTTCCCGCGCTGGACGGCGGGCGCGTGCTCTTCCTCGTCATCGAACGCGTGCGCGGTCGCGCGGTCTCGCGGCGCGTGGAGACCGCCGCGCACAACATCGGCTTCGCGCTGCTCATGATGCTCGTGCTCTTCGTGACGTTCCACGACGTCGCCAAGTTCGGCGACCGCATCTGGGCGGGGCTTTCCGGATTCTTCGGCGGGTAGTACTCTTTTTGTGTTTGCGGGCGTTTTTGCCCGTCAGTCTTATGCGCGAAAAGCTCGAACAACTCGCCGAGGAAATGACCGGCGAGCTCGCCGGCATCAAGGACCTGGGGAGCCTGGAGTCCTTCGAGGTCGAGAAGCTCGGGCGGAAGAGCGAGTTCAACGCGCTGCTCAAGGGACTCGGGGCGCTCTCGCCCGAGGAACGCAAGACCGTCGGCATGCGGGCGAACGAATTGAAAGGCAAGATACAGGCCGCGCTCGAAGCGAAGAAGGCCGAGCTGTCGTCCGCCGCGGCCGGCGCGCTCGCCGAGACCGAATGGATCGACGTGACCGTGCCGGGCATCCGCCCGCCGCGGGGCCATCTCCACCTCACCTCGCAGGCCATCGCCGAGATCACCGCCATCTTCCGACGCATCGGTTTCACCCGCGTGCGGCATCCCGAGGTCGATTGGGACTGGTACGCCTTCGAGTCGCTCAACATGCCCGGCGACCATCCCGCGCGCGACGAATGGGAGACGTTCTTCATGGACGCGCCGCCGGACGCGAAGCTCGGCAAGATGGTGCTCACCCCGCACACCTCGAACGGCCAGGTCCGCGAGATGGAGAAGAAGGTCCTGCCCATCCGCATGATCAACATCTCCAAGTGCTACCGCCGGCAGATCGACGTCTCGCACGTCCCGATGTTCCACCAGTTCGAGGGCCTGCTCATCGACCGCAAGGTCTCGGTGACGCACCTCAAGGGCGTGCTCGACCATTTCGCGCGCTCGTTCTTCGGGCCCGACCGCGTCACGCGCCTGCGGCCGTTCCATTTCCGCTTCACCGAGCCTAGCTTCGAGGTCGACATCAGCTGCGGCATCTGCGGCGGCACGGGCCGGCTCGAAGGGGGAGCGAAGTGCCGCCTCTGCAAGGAAGGCTGGCTGGAGCTCGGCGGCGCCGGCATGGTGCATCCGAACGTGCTGAAGGCCGGCGGCATCGACCCCGAGGAGTGGGGCGGCTTCGCCTTCGGCTGGGGCGTGGAGCGCACCAAGGCGATGCAGTCCGGCGTGCGCATCGACGACATCCGCGTGCTTTACAAGAGCGATTTCCGCTTCCTGCGGCAGTTCTGATATGGACCGCCTTCTCGCCATCGTCGCCGGACTCCTCCTGCCCGCCGCGGCCTTCGCCCAGGACGGCAGCGGCCGTTCCATGCCCGCGCTCGACGCGCTCGGCATCCTCATCGGCACGAGCTTCGCCATCGCCAGCATCCTCGCCATCTTCGCGGTGCTCGTCGGGCCGTTCGTGTTCTGGGTCTTCATGGTGATCGACGCCACGAATCGGCGATGGCAGGAGCGCAACATGTGGCTCATCGTGCTGTGGCTCAGCCTGTTCTTCGGGCTCTACCTCGTGACCGCGCTGCTTTACTACTTCCTGGTCTATCGGAAGAACGTGGGCAAGATGCCCGCGGCGAAAAGTCGAGAGTCGAAAGTTTAGAGTGGAGAGCACGCGAACGGCTCTCGACTCTGGACTCTCGACTCTCGACTCGCTCACATGAACATCCTCGCCTCCTACAACTGGATCAAGGAGTACGTCGGCCTCAAGGAGAACGCCGACGCTTTCGCGCGCCGCATCTCGCTCTCCGGACCCGCGGTCGAACGGCTGCATCCGCAGGCGCCGCTCTACGACAAGATGGTCATCGGGCAGATCAAGGACGTGAAGGCGCACCCGAACCCGAAGGTGACGAAGCTCCGCATCGTCGCGACCGACGTCGGCGGCGAGAAGCCGCTCGAGATCGTCTGCGGCGGCTCGAACCTCGAGCCCGGCATGAAGGTCGTCGTCGCGCTGGTCGGCGCGAAGGTGAAGTGGCACGGCCAGGGTGACCTCGTCGAGCTCGCGCCGGCCGTCATCCAGGGCGTCGAGAGCCAAGGCATGATCTGCGGCGCGAACGAGATCGGCCTCGCCGACGCCTTCCCGCACGCCGAGCGCGAGATCATGGACGTGTCGTGGCTCAAGGCCAAGCCGGGCACGCCGCTCGCCAAGGCGCTCGACCTCGACGACACCGTCTTCGACATCGAAGTGACGACCAACCGCCCTGACGCGTACTCGATGGTCGGTCTCGCGCGCGAGGCGGCGGCCGTCTTCGGCGCCAAGTTCCTGTGGCGCGAGCCGGTGCTCCCGTCGCTCCCGAAGGGGACGACCGCCGTCGAGCTCTCCGTCCAGGTGAAGGCCCCCAAGCTCTGCACCCGCTACCAGGCCGCGGTCATGACCGACGTCACCGTCGGCCCGTCGCCATGGTGGCTGAAGCGCAGGCTCATCCAGGCCGGGCTCCGCCCCATCAACACCGTCGTCGACATCACCAACTACGTGATGCTCGAATACGGCCAGCCGATGCACGCGTTCGACTACGAGAACCTCGCCGGGCACGCCATCGTGGTCAGGAACGCACGGGAAGGGGAGAAGATGATGACGCTCGACGGCGTGGAGCGCGCGCTCTCGCCTTCGCACCTCGTCATCGCCGACGCCGAGAAGGCCGTCGCGGTCGCGGGCGTGATGGGCGGCGAGCTCTCCGGCGTGAGCGAGAAGACCAAGACCATCGTCTTCGAGTCCGCGACCTTCGACCCGGTCTCGGTCCGCCGCACCGCGCGGAGCCTCAACCTGCATTCCGATTCCTCGCTCCGCTACGAGAAGGGCCTGCCCGAGGACCTCACCTCCGCCGCGCTCGCCCGCGCGGTCGAGCTCTGCCAGGAGATCGCGCTCGGCAAGGTGGCGAGCAAGGTGTTCGATGAGCGGTCCGCGCCGCGCAAGAAAGTGAAGTTCTCCTTCCGTCCCGAGAAGGCGGAGGAGCTCATCGGCGTCGCCATCCCGAAGAAGGACATGCTCGCGATCCTGAAGTCGCTCGGCTTCGGCGTCGCCGGGAGCGGCAAGAAGTACGAGGTCACCGTGCCGTACTGGCGCGAGCGCGACATCGAAGGAGAGCGCGACTTCGCCGAGGAGATCGCGCGGGTCTACGGCTACGCGAACCTCCCGTCGGTGATGCCCGCGGGCGAACTGCCTCCGGGGAGCGGCGACGCCATCCTCGACGAAGAGGAACACGCCAAGCGGTTCTTCAAGGGCGCGGGCTGCACCGAGCTCATCAACTATTCGCTCGTGCCGGCCTGGCATTTCGAGAAGACCGGGATGGACCTGAGCGGCGCGCTGCGCGTCGCGAACCCGCTGTCCGCGGATTTCGAATACCTGCGCATGAGCCTCTTGCCCGGCTTCCTCCAGACCATCCAGGAGAACCAGGGGCTCTTCCCCGAAGGCCGCGTGTTCGAAGTGAGCAACGTGTACCTGAAGAAGGACAAGGGCCTGCCGGACGAGGTGCTGGCGCTCGCCGGCGCGGTCTGGGGTCCGTATGACGACGACCGCCTGTTCCGCGAGGCCAAGGGATTGCTCGAGGCTTACGCCGCCGAGGTCGGCGTCCGGCTTTCCTACGAGCGCATGAGCGGCGGGCCGCAGCATCCCGGCCGCGGCGTGAAAGTGTTCTCCGAAGGCGAGTTCGTCGGCTGGGTGTCCGAGACGCATCCCGACGTCTGCAGGAAGTTCGGCATCGACGGCCGCGTCGCCGCGTTCGAAGCGCCGCTCGCCAAGTTCCTCGCGCACCGCAGCACGCACGCCAAGTACGCCGCCATTCCGCAGTTCCCGCCGGTGAAGCGCGACCTCGCGTTCGTCCTCGGCGAACGCACCGAGTACGGCGACGTCGAGGCCTCGCTGCGGCAGGGGAGCGCGCTCCTCAAGGAGGTCGAGCTGTTCGACGTCTACCGCGGCAAGAACCTCGGCGACGGCAAGAAGAGTCTCGCCGTGCACCTGACGTTCTCGACGCCGGAGCGCACGCTCACGACCGAGGAGATCGACGCCGAGATCGCCTGCCTGACGCAGGGCGTGGCCGACAAGTTCGGCGCCACCGTAAGATCGTGAGAATTTAGAGTTTAGAATTTAGAATTGAGAGCCGGCGGGCTCTCTTTTTCTAAGTTCTCAATGCTAAACTCTCTCGATATGGCGCACCCCGGCACGGGCGTGCTATACTGCGTGCGTAA
>DATJFD010000075.1:0-6851 GCA_035495855.1 Binatia bacterium | reverse complement strand
CATGGATGCAGCCAAAAAACCGCGTTTCCAATGGCGTCCGGCGCACACGGGCCTGGCCGTTTCCGCCGCAACCGCCGCCGTGCTGCTCGCCGGCCGCTCCGCCGACGACGCCTCCGTCCCCGTCTGGTACTTCCCCCTGTTCGCGCTCGCGGCCGGCCTGCTCGCCGCCGCCTTCCATTCCCGGCGCCTGCGTTTCCTGCTCGGCGGCCTCATCTTCGGCCTGGTCGTCGGTGCCTTGTCCTCCCTCGCCTTTTTCGGCCAGCCGGTCGAAGGCCTGGCCTTCATGGTCTCCGCCACGGTCACCTTCTATGCCGTGCTCTGCCTCGCCGCCGGCGCGTTCTTCGAGTTCGTGCTCTTCCTTCACCATCTGACGCACGGCCGCAAGCCGGCCTCGTACGGCAAGCCCGCCCCGGGCGGGCCCGCCGCGAGGAACGGCGCCTGACCACACCCCGAGGGGTTGGCTTTTCGGCGACGCCGTGCCTAGAATACGTCCATGAAAAAATACGACCACAAGGAGATCGAGCGGAAATGGCAGCTGCGCTGGGAGAAGGACGGCACCTTCGCGACCCAGGACGACGCCTCGAAGCGCAAATGCTTCGTCCTCGACATGTTCCCGTATCCGTCCGGCAACGGCCTGCACGTCGGTCATCCCGAAGGCTACACCGCCACCGACATCGTCAGCCGCAAGCGCCGCATGGAAGGCTGGAACGTCCTGCACCCGATGGGCTGGGACGCGTTCGGGCTGCCCGCCGAGAACTACGCCATCAAGACGGGCGTCCATCCGCGCGAGAGCACCTGGAAGAACATCGACAACTTCCGCCGGCAGCTCAAGATGCTCGGCTTCTCCTATGACTGGTCGCGCGAGATCAACACCGCGGACCCCTCCTATTACCGCTGGACCCAATGGCTGTTCCTCTTCCTTTATAAGCACGACCTCGCCTACAAGCAGAAAGCGCCGGTGAACTGGTGCACGTCGTGCCAGACCGTGCTCGCCAACGAGCAGGTCGTCGACGGCCGCTGCGAGCGCTGCAAGAGCGAGGTCATCCAGAAGAACCTCGAGCAGTGGTTCTTCCGCGTGACGAAGTATGCCGACCGGCTGCTCGAGGGGCTCGAGCGCGTGGACTGGCCCGAGCGCATCAAGGCGATGCAGGTGAACTGGATCGGCCGGAGCGAGGGGACGGAGATCGTCTTCCGCGGGACGACGCACGCCGCGGGCGGCGCGGGGAAGGACTACAGCCTGACGGTGTTCACGACGCGGCCCGACACGCTCTTCGGCGTCTCGTACGTCGTGCTCGCTCCCGAGCATCCGCTCGTCATGGAACTCGTTGCTCCCGACCGGCGCGCCGAGGTCGAAGCCTACGTGAAGGCCACGCAGGCGAAGTCCGAGCTCACGCGCACCGGCCTCGAGCAGGAGAAGAGCGGCGTGCCGCTCGGCGCGAACGTCGTCCATCCGCTCACCGGCGCGACGGTGCCGCTCTGGATCGCCGATTACGTCCTCGCGAACTACGGCACCGGCGCCGTGATGGGCGTGCCCGCGCACGACGACCGCGACTTCGCCTTCGCGGGGAAGTACGGCCTGCCGGTGACCTACGTCATCGCCCCGCCGCGCGACGTCGCCCAGGCCCGCCATGACGAAGGCAACGAGCACGCCTACACCGAACCCGGCTATCTCGTGAACTCCCGCGAGTTCGACGGTCTGACCTCCGACGACGCCAAGAACAAGATCACCGACGCGCTCGAGGCGAAGTCCCTCGGCAAGCGCCGCGTGCAATACCACCTCCGCGACTGGCTCATCTCTCGCCAGCGCTATTGGGGCGCGCCGATCCCGATCATCTACTGCGAGACCTGCGGCGAAGTGCCGGTCCCCGAGGATCGGCTGCCCGTGCTCCTGCCCGACGACGTCGACTTCCGCCCGACGGGGGAGTCGCCGCTCACGCGCTCCGTCTCTTTCCACGAGGTCAACTGCCCGCGCTGCGGCAAGAAGGCCCGCCGCGAGTCCGACACCATGGACGCGTTCGTCGACTCGAGCTGGTACTTCCTGCGCTTCGCCTCGCCGCACGAGGGCGAGCGCGCCTTCTCGTCGCACGCCGTCAATTACTGGTGCCCGGTCGACCTCTACGTCGGCGGCGCCGAGCATGCCGTGCTCCACCTCATGTTCGCGCGCTTCTTCACCAAGGTGCTGTTCGACCACGGCCTCGTGCCGTTCGACGAGCCGTTCACGAAGCTGCGCAGCCAGGGGCTCATCCTCGGCGAGGACGGGCAGAAGATGTCGAAGTCGCGCGGCAACGTCATCAATCCCGACGACGTCGTCGCGGAACACGGCGCCGACACGCTGCGCCTCTACGAGATGTTCATGGGCGACTTCGAGGCCGCCAAGCCTTGGGACACCAAGGGCATCCTCGGCGTGCGCCGCTTCCTCGACCGCAGCTGGGTCATCGTGCACGACGTCGTCCACCAGCGCCGCGACAGCGTGTCTGACGCGCTGCGCCGCGCCCTCCACAAGACCATCAAGAAGGTCTCCTCCGACATCGAGGCCTGCAAGTTCAACACCGCCATCTCCGCGCTCATGATCCTGCTGAACGACTGGTACGAGCAGGGCGGAGGCGACAAGGAGTTCTGCGGCGCCTACCTGCGCCTGCTCTCGCCGTTCGCGCCGCACCTCGCGGAGGAGCTCTGGGCCCTCATCGGCAACGAGACGAGCATCGCGCTCACGCCGTGGCCGGCCCACGACGAGGCGCTCGTGAAGGACGAGACCGTCTTCCTCGTCGTCCAGGTGAACGGCAAGGTGCGCGACCGCATCGAGGCCGATGCCGGGCTCGAGGAGGAGGACGCCAAGGCCAAGGCGTTCGCCAGCCCCAAGATCGCGCCTTTGCTTGAGGGAAAACGCATCCTTAAGACCATCGTTGTCCGCGACAAGCTCGTGAACATCGTGCTACAGTGACCTTATGGGACATCGCTTTACCCTTGAGAGGTCTGGCGACGGCTTGGACCCGGACTGGGCGATGATGCTCGGGACCGGCTACGCCGACCTGCCCGATCATTTCGTCCCCGTCTATCGCGAGTGCGGCATCGACGAACTCGTCCGCACCTGTCGCGAAGGCTTGTCGGTCCCGCCGTCCGACACGCGGCACCCCGACATGCGCGCCGAGATGGAGCTGCTCGACCGGCATCGGCCGAAGAAGCTCGTCGAGCGCGGCGTGAGCCGCCTCGGCGCCATCTATGCCTCCATCACCGACGACACTCCCAAGTTCCCGTTCCGGAAGGAGCGTTTCGTGCTGGAGCTCATGGTCGATCCCGACGAGGCGTTCGTTGGCGACATGGATTTCATCACCTGCCTCATCCCGTTCATCAGCGCGAACCAGGCCGGGCTCGACCGCTACGCCGGCGCGTTCCGGAAGTATTGGGACAACATCATCTCGCTGCGCGACTTCCTCGACCACTACCGCGAGGTCCTGACGCCGGACGGTTCCTACTGGGTGACGAAGACGCGCGCGCCGAAGGGCCTGCCGAAGACCGTCTTCGCCCCCGAGGTCATGATCATGACGCCGCTCATCAGCGTCCGCCACATCAAGATGCTCCGCCGCGAGGTCACCGAGGACGACGGCAGGGACTACGAGATGCCGATCGAGCCGGGGATGACGTGGGAGGACGAAAGATAAGAGAACAGAGAACAAAGAACAGAGATGAGAAGAAGATGATCTTCCAAAAACCGCCTCGCCCAGCGAGGCGGTTTTTTGTACGCCCTTTCCGCTCAACTCTGTCCTCTGTCCTTTGCTCTTGCGTCATCCGCGACGCGCGTGGTAAGCGATGCGCGCTATGCTCGACCGCATCGCCCGCTCGCCATCGAAGACACTGCTCGTCCTGCTCGGCGCTTTCGTCGCCGGGGTCGCCGCGCACGCCTTCGACGAGCGGCAATGGCTCGAGCCGCTGCTGTCCGTCGCAGCCGCCGCCATCATGGTGCCCATCGGCTTCGCGGTGCGGTCCCGCGCATGGCGGCTCGTCTGCGCCGCGCTGGCGCTGGCGGTCCTCGGCGTCGCGCGCTACGACGCGGCTTTGCCCGTCGGTCCGGTCGCCGAGAGAACGCCGCCTGCGCGCGCGGCATGGTTCACGGGCACGGTCGCGGAAGAGCCTCGCGATTCCCTCAAAGGCACGGTCCTCGTCATGGACCGTGTTTTCGTCTCCGGCGGCGGGGCGGGGGAGCGGGCAGTGCTGTCGTTCCGCGCGCCGGTGGCGGCCTCGCCGGGCGACCGGCTTTCCTGGCGCTGCCGAATGCGCACGCGCGACCCCGCGACGCGCGGGCAGGACCGTGACGCCGCCTGGTCGTGCTTCCCCGATGCCGTGCCGCGCGTCATTTCCGCCGCAGGATGGAACGCCGCGACCGGATTGCTCGGCGCCAAGCGCGGCATCCGTTCGCTCGCCGGCGCGCTGCTGCCCGAGCCCGACGCCTCGCTCCTGCTCGGTCTGCTCATCGGCGACCGCGGCGGCATCCCGCCTGACCTCGTCGCCGACTTCCGCGCCACCGGCACCTCGCACGTCCTCGCGGTCTCCGGCTACAACGTCCATCAGGTCGTCGAGCTCGCTTTCGTGCTCTGCGCCGCCTGCGCGGTGAAACGCCGCCGCGCGTCGTGGATCGTCGCGGGACTGCTCGTCTTCTTCGTCGCGCTCACGGGCGGCGACGCGCCGGTCGTCCGCGCCGCGGTCATGGGCGGGATGGGTCTCGTCGCCGGGCTCATCGGCCGCCGCAACGCCGGGCTCGGGCCGCTCGCCGTCGCGGCCGCGCTCATGCTCGCGCACGATCCGCTCATCCTGCGCCATGACGTCGGCTTCCGGCTGTCGTTCGCGGCCGTCGCCGGGATGCGCGCCTTCGGCCCGCTCATCGCCGCGCGGCTCACGTTCCTGCCGGCCGCGTTCGGCGTCCGGTCCGCTGCCGCGGACACGCTCGCCGCAACCGCCGGCACGCTGCCGATCGCGCTCCATGACTTCGGCCTCCTGCCCTTCGCGTCGCCGCTCGTGAACGTGGCCATCGCGCCGCTCATCCCGCTCATCATGGCGGCCGGCGCCGCGGCCATGGCCGTCGGCGCGCTCGCGGTCCCGCTTGCCGCGCCGCTCGCCTTCGCCTGCGAGATGCTCTCGAGGCTGATGCTCGGCATCGTCGGCGCGTCCGCGTCCGTCGCGCCGGTGCTGGAGGCGCGCGCCACCGCCGCGGAGGCCGCCGTCCTCTACGCCGCGCTCGCGCTCCTCCGTTTCGGCCTTGGCCGTCCCCGCGTTCCGCGAACGCCGGCTCCCGATCCCGGCGTCGCCGCCGTCCGCTATGACCCGTAGAACGCCCATCATCGCCGCGGCCGTCGCCTGCGCGCTGCTCGCGGCCATCGCCGCCTTCCCGTCATCGCGCCTGGTCGTTCGCGTGTTCGACGTCGGCCAGGGCGACGCCATCCTCGTGCAGTGCGGGCGGCATCAGCTGCTCGTCGACGGCGGTCCCGACGCCGCCGTGCTGTCCAAGCTCGGGCGCGCCATGCCGTTCTTCGACCGCGCCATCGACGCCGTCGTGCTCACGCATCCGCACATGGACCATTACGCGGGACTTGCCGCCGTGCTGCGCCGGTATCGCGTCGGCCGCGTGTTCGTCTCCGGCGCGCCTTCGCAGTCATCCGGCTACCGGACGTTCGAGGACGCTGCCGTGTCGGCGAAGCTCGAACCGGTCCCGCTCATCGCCGGCGACATCGTCGCCTTGGGCGGCTGCGGCAAGGCCGACGTTCTCTGGCCGCCAGCCGGCGTCGCGGCGCAGGCGAAGAAGGACCCGCATGACGGCGTCGTCGTCTTGCGCGTCAGCGCGCCGGACCCGGCGTCGCCGACCGCCGCGATGCTGCTCATGGGCGACCCGACCGAAGCGGTGGAGAAGGCGCTCGTCGAACGGAACGCGCCGGTGGCCGCGGACGTGCTCAAGGCCGGCCATCACGGCAGCCGCTTCGCCAACACCGGCCCGTTCCTCGACGCCGTGCGTCCCGCCTTCGCCGTCATTTCCGCCGGCCGGCACAACATGTACGGCCATCCGCACGAAGCGACGCTGCTCCGCATGGCAGCGCGTCACATTGTCGTTTTCCGTACGGATCTCGCCGGGGACATCGTGGTACGGATCGATCCCGACCGCGCTTACGTGGCCGGGCACTAGAAAAGTGCAGAGAAGTCGAGAGTCGAGAGTTTAAAGTCGAAAGCGGAAAAACCGGCCTGAGGGCCGGTTTTTTGGACGGGAATTCATTATGTGCACCATCGAGCAATGATGCACCCCGCGGGTCCTGTCGCGGCGACCACCCCGACTCGTCCTCGGCCACAGGGGCACTGCGGGCGGTCGGGGTCCCCGTTCGCCGCGCCACCCGCGGGCCACATACCGGACGCTTGCGGAACTATGAACGATGGAAATCCGGCCCGGCGTAATGCAGCAGCGCATCATCCCTTGAGGCCGGATTTCTTTTTGTTCAAAAATCTCCGGGCGGCATCCTTGCCGAAAGCGGAGGCCGGGCCGGTCAGGTCACGCGGCGACCATTTCCGGACCCATGGGATTATGGGTCCGGGGTCGCCGCTGGCCTGACCGGACGGCCGGCTCTCAGATGCGGGGCCTCTTGAAACTAAAGAAACACGCGCGTATGCTAGCGGCGACCATTATCCACTCGAACCGAAACGGAGACGCTATGATCCAACGCACGCTCGTCCTCCTCAAGCCCGACGCGCTCGATCGCGGCATCATCGGCGAGATCCTGACCCGCTTCGAAAGGGTCGGCGCCAGCATCGTCGGCATGAAGCTGCTCGTGTCCGAGAAGGACACGGCCATGAAGCACTACACCGATGACCTGGCC
>DATJFD010000074.1:0-49624 GCA_035495855.1 Binatia bacterium | reverse complement strand
AAAGACCCCGCTCGATGAGCGGGGTCGGGTGTTCAGACGCATTCCCTGATCGCGTCCTCCTGCGGCACGTAGCGCATGAGGTCCGCGTTCAGCTCGCCGTCGGCGCAATGCCGGACGAGTCCGAAGGTGAACTGCGTGTCGTCGACGACGTCGGGCTTGATCGCGAAGACGCGGAACAGGCCGGAGACGACGAGGAAGACGAGCAGGATGCCGACGGGGAGCTTGAGGTCGAGCAGGTCGTAGGACAGCAGATGGTAGCTGTTCTGCCGGAACGACGTGAGCAGGAACACGAGCATCGCCGCGACGGCTGCCGCGAACCCCAGCAGCTTGGTGAGCTGGCGGGCGAACGCGATCTGGCCGGTCCTGAGGAAGTGGCCGACTGCGCGGATAACGACCTCGAGCCACCGGAACTTCTTCCAGGTGTAGGCGAAGCTCGGGAAGACGAAGCGGAGCTTCATCGCCCAGGAGCCCGTGTTGATATAGGTGCCTTCGGGGCCCGTCATGCGCTTGGCGATGTGCGAGTGGCCGAGAACGACCACGCGCACGCCCTCGCGCTTCCGGAACAGCTTCGTCGCGTAGGCGTCGACCGGGTTGTGCTTCGTGGTGGCGAGCACGACCCTGAGGACGGTCAGGAAACCCGTCTTGCGGCGGATGTCCCAGAACGCGAAGAACTGGTTGTAGATCAGCATCCACAGCAGCGAGAACCCCGCGAAGACGCCCCAGCTCCATTGGTGCTTGGCCGCATGGAGCCAGATGTCCCACTCCGTCGGCATGCGGCCGATGAGCGGGTTCCGGAGCTTCAGGCGGCTGGCGAGCATCATCGTCATGTGCGACCCGAGCGGCTTGTTGAGCACGGGGCGCTTGAGCGGCTGGCCGAAGCGGTCGTGGAGGATGGTCGTGCGCGGGTCGATCGTGTTGTGCGCCTCGGAGTTCATGCCGTGGTCGTAGAGCACGCCGCGGTGGAGCTCCTCGAAGTCCATGGACTGGTCCACGAACCTGATCTTCGCCGCGAGCGACTCGTCGCCGCCGGCGACGCGCGCCACGATCTCCTGCTGGACCCTCGGCCACGAGAGGAACTGGTCGTGGTTGCCCACGAACACGTCGAGCCTCGCGTTGGGCGCCTTCAGGAACGCGGCGAGCGCGTCGAAGAAGGTCGCGTGCCCGCGCATGATGCGGCGCATCTTGTAGACGCCGACGGTCTCGAAGGGCGGGTCGACGAGCTTCCCTCCCCAGGTGACCGCGAGCGGATCGAAGACGTCGCCCATCAGCTTGAGCCGCAGGACGCCGGCGCCGCCGTACTGGGCGGACACCTTGGCCATGAACGCCGCGAAGACGTCGTCGTAGACGAAATCCTCGAGCGGGTTCGGCACTTCGCGCATGGGCGGCGGGTCGACGGCCTTGTAGGCCTTCTTCACCGCGCGGACGATGCGCCACCGGAGGCTGCGCTTCGCGCGCACCTGCAGGACCTTGCCGGCCGACAGGTGCATGTCGCTCACGATGACGTGGATCTCTTCGCAAGGGGGGTCAGGCGACTCCCCGTGGCCATTCGTGCGAACGGTCGAGGCAGTTTCCATGACGTGTCTCCTTGGACAGCGATATGCGGGTGGAAAGACCGGAGATGGGGGCCGGGACGGCTCCCTTCCCATGGGCGGAGCGAACCACAAAAAAGCGGCCTTGTCAATCCTGCCAGGGCCGCCTGAACCGCATTTTTTGCTCTCTACTCAGCTAAAAAATCACTTTCCGACCTCGCGCCGATAGACCGCCTCCGTACGCTCGGCGATGACGTCCCAGTCATAGGTCAGCCGGATCCACTCCCGCGCCTTGCCGCCCAGCTGTTCGACCACCTCCGGATGGTTGAGGAGCTCGCGCAACTTGGCGCGCAGGTCCTCCGGATCGGCGTTCACGAAGGTCAGGCCGCTGTGGTCGATGGACTCGACGTTCTCGGGGATGTCGGACACGAGCACGCAGCGCCCCGCCGCCATGGCCTCGAGCACCGCGATGGCCAGCCCCTCGGCCTCGGACGGATGCACGTAGAGGTAGGCGTTGGCGTAGAGCTGCGCGAGCGCGCGGCCCGACTGGAACCCGGTGAAGACGATGGACGAATTGCCTTCCGCCATCTTGCGGACGCGCTCGGCGTACTCGCTGCCGAAGGAACCGGCGCCGACGACGACGAGCTTCTTCTCCTTCTCGAAGCCGTCGTAGGCGGCGATGAGATGATGGATCCCCTTCTGCTGCACGAGACGCGCCACGGTCAGGATGTAGCTCCCCGGCTCGAGCCCCCACTGCGCGAGCAGGTCCTTGCCCGGATACGCGGGGATGTCGGCGCCGTTCGGGATGTGATCGACCTTCTTGCCGAACTCCTTCCGGCAATAGTCCTGGATGGTCTTCGAGACCGCGATGGTGGCGTGCGGATAGGTCACGGCCGCCCATTCGCCGAAGCGCAGGTAGGCGCGCGCGACCGCGCCCCACTTCTGGTGCAGCCGGTCGATGCTGTGGAAGGTGACGACAACGCGGCTCTTCGGCTTGAACAGCCGCGGCAGCCAGGCGAGCGTGGCGGGGCCGACGCCGTGGTAATGGATGACGTCCGCCTTCTTGAAGAGCGCGGACACCGTCGCGAGGAAGGAGTGCGTCAGGGCGTCGAGCGAACGCGTCGGTATCGACGGCATGCGCTGCAGGCGGATGCCCTTGTACTCCGTGAGACGCGCGGTCGTGTGCCGCGGACGGACATAGGCGGTGACGCGGTTCCCGCGGGCGACGAGGCGCGAGGCGAGCTCCTCGACGTGCCGCTCGATGCCGCCCGAATCAGCCCGGACCGGGAGGCCCTTCTGGCCGATCATGATGATGCTGAGCGGGCGCGGTTTCGCCATAATCGCGGGTAGCATACCATGCTGCGCCTTGACCGGCGCGCCCGCGCTTGGAACGATGCCTCCGTCGGCGGCCCGCCGCTGCGTGGCCTCCGAAAATATCGTCGGAAGGAAGGTCTGGATGACCCGACGCCTCGTTCTCTCCATCATCGTGCTGCTCGCCTGCATGCTCCCCGGCCGTTCCTTCGCGCAGGACTCCCGTCCTTCGCATGCCGACGTCACGGCGAGGATCGCCGAGGCGCGCAGGCTGCTCGCCGGCGCCCGCATCGGCACGTCCCGCATCGGCGGCGACAACGCCGTCCTCGCGGTCTGGGACCCTTCGCATCCGGCGCGGGGCGTCCGCCTCGTGCAGGTGCTGAACGGCTCGTCGCGCACGCGCGGTTTCGGCGTCGAGGTGACGCTCCGGAACGGCGTGAACTCGCGCTATCGCCTCACGCCCGAAGGCTGGCAGGTGCTCGCCATCCGCACGAACGTGCGGGCGGCGCGGCGCGGCCGCAGCATGCCCGCGACGTACGTCCCGTACGATCCGGCGCTCCACACCCCCGAGATGGAGCGCGACGGCCGCGCCTACCTCGAATCGCTGCTCGCGCAGGCGCGGCGCCGGCTCCGCGACCGCCACGTCGGTTCGCAAGCCGTCGACGGCAGCCTCGTACCCGACGTCATCCCCGATCGCGCGCTGCTCCCGCTGCTCGTGATCGAGCACGTCGATCCGGACGACTTCGCGCGCGACGGCGCCCGCGCCTCGATGGCCCGCGTGTTCGTCACCGCGGCGCTGAACCGCGGCGACGCCTACCGCTACGCCGGCTCCTACGCCGGCGCGCTCGGCCTCGCGCAGTTCATCCGCGGCACGTACGACCTGACCCGCCGCCGCTACGCGTCCGCGGGACTTCCCTCGGATTTCCGCGCCGGCATGACGGACCACGTCGCGGCGGTCACCGCGCAGTTCTGCCTGGCGGACTGGTCGCTCTCGCGGCTTCCGGAGGCGGAACGCAACCGCCTGCTGCGCCCCGAGAACGACGAAGACCTCGGCGCGTTCCTGGCGGCCGCCTACAACGGCGGCGAGGACCGGGCGGCGAACGCCTACCTCGCGGACCGCGCGCACTGGGAAGACTCCGGCCGCGGCCTCGCAGGCCAGACGGTCGGCTACGTCGCCGAGTTCCGCGCGACCTTCCGCGCGCTCGGCCATTGAACGCAAGATCCCGCCCCCTTGGGCGGGATTTCTTTTCTCTTTTCTCTCTTCACTTTTCACTTTTATTGCAGAACGTCCCTGCCGCCGAAGAGCTCCACCGAACCCCTCTTCGCCTCGTCGATGGCGCGGCGGAGAAAGCCCGTCTCGTACGCCGAGCCCATGCCGGCGCGCTCGAGCCCGAGCACGGCCTGGCCGTCGACGAAGATGGTCAGCAGCAGTCCCGCGAACTTCTCGCTCATCTCCGTCCTGACCTGTTCAGGTTCAGGCTTGGGCCTGCGGCGAAGCACGTCGAGGATCCGCCCGAGCCAGGAACGGCGGGTGACCTCGACCACGCGCGCCTCGAACACGACGTTCCAGTCGGGCCTGAGCAGCATGCGCGTAAGCGTATCCATGCCGACCTTCGCGTCGGCGTGGAACGCCTGGACCGAGCCGTCGGGGCCGTACGTGAACCAGGCCTTGAAACCGGCCGGCGCGACGAACCCCTTGGAAAGATCATAGCCCGTCGGCCTGCCGTCGGGCCCATAGATGCGAGGCGTGTCCTCGAACCCCGCCGGGACCTTCTCGGTCTTCGTCGGCCCCTCGGACGGCGCGGCTTCCTCGCCCGGCATGATGACGACGTCGCCGTATTTCGCCTTGATGCGTTCGAGCCGTTCGATGACGGAGCGCGCGAGATAGGCGGCCTCGGGCGCGGCAAGGCGTCCGGACGAGGCCAGCGCTTCGTGCGCTTCGCGATGGACCTCGGCGATGCGGGCGGTCGAGACGATGTCGTCGAGCGCGATCTGCCGCGCGTGCATGTCGCCGCCCGCGCCGCTCGTCGCGCGGATGACGGCGTCGCGCCAATCGGGATGGAGGAACCGCTCGTACGCGTTCCCCTTGTAGGCCACGTCCTCGAAGGTCGCGATGACGTTGCCCTGGGCATCGTACGTGAACCTGACGTTCCCGCCCGCGACGGGAACGCTGCCGATGCTGCCGAGCGGGTCCTGGTGCATAACGCCGGCATTTTACCACGGCGACGGACGATGAAAAAACGAGCGTCCGGGTTTTCCGTTTACCGTTTTCGTTTACCGTTTTTGGTCGTTGCGCCCGTTCCAAATACGGAAAACCGAAAACGGGAAACGGGAAACGTAAAAGCCGCCCCTTTTCAGGCGCGGCTTTTACGTGGTGGGTCGGCCGGGGATCGAACCCGGGACCATCGGCTTAAAAGGCCGTTGCTCTACCGACTGAGCTACCGACCCGGACGGCGCCCCTCTTTTTTGGGCGCCTGAAACTTAGCAAGGAGACGACTCTTTTTCAAGGATAGCGACCGCAGAGCCGAGAGTCGAAAGTCCAAAGTCGAAAGGGCGCTTGGACCAAAAAGTGGAAAGCGGACGCGACCACTTTCCACTCTCGACTTTCGACTCCTTCGGTCTACATCTCCGGGATCTCGGCCTCGAACTCGTCATAGCGGGCCCGGAGCGCTTCCTTGATCTCTTCCCAGTCGACGTCGTCGTGGACCTCTTCGAACTCGCGCTTCGAGTCGAGCAGGTCGCCGACGATGTCGTCCCACTCCTCGCGCGAGAAAGCGCCTTCCGTGAAGGCCCGCTCTTTCACCTGCTCGTACAGCTCCTCGAGGTTAAGGGTGAGGTTCTCCATAGCGGTCGCTTGTTCCATAGAAGAAAGAAAAATAATCAAGGCGTAGTGTAGAGCATAACGCGGCGCGAATGCAAATCCTGCGGCCACCCCGCTGGCCCGGAAAAAAAATCGCCTGAAGTTAGCCAAGAAATTGACTTTCCCGCTTTTCCGTGCTAGCATCGATGGTAATGACCCTAAGACCCGCGCGGTCGTGAAACCTATGGGCGAACGTCCCGACATCGGCAAAATGATCGAGGAAGAACTGGCCAAAGGCGGCGCTCCGGGGGAAGGTTCGAAGCCCCTCGAGGTCCGCGGCGGCGCGATCGCGCAGTCGACGGAACCCGAACGCATGGCGCGCCCGGCCTCATCACCCGAGGTGAGGTCCGCGGACGCCGCGGCAAAGAAAGAGGTCTGGGAAAAGGAACGCAACGCGCTCGGCGACGCGTACGAGAAGCTCCATGCCGAACGCAAGGAGAGACCGAAGCCGCCGAAGGACGCGCTCACGGACGAGGAACTCGACGAGCTGCGCGCCATCATCGCGCAGGCCGCGAAGGAGAGCGACAAGGTTTCCACCGCCATCCTCAAAGAGGGCATCGCCGTCTCCGACGAATCGACGCTGCACCCCTACGACAAGGGCCTCGAGTCCATGGCCGACAAGCTCCTCGATCCGGGCGGAGAGTTCTACAAGCAGGCGCTGACGCTCTTCAACGTCCAGGCGGACGGGAAGGAAGCGATGCGCGCGCTCACGAAGAAGATCGGCGAGCGCGTCGAGGCGTACGCGAAACGGACCGAACAGCTCAAGATGCTGCACGCGCCGCGCATCGAGACCGCGCGCCCGGCGGCCGCGCCCGCCGCGGCGGAGAAAACGAGGGGCATGACCCCGGAAGACCAGAAGAAGGCGGTCTCTGAAGCGCTTCGCCCCTTCGCCGACGACGTGAAACGGATGCTCGAAGGCGACCGCAAACGCAAAGAACGCGAGGCCGCGGAAAAGAAAGCCTCGAGCGAAGAGCAGAAGAAACCGAGTTTCTGGGACAAATTGTTCGGCAAGAAAGCCGCGTGAAAAAAAGACCCGCCTCCGGAGGCGGGTCTTTCGATGAAAAAGAAAAGGACCGTGTGACGGTCCTTGTTCAGGCGATGGCGGCCTCCGCGAGGCGTTCGCGCCTGATGTGCGGTTCCAGGCGGTAGAGCCTGGCGATGAGCGCGACGCAGTAGCGGCCGAAGGCGCGAAGGGCCTCGTCGGCCTCCTCCGCCCAGACGCACCGCCAGATCTCGTAGAGCTCGGCGTTCCCTTCGTGCAGGCGCGCGAGCTCCTCGACGGTCACGTCCTCCGCGCTGGCCTCGTGGCCGAGCGCGACGTCCGCTTCCTCGCGGCTGACCTCCGGCAGATGCAGGAGCAGCGTGAACGCCTGCGCGAGCACGCGCTCGTGCGCGCAACGCGCGCCGTCGCCTTCGGGCGGCAGCCGGTCGGCCACCGCGCCGAGCGCGGGGCACCGTTCGACGATGGCCCGCACGCGCATCCTCGCTTTGAGCGGAAAACGTAGTACCGCGGCATCGCCTTGGGACATGGCATCCTCCATTCCAACTGCATTCGTCTTGCGCATGGCCCCTTTCGGGGACGGTCAAAGAACGGGGGACCTTAGCCGAAAACCCGGTTTTTGTCAACCCTGCGGCCCCGCTCCGGACCGACGAAAAAACCACCTTTCCGGCGGTTCTTTCCTATTCGGGGTTCAAGGTCTTGCGGATGTCGATGAGCTGCTGCCGTTCCTCCCTCGCCTTGTCGAGCTCGGCCTGCAGCTTCTCGTTGCGCTGCTTCGCGTCCGCCGTTTCGTGGCGCGCCTCGGACAGCGCCCGCTCGTAATACCGGATCTTGCCGTGCACCTCGACGAGCTGGCTCAGGAGGTCGGCCTTCTGGCCTTCCTTCTCATGGTTGTCCTTGATCCGCTCCGCCACCCACGTTTCGATCTCGCCGCGCATCGTCTTGTCGTCCTTGCCGGACTCGGCGAGGGACCGCAGGAACATGCCGCCGCCCGCTTCGGCGAAGAGCGCCTTGTTCGAGAACGCGATGAGATTGTCCACCTGGACCTTCTTCGCCGGGTCCGCCTCGTAGGCCGGCTTCCGCAGTTCCCCGATGAGCTGCATGAAGCGGTTGATCGCCTTCTCTTCCTCGATGGCCTTGTCGGCGATGACCGTCATGATCTCGGCCTTGGCGTTCGCGACCGCGTCGGGATCGGCGAGCTCCCCCGCGCCGAACTTCCCCGCCTCGGCCAGGGACTTGTAGACGTCTTCGGCCATCTTGTTGTCCGACACGCCGTAATTGAAGACGAGCTCCGTCGGGTAGTAGCCGTCGGCCGTGCCGCGCTTGCCCGTCGGGATGGCGCCGGCCTGCTCGCGCAGCGTCGCGAGCGCCTGCTGGAACTTGGCCACTTCCTTCGGGCCACCGTCGATCTGCACCGTGAACTCGTCGCCGCCGTAGCGGAAGGCCTTGCCCTCGACGCCGGACTTCTCGATCGCGTCCTCCATCAGGTCGGCCGCGACCTTGAGCGCGGCGTCGCCGACCTCGGGACCGCCCTTGTTGTCGAAATAGCGGAGGAAGCCCATGTCCACGAAGACCATCTGGGTCTCCTTGCCCTCCTTGAAGGCCTTCTCCAGGTTCTCATAATGCATCCCGCGCTCGAGCAGGCCCGTACCCTTGTCGCGGCGGGCGGTCTCGATCTGCGCGTCGAGCCGCGCGAGCTCGGCCTGCTGCGGCTTCCCGAAGAGCTCCATTTCCTTGGCCTCCTGCTCGAGCCCGTCGAGCACCTGCTGTCCGCGCGTGCGTTCCGGCACCTTGGCGAGCGGGACCTTCTCCCCCGCCAGCTCGCTCTTGAGCAGGTCCGTGGGCGTCAGCGTTTCCCGGCCGCCGCGGATCTCCTTGATGCGCGAATCGATGATGGCCCGCTTGGCGTCCTCCAGGCTCTTGGCGGAGGCCAGGAACTTCGACGCGTACTCGAACGCCATCTTCTCCGTCTCCTCGTCGGTGAGCGTCTCGAAGCGCGACAGGTCCGCGAGCTCGGTGCCCTGGAACATCTTCTTCATGTAGTTGTCGAAGAAGGCCTGCGCTCCTTCCGGGCCTCCCGCGCGCATCTTCTCCTGCACCCTGCCGACGCGCGACATGAACTTGTCGATGTCGAGCGAATAGTCGGCGCGGCGGCGCATCACCTCGATGACCTCGCGCGCGGCGGCGCCCGGGTCGGACGGATCGATGCGCTCCTCCGGCCCCAGCTCGAGCTGCAGCTGGTTCACGATGTCCATCGCCTCCTGGAGATCGAAGCCGTCGGCCACGAGCGGGGCGCCCTCGTCGACGCCCTCGACCTTCGGCTGCGCCTCGCGCACCGACCGCATGATGTCCTCGAAATCGTCCTTGGAGATGCGGTCGAAGCTCACCATGAACTCGTTGCCGCGATAGCGGAGCATGGTGTAGGAGGGCTCATCCCCCTGCTTGCCGCCGATCTTGGCGAGGATGGCCGCCTCGATGGCCTTCACCGTTTCCTTGAGCGCGGCGTCCCCGGCCGCGTGGCCGCCGCCCTCCTTGTTGATGCGGTCGAGCTCGCCCATGTTCACGAACATGACGCGGCGGTCCTTCTCGGACTCGGCGAGGGTCATCTTGCCGGTCTCGGCATCGAACTCGACCTTCTTCTCCTTGCCCGGCCCGTCCTCGAACATCGAGACCATCTCGCGTCCGAAACGCTTGAACTTGAACGCGCCGGCGTTGTCATGCTCGTTCAGGAACAGCTCGAGCCGCTTGTCGGCGAGCTTCTGTTCCATCGCCTTCTCGGCGTCCGCGGGGTCCTTCTCGGCGTCGACGCGCGCCTCGGCGGCCATGCCTTCGAGGGCGGCGAGCTCCACGGAACCGGCCGCGCCGAAATCGCCGCGCCGGGAGGACGGCGGCGCTTGTTCTTCCTGCGGCTGTTCGGTTGGTCGGGGCATTTCGGCCGGCATACCCGGATAGTATCGCTGAGAGGAAGCGAAAAGAGAAGAGTGAAAGGAGAAAGGCCGGCGGAAACTTTTCTCTCTTCTCCTTTCGCTTTTCTCGCAAAAAAAGACCGCCTCTCAGTCGAGGCGGCCCAGCAGTTCCTTGCGGACCTTGTCGGTGATGGACGCGGTGCGGTCCGGGAATTCCGCTTTCAGCGCGGCGATCAGCCGATCGGCCTCCGTCGCGGGAAGCGACGGGAGGGCGGCGTGCGTCAGCGCGGGTCTCCCGAGCAGCTGGCGCGCGAAGCGCAGCGGCCGGTCGGGGTCCGACGCGTGGCGGGGATGATAGACGAGCATCCGGAGCTCGTCGGCCGTCGCCGGCGACATCGCCGCCGAGGCGTTCGTAAGGTCGGAAGCTTCCATGGTCATACCAGCTTTCGCGGCAGAGTGAAGGAAATGAGCGCGACCGCGGACCGTAGCAAAGACGGGGCGGTTTGTCAATCCTGGCCGCCCGGCGCGCGGTGGCGGCGGGCCGCCTCGAGCACCATGGCGGCGATGGCCGCGGCGGCGCCCGGTTTGTGCATACGGCGCATGCCTTCGGCGGCCGCTTCGAGCCTGCTTTCGTCCCCCGCCAGACCGATCACGGCGGCGGCGAACGCTTCGGTCGCGACGCGGCGCTCATCGAGCACCGTCGCGCCGGCGCCGGCCTCGAAGGCACGGGCGTTGTCCTCCTGGTGCGAGCCCGGCATGGGCACGATGATCGCCGGCTTGCCGAGGGCGGCGAGCTCCGTGAGCGCGCCCATGCCCGCGCGCGTGACCACGAGGTCGGCGGCGGCGTAGGCATGCGGCAGTTCGGCGGTCAGCAGCTCGTACTGACGGTAGCGCATCGCGGCGACCGAAGGATCGGTCTTCCCCGGGCCGGCGACATGGATGATCTGCGTGCGCGCGAGGAGCGAGGGCAGCGAGCCCCAGACCAGCTTGTTGAGGCCGGCCGCTCCGGTGCCGCCGCCCATGATGAGCACGGTCGGCAGGCCCTGTTCGAGCCCGAAGATGCGCGCCGCTTCGGCGGGCGATCCGCCGGACAGCTCCGGACGCACGGGGTTGCCGGTCCAGACGGGACGGCGCCGCGCGAAATCGGCGAGCGACGACTCCAGCGCCACGGACATCGTCGACGAGGCGGGAAGCGACAGCCTGTTGGCGAGCCCGGGGCGTACGTCCTGCTGATGCACGTGCACCGGGATGCCGAGCGAGCGCGCGGCCCAGGCGACGGGCACGGCCACGAAGCCGCCGGCGCTCACGACCGCGTCGGCGCGCAGCTTCCTGAGGAGCGCGCGCGACGCGAAGAAGCCTCCGACCACGCGGAACGGGTCGGTGAGGTTGCGCCACGAGAAATAGCGGCGCAGCTTGCCGGCGCTGATCGCGTGGAACGGGACGCCGGCTTCGGCCACGAGGCGTTCCTCGGGTCCGCCTTCGGTGCCGATCCAGGCGAACGTCGCGGCGGGTTCGGCGGCGCGCGCCTCGCGGATGACGGCGAGCAGCGGCGTGACCGGGCCGAGGGTCCCTCCCCCGGCGAAGACGATGTTCGGGCCTTCCATATGCACGACCTTTTGCGCGCGAAAGACGAAACGTTCTCGCGCAGCGGCATCATAGCCGGGGCGCGGGAAACGGTACACGGGCCGCTAGTCGCGCCGGCGACGGACGCTCTCGGGAGCGCCCTGCGCGGAAATGTTCGCGAGCACGCCCATCGCGCCGAGCAGCACCGCCATGGAGGTGCCGCCGTAGCTCACGAAAGGCAGCGGCAGGCCGGTCATCGGCATGATGCCGATCATGGACCCGATGTTGAACAGCGACTGGCAGAACACCCAGCCGGCGATGCCGATGGCGGCGTAGCGGCCGAACGGGTCCGGCGCCTGGCGCGCGATGCGGATGATGCGCAGCACGAAGGCGATGAGCAGCGCGAGCACGGCGAGCATGAAGATGAAGCCGAGCTCCTCGGAGATGACCGCGAAGATGGAGTCGCCCGCGACCTCGGGGAGGAAAAGATATTTCTGCCGCGAATGGCCGAGCCCGAGGCCGAACCACCCGCCTGAGCCGATCGCCAGGAACGCCTGGTTGATGTGGTAGCCGACGCCCTGCGGGTCGAGCTCGGGATGCAGGAAGGTCATGAGGCGCGCGGCGCGGTACGGCGCGCTCTTGATGAGGAGCGCGAGGGCCCCGGCGCCGGCCACGAGGATGCCGAGGATATGGAGCCACGGCGCGCCGGCCACGAAATAGACGATGAAAGCCACGGCCGCGATGACGAGAAGGCTGCCGAGGTCGGGCTGGAGCATGAGGAGCACCGCGATGGTCGCGAGCGCGATCAGGAACGGCGCGAGGCCGGTGCCGACGCCGCCCTCGCCCGCCTGGCCGCGCCGTTCGAGCAGCGCGGCGAGGTACAGCAGGAAGAGCAGCTTCACGAGTTCGACCGGCTGGAGCGAAAAGCCGCCGATGTGCACCCAGCTCTTCGAGGTCCCCCACTCGGCGCCGACGCCGGGCAGGAAAACGACGAGGAGCAGCAGGATCGAGGCGGCCAGCAGGTGCGGCGCGAAACGGCGCCAGGCGCGGTAGTCGACGTTCGCGAGCGCGAGGAAGAGCGCCGCGCCGGGCAGGAGGCCGTAGAGCAGCTGATGCTTCACGAACCAGTACGGATCGCTGAAGCGCTGGAACGCGAGCGGCCCCGAGGCAGAGGTGAGCATCACGAGTCCGAACGCGACGAGCGCGCCCAGGAGCGCAAGGAAGACATGGTCGGGCCGCTTGCGGAACATACGCGTAGGGTCAGCGCCGCTTGGCGCGCGGGGAAGGCGCGGCGGCGCGGGGCGACGGGCGGAGCGCGAGGGCGAGCACGTCGGTGATGTCCTTCGCGAACACGAACTTGAGCTTCTTCCGGATCTCGGGCGGCACGTCGACGAGGTCCTTGGCGTTGTCCTTGGGAAGTATGATCGTCGGGATGCCGGCGCGGTAGGCGGCGAGCACCTTTTCCTTCACGCCGCCGATCTCCAGCACGCGCCCGCGCAGCGTGATCTCGCCGGTCATGGCGATGTCGCGGCGCACCTTGCGGCCGGTGAGCGTCGAGACGAGCGCGGTGGCCATGGAGACGCCCGCGGACGGGCCGTCCTTGGGGATGGCGCCGGACGGTACGTGGACGTGGATGTCCTCGTCCTTGTAGAAGTCTCCCTTCACGCCGAGCGCCTCCGCCGCGCCGCGCGCGTAGGAGTACGCGGCCTTGGCCGACTCCTGCATCACCTCGCCGAGGTGTCCCGTGAGCATCAGGTTGCCGCGGCCCTTCATGCGGGTCGCCTCGATCTGGAGGATCTCGCCGCCGGCCTCGGTCCAGGCGAGGCCCGTGACCACGCCGACCTCGTCCTTCTCTTCCTTCATGCCGTCGGTGAACCTCGCGGGGCCGAGGAAGGCGTCGAGATCGGCCGGCACGACCGTCTTCTTGCCCTTCTTCTTCTCGGCGACGAGGCGCGCGGTCTTGCGGCAGACCGCCGACAGCTCGCGTTCGAGGTTGCGCACGCCCGCTTCGCGCGTGTACGCGCGGATGACGCGCTTGATGGCCGCTTCGGAGAAGCCGCACTGCGCTGACGCGAGGCCGTTGTCCTTCAATGCCTTGGGGATGAGATGCTGCACCGCGATCTGCACCTTCTCCTCGTCGGTGTAGCCGGCGAACTCGATCACTTCCATACGGTCGCGCAGCGCCGGCGGGATGGTGTCGAGCATGTTCGCCGTCGTGATGAACATCACGTCGGACAGGTCGAACGGCAGCTCGAGGTAGTGGTCGGAGAAGGCGTTGTTCTGCTCGGGGTCGAGCGCCTCGAGGAGCGCGGCCGACGGGTCGCCGCGGAAGTCCGCGCCGACCTTGTCGATCTCATCGAGCATGAACACGGGGTTGCGGGTCTTGGCGGTGGCGACGCCCTGGATGATGCGGCCCGGGAGCGCGCCCACGTAGGTCCGGCGATGGCCGCGGATCTCGGCCTCGTCGCGGATGCCGCCGAGGCTCACGCGCACGAACTTTCTGCCGAGCGCGCGGGCGATCGACTTGCCGATGGACGTCTTGCCCGTGCCCGGCGGCCCGACGAAGCAGAGGATCGGCCCGCGGATGCGGCCGACGAGCTTGCCGACGGCGAGGTACTCGAGGATGCGCTCCTTGGCCTTGGCCAGGCCGAAGTGGTCCTGATCGAGGATCTTCTTCGCCTGCGCGATGTCGATCTCCGAGGCGTCCTTCTTGTCCCACGGCAGGTCCGCGATCCACTCGAGGTAGGTGCGCAGGTAGGAGATCTCGGGGCTGAACGACGGCATGCCCTTGAGCCGGTCGTACTCCTTCATGGCCTTCTCCTTGGCAGCGGCCGGCAGGCCGGCCTTGTCGAGCTTCTCCTTGAGGTCGTCGGACTCGGTCTTGCCGCCGAGCGTCTCGAGCTCCTTCTCGATCGATTTCATCTGCTCGCGCAGGAACACCTCGCGCTGCATCTTGTCGAGCTCCTTGCCCGTCTCCTGCTGGATCTTCGAAGCCATCTGCAGGAGCTTGATCTGGCGTCCGAGGGCGCGGCCGACGGCGCCGAGCTTGGCGTCGATGTCCGGCGCCTCGAGCACCTCCTGCTTCTCATCGACCTTCAGTTCGAGATTGGCGGCCACGAGGTCGCCGAACATCCACGGGTCCGTCACGTTCATGATGACGAGCAGCACGTCGAAAGGGACGTTCGCGCCCATGTTGACCACCCGGCGGAACTGGTTGAGCGCGCTGTACATCTCGGCCTCGATCCGCTCGGTCTTCTTCACCGACGGTTCGGGCATCGGCTCGACCGCGGCGTGGTAATACCCGTCGGCGAGGAAGACGTTCCTCAGTTTCGCGCGGGCGACGCCTTCGACGACGAGCCGGACCGTCTTGTCCTTCTGCTTCATCATCTCGCGGATCTTGGCGACGACGCCGACGCGGTACAGCCCCTCGGGCCCCGGATCGTTCGCGTCCTGGTCCTTCTGCGCGACGAAGACGATGACGCGGTTGTTGCGCATCGCCTCCTCGAGCGCCTTCACGGACTTGTCGCGGCGCACGACGATCGGCACGGCGATGCGCGGGAACACGACCGTGTCCTTGAGCGGGATGAGCGGCACGTCCTTCGCGGACCTGCTGCCGAGGATGTCCTGGATGTTGTCGGAGCTGCCCATGTGCGGAGGGGGTTCGGGTTTAGAGTACCCAGTAAACAGTACTCAGTACACAGAGACGTTCGCGAGCGTCCGATCTCTGGTTACTGTTTACCGTGTACTGAGTACTTACGAAAAGTAGCCGATGTCGATCATCGCCAAGATGAGCCCGAGCACCGCGCCCACGCCGGAGATGATCCAGAAACGCATGACGATCTTCGGCTCGGACCAGCCGATGGCCTCGAAATGATGGTGCACCGGCGCGGACAGGAAGATCTTCTTGCCCCGCAGCTTCTTCGATCCCACCTGCACGATGACGGACAGCGACTCGATGACGAAGACGAGGCCGATGACGGGCAGAAGGAGCGCGGTGTTCGTGAGCATCGCCACGATGCCGAGCGTCACCCCGAGCGACATCGCGCCGGTGTCGCCCATGAAGAACCGCGCGGGGTTGATGTTGAACCACAGGAAGGCGAGCAGCGCCCCGCAGATGACGCCGCAGAAGGCGGCGAGGTCCTGCTTGCCCTGCAAGAAGGCGATGGCCGCGTAGGTCGCGAACGACGAGAGCAGCACGCCGCCGGCGAGGCCGTCGAGCCCGTCGGTCTCGTTCACCGAGAACGACGTGGCCACGATGACGATGATGAAGACGGGGACGTACCACCAGCCGATGTTGAAGCTCCCGAGGAACGGCACGCGGAAGAGGTCCCAGCCGAGCTTGTAATAGAACCACAGCGCGCCGACGGTCGCGATGGCGGCGTAGAGCAGCAGCCGGTGGCGCATCCGCAGTCCCCCGCCTTTCGGCCCCATGCGCCGCACGTTCCAGTAATCGTCGACCAGGCCCACGATCGCCGAGGCGACGAGCGCGCCGAGCGGCAGGAGGGTCTGCTGGCGCGAGAGGAAGTCGAGCGTGCCGAAGAAGGACCCGCCGACGAAGACGTTGCCGTAATGGAAGAACAGCATGAGCACGAGCACCGTGCCCCAGACGAGGATGCCGCCCATGGTGGGCGTGCCGGCCTTTCCCTGGTGCAGCGCCGAGAAGATCGGCGCCGACTTGGCGTCGCGGATCTGCTTGCCGAGCTTGTACTTGAAAAGGAAATGCGTGAGCAACGGCGTCCAGAGGATGGCCGCGACGAACGCGAGGGTCGTCAGGAAGAAGATCTTGATGATGGCGAGGAGTTCCATGAGCCGAGGGTTGAGAGGGGAAGAGGGGGAAAGGGAGAGAGGGCGAGAGGAAAGAAGAGAATGCCGGGCTTTCTTCCTTTTCCCCTTTCCCCCTTTTTCCCTTATCCGTTCAACAGCACCGCGATCACGCCGCCGACGGCGACGAGCAGCTCGACGACGACGGTCGCGCCCATGAGCAGCCGGCCGAGCGCCCGGTCGCGCCGGGCCAGGAGGACCGCGAAGGCGACGTTGCAAGCGAAGGCCGCGAGGCCGACCGCCGGGAAGAGGAAGATGGCGCGCCAATCGTCGACCCAGTCGATGCCCTGCGCGGCCGAATAGTGGAGGCGCAGGAACTGCAGCTCTCCGAGCCGTGGCATCACGAAGGCCACGATGAAGGCCCAGTGGACCATGAGGACCGAGAACGCGGCCGCGGCGGTGATGCGCGTGGCCTTGTCCAGGCTCGCATTGACCGCGGAGGCGAGCGCGCGCGGATTCTTGTAGAGGGGGTCCATGTCCTCAGTATACGGGATTCGGGCTTCGATGGTAGCACCCGACGGGGGCCCTCACAAGCGCGCCGAATTAAGGCGGACGCGGCTTCCGAGGGCCGGATGGCCGCCGGGCCGATTTTATGGTAAAATGAAGGACGTGAAACGCGGCGGTTCCGGGGCTGTGTACAGCGCATTTCCCGACCCCCTCGCCGCAACGACGGAGCTTAACCCTCAAGCAGCGGGGCGTACGTATGCTCAGCAACGATCTTCTCAAGAAAATCCTGCGGGAGACGGGCACCTTCGACATGAAGGGCATCAACCAGCTGCTCAAGGAGGCCAAGGAGAAGGACCCGAACATGACGCTCGAGGCCTATCTCCTCAAGGAGAAGAAGATGCCGGAGGAGATGCTCTACCGCATCGCCGCGCAGTTCTACAAGCTCCCCTTCGTGAACCTGCGCGAGATCCCCATCCGCCAGGACATCCTTTTCCTCATCCCCGAGCCGATCGCCCTGCAGCACAAGGTGCTCGCGTTCGAACGCACGGACGAGGAGCTCCGCGTCGCGACGCTCGAGCCGACCGACCTCCAGACCTTCGAGTTCATCAAACGCAAGACCAACCTGCGCCTGAAGGTCTATTACACGAGCCCCAGCTCCTTCGAGCAGGCCTCCAAGCAGTACCGGCAGAGCCTCTCCGCCGAGCTCGGCGCGATGACGCTCATCCCCAAGAAGGCGGGCGAGGAGGCCACGCCCGAGGAAGAAGAGAAGCTCTCAAAGCTCGCCGAGGACATCCCGATCGTCCGCGTGGTCGACTCCATCCTCGAGCACGCCATCCTCGAGGGCGCTTCCGACATCCACATCGAGCCGACGGAGACCGAGGTCATCGTGCGCTTCCGCGTGGACGGCGTGCTGCGCCCGGTCATGACCTTCCAGAAGATCGTGGCGCCCGGCATCGTCGCGCGCATCAAGATCCTCTCGAACATGAAGCTCGACGAGCACCGCCTGCCGCAGGACGGGCGCTTCAAGATCGACAACCCCAACTACAAGTTCTCGATGCGCGTCTCGATACTCCCCGTCTACGACGGCGAGAAGATCGTCATGCGCCTCCTTTCGGAGACCGCCAAACCGCTGACGCTCGACCAGCTCGGCTTCCAGCCGAAAGCGCGCGACATCGTGCTCCGCAACATCCGCAAACCGCACGGCATCATCTTCGTCACCGGCCCGACCGGTTCGGGCAAATCGACGACGCTGTATTCGGTGCTGAACATGCTCAACACGCCGAAGGTGAACATCTCGACCATCGAGGACCCGGTCGAGTACCGCCTGGCGGGCGTCAACCAAAGCCAGGTGAACCCGAAGATCGGCTTCACCTTCGCGGGCGGCCTGCGCGCCCTCCTGCGCCAGGACCCGAACATCATCCTGGTCGGCGAAATCCGCGACGAGGAGACCGCGTCCATCGCGGTCCAGGCCGCCATGACCGGCCACCTCGTCATGGGAACGCTGCACACCAACGACGCCGCGACCTCCATCCCCCGCCTCCTCGACATGGGCGTGCCGCCGTTCCTCATCGCCTTCACGGCGAACATGATCGTGGCGCAGCGCCTCGTCCGCAAGATCTGCCAGAACTGCATCCGCTCGTTCAAGATGCCGTCGCACACCCTCGAGCAGCTGCGCTCGCAGATCGCCATCGACAACATCTGGGAGGTGCTGCGCAGGCAGGAGATCGTCGCGCCCAACCAGAAGATCGAGGACACCACCTTCTGGCGCGGGTCCGGCTGCTCGCAGTGCAACAACGAGGGCTACAAGGGCCGCGTCGGCATCTATGAGATCATGGAGATCAGCCCCGAGCTGTCGAAGCTCATCAACAAGAAGGCCAACGCCAACGAGCTGAAGGACGCCGCGATCGCCGAAGGCATGATCACCATGATCGAGGACGGCTTCATCAAGGCGGTGAAGGCCGTCACGACCATCGAAGAGATCCTCCGCGTCACCAAGGACTAGCCCTATGCCCACCCTTTCCCAGCGTCTCAACGAGTGGCTGCTCTACAACTCCTCGGTCCCGCTGACCCAGAAGGTGTTCTTCACCGAGAACCTCAAGGTCATGGTCCACGCGGGCCTGTCGATCTCCGAGGCGCTCAACACCCTCGCGCTCCAGGCCGAATCCAAGACGTTCAGGCGCGTCATCACCATCGTGCGCCAGGACGTCGAGCAGGGCCGCTCGCTGTCCGCCGGCCTGTCCAAGTTCCCGAAGATCTACCCGCCGATCTTCACGAGCATGATCCAGATCGGCGAAGTGTCGGGCACGCTCGAGGACGTCCTGCAGGAGCTCACCACGCAGATGAAGAAGGACTACGAGCTGCGCTCCAAGGTGAAGGGCGCGATGACCTACCCGGTCGTCATCCTCGTGGCCATGCTCGGCATCACCACCGGTCTGCTCACCTTCGTGCTGCCGAAGCTGCTCGGGGTGTTCAAGGAGTTCGGCAACGTAAAGCTGCCGCTCGCCACGCGCATCCTCATGGCCATCTCAGATTTCACGCAGGCGCACGGCCTGCTCGTCGCCGTCGGCTTCGTCGCCTTCGTGGTCGGCTTCATCGCCTTCGCCCGGACGAAGGCCGGCAAGTCCATCATCGACCGGGGTATCATCTTCTCCCCCATCATCGGCCCCATCGCCAAGAAGGTGAACCTCGCGCGGTTCTCGCGCACGGTCTCGGGGCTGCTCAAGACGGACATCCCGGTGGTGCAGTCCTTCAACGTCACTTCGCAGGTGCTCGCCAACGTCCACTACAGCGCGGCGGTCAGGGAGGCGGCGGAACGGATCAAGAAAGGCGAGACCATCGCGCGCAGCCTCGGCGCCTATCCCAAGCTCTTCCCGCCGCTCGTCGTGCAGATGGTGCTCGTCGGCGAACGCTCCGGCACGGTCGACGAGCTGCTCGCCGACATCGCGGACTTCTACGAGCAGCAGGTCGACCAGATCCTGGACAACCTCTCCTCCGTCATCGAGCCGATCCTCATCCTCGCGCTCGGCGGCATGGTCGGCGGCATCGCGCTCGCCGTCATCACGCCGATCTACGCGCTCACGCAGTCGATCGCCGAGTCTAACTAGCTGCGAGCTATGCGCTTCGAGCTTCGAGCTTCACGGTACAACACGCGCGCGAGGCGACGCCTCGCAGCTCGCAGCTCGCAGCTCGCAGCTTCGTCCGGCTTCACGCTGGTCGAGGCGCTCGTGACGATCGCCCTCACGACGCTGATGCTCGCGGTGTTCAGCGGCGCGCTGCTCGCCATGAACGCGCTCCGTTCGTCGCAATACCGCGCGCAGGCCTCAGACCTCGTGCAGGAGGAGCTCGATTCCCTGAAGTCGCTCCCCTACATCGAGCTCGTCGACCGCACGAACGGCCGATGGCTCGGCGTCGCCATGGCCCGCGGGCCCTGGAAGGTGGAGACGGACGCGACCGCGCCGAGCGCCTCGCACGTCCTCGCGCTGCGCACCGCGCAGTCCGCCGTCATCGAAGAGACCGGCCTGGCGCTCCTCCCCGGCAATTACCGCGACAACTTCACGATGGACGCCAAAGTGAAAGTGCTGACGAGCCCTCCGTCGGGCTGGGGCGCGGGCATCGTCTTCCGCTACCGCGACGCGGAGAACCATTACCGTTTCCGCTTTTCCTCGGGAGGCATCGCGCTCGACAAGGTCGTGCAGGGCGTGAAGTCGACGGTCTGGTCGCAGAACGTCTCCCAAAACGCCGACACCTGGTACACGCTCGAGGTCGTCGCCACCAACCAATCCATCACGCTGAAGAAGAACGGCGTCACGCTGACGACGGTGACGGACGGATCCTTCTCCGCCGGCGACGCGGGCCTCATCACGCTGAACGGCGCGCTGGCCTCGTTCGACGACGTCGCCGTGACGGAGGCCTCGACCACCACCTGGAACTTCGACGCCGACGCGGTCGGCGCACTGCCGAGCGCCTGGGAGCGCCTTTCCCCTTTCGATCTCCCGTCCGGCACCGCGACGCTGACCGTCGGCAGCTACCTCGGCGAAGCGACCATGAAACAGGTGACGGCGACGGTCTCGTGGGACGACGTCGGCATCACGCGCACCCAGAGCGGCTCGACGCTCATCACCAAGTGAAGCCATGCGCACCCTCCCCCACCATCGCCGCGGCCCCCGGAACGCCGGCTTCACCCTCATCGAGATGATGGTGTCGCTGGCCGTCATGACGGTCATGCTCATCATCGTGACGCAGATCTTCATCGCCGATTACGACATCGTGCAGCGGCAGATCGCGCGCACCGACGTGGACACCGGCACGTCGCTCGCCGTCAGGACGATCTCCCAGCTCGCGCGCGGCGCGATCGCCGTCTTGGGCACGCAGACCGTCAACGGCACGTCCTATACCTCGTCTTCAAGCGTGCTCGTGCTCAAGATGCCGTCGGTGTCATCCTCGGGCGCCGTCCTGGCCAACACCTACGACTACGTGGCGTTCGCGCGCGACGGCTCCGACCCGACGAAACTGTACGCCGACGTGCAGGCCGCGAGCGGCAGCGTCCGCATCTCGCTCCGCAGGCTGCTCTCCCCGGACGTCTCCCTGCTGACCTTCCGCTACAACGCGAGCGACATCACCAAGGCGACTCGCGTCGAGACCTATCTCGTGGACGTCGCGACTTCGCGCGGCTCGACGCTGACCTCGAAAGCCTGGACCGCGCTCTTCTTCAGGAACACCACCTTCTGACCTATGACCACCTTCGCTTACAAGAAAGGGTTCGCCCTCATCTCCGCCGCGCTGCTCATCGCGCTGGTGCTGGCCTTCGCGCTGGTGCTCATCGATTATTCGGCCTCGGGCAGGAAGGCCGCGCAGACGCTTCGGCAATCGCTGACCGCGACCCAGATCGCCGACGCGGGCGTGCAGAAAGCGCAGTTCTGCATCAACGCCTCGAGCGGCACGAACTGCGGCGGCCAATACAGCCTCAATTACGCCGGCGAGACCAACGTCTCCTTCGGCGGCGGGACCTTCACCACGGTGGTCGTCCCCGCGGGCTCCGTCCGCGAAGTGACCTCCACCGGCACGTCAGCCACGGGCGACACCGCGGTCATCAAGGCCGACCTCACGACCGAGCCTCCCCAGGACGACAGCATCAACTTCGGCTATGCGCTGCAGGCGGGCGACAGCGGCGCCCACATGGAGAACAACTCGACCATCCACGGGACGATCTACGCGGACGGCAACATCGACTGCACCTCGGCGACCAACGCGATCATCGACGGCGACGCCTACGTCGCCAAGGCGGGCGGCACTCAGACCAAGTGCAAGGTGCTCAACAACGCCTACGCCGACAGCATCCTGAACGCCACGGTGGTGAAGGACGCGCACTACCTGACCGACCCGGCGGGCATCTCGGGCACCACGGTCTCCGGCGTGAAGTATCCGAACAGCACGACGCCCACTGCCGTCTCCATCCCGGACATCAACCTGGACTTCTGGCACAACGCCGCGGAGGACGGCGGCGTCATCAACGGCGACTACTATCCCGCGGACAACAGCACACTCGGCCCGGTGAAGATCATCGGGAACCTCGTCCTTGGCCAGAACATCGACGTGACCATCAAGGGTCCGGTCTGGGTGGTCGGCAACATCAACACGCAGAACGGCTCGTCGATGACGCTCGACTCCTCCTTCGACCTCTACGGCACGGTGCTCCTCGCGGACGACCCGAACGACCGCGTGACCAAGGGCAAGATCACGGTCGTGAACGGCACGACCATCAACGGCTCGGGCAATCCCAAGTGCCACATCCTGATGGTCGGCATGAGCAACTCGCTCGTCGACACGGATCCCGCCATCTCGGTGGCCCAGACCGCGCAAGGCGTCGTCTTCCTCGCGCCGTACGGGACCCTGCGCCTCCAGAACAACGCCGGCGCGAAATCGCTGGCCGCCAAGCGCCTGTTCCTCGACCAGAACTCCACCGTCACCTACGACTCGAGCGAGCTCGCGGACATGCACTTCTCGGCCAGTCCTTCCGGCGTCTTCCGCGTCAACAAGGGAAGCTGGCGGCAGATCAAGTGACGGAATGCTATACTGAGGCGACCTATGGCCTTGCTTAATCCGCTCTCCAACACCTTCGGCCTGGACATCGGCGACCGCACGTTCAAGCTCGTGCAGGTTCGGCGCGGCCGCGGCAAGAGGCCGTACAAGCTCATCGCCTGGAACTCCGTCGACGTCCCCGAGGGCGTGATGGAGCGCGGCGACATCAAGGACATGGACAAGGCGGTCGAGCACATCGCGCGGCTCGTGCGCACGGCCAAGGGCTCGCTGCGCGGACGCGCCTGCGTCGCCTGCCTGCCGGAGGCCAAGACGTTCATCAAGATCATCGAGATCCCTGCGGGCTCGTCCGAGGCGGACCTGCGCCGGGCGGTCATCCGGGAGATCGAACAGAACATCCCGCTCCCGCCCGAGGACATCTATTACGACTGGCAGGTGCTCGAGGAGCGCGAGGCGGTCCCCCGGGAGGAAGCGGCCGCGCCGGAACCGGAGACCCCGGCGGTCCCCGTGCCTTCGGCGGCGCAGAAGCCGCCCATGAAAGTGCTCATGGGCGCGGCGCCGAAGAACCTCGTGGACGACTACACCACCATGCTCGAGCGGGCTGGGCTCGCTCCCGTGGCGCTCGAGATCGAGGCCATGGCCATCAGCCGCGCCATCGTCCCGGAGGACGAGGAGATCGACGAGGCGCTCGGCATCCTCGACATCGGCGCGACGCGCTCGAGCCTCGTCATTTACGACGCCGGCGCGCTGCAGATGTCCATCAGCATCCCCATCTCCGGCATCGCCATCACCAAGCTCGTGAGCGAGAGCCTGAGCGTCAGCTTCGACGACGCCGAGCTGCTCAAGCGCGAATGCGGCCTCGACGCGACGCGCTGCGAGGACAAGATGTGGAAGATCCTGCTGCCGCTCATCGACGACATGACCGAGAAGATCCGCAACGCGCTGCGGTTCTACAAGATCGGCTTCCCGCAGGGGAAGAAGATCGAACGGCTGTACCTCTGCGGCGGCGGCGCGCAGTTCAGGGAGATCGACACGGTGCTGTCGCGCAAGCTGACCATCAAGGCCCGCCGCGGCGACGCCGTCGCCAACCTCGACCAGCATCTGCCGCGCGAGTTCCCCCGCAGGGAGGACGCGCTCGGTTACGCGACCGCGATCGGCCTCGCCATGCGCGCGGCGGACGAGAACGCCAAGTACAGGAACGCGCTGTTCTGATATGAAGACCCAGCTGAACCTCCTTTCCCCGGACAAGAAGGCCGTGCTCCGCACCGGCTTCATCGTCGCCTACGTGCAGACGATGCTGTTCCTCATCTTCCTCGTCGTCGCTTTCGCGTCCGGCACGCTGCTCGCCGTGCGCATGATGTTCAAGGGCACGTACGAGGACCTGGCCGGCCGGTCCAGCGGGGAGCCGGACGAATCCAAGGCCATCACCGCCGACATCAAGAAGATCAACGACTACCTGAAGCGCATCGACGGCCTCGAGAACCGGTTCGTTCCCTGGTCGAAGGTCCTTGAGACGATCACGGGCTTCATCCCGAAGGGGATGAAGCTGACCTCGCTGCGCGTCGACCAGGCCGGCAGGATCACCATGTCGGGCGTGGCCCAGGACCGCGACGACGTCATCGCGCTGCAGACGAAGCTCGAGGCCTCGCCGCTCTTCAAGGACGTCAAGGCGCCGCTGTCGAACATCCTGCAGCAGACGGACGTGAAGTTCGATTTCGACATGCTGTACGTGAACCCGAACGCTCCGCCGCCGGCTCCCCCGCCGGCAC
Organism: Binatia bacterium; assembly: GCA_035495855.1. Taxonomy (GTDB): domain Bacteria; phylum Patescibacteriota; class Patescibacteriia; order SG8-24; family SG8-24; genus JAHFIW01. Next base: position 25,382 of record DATJFD010000074.1, on the reverse strand, counting down.
CGGCCCCGTCCCCCTCTCCCGCCAAATGATATGCTGGTCAAGAAACGGCTCGTCATCATCAGCGCGGTCCTCGGCGTCCTGACGCTCGCCCTCACGGCGGCGGTCGGCATCCCGTCCGTGCTGTCCATCCAGAGCTACATCGGCAAGATCGCCGAAGAGCAGGCCAAGATCGACGAGCGCTACGCGCTCCGCCGCTACGTCCGCAATTCCATCGCCAGCCTGGCGGAGACCAAGAAGAAGCTCGGGACGTTCTCAAGCATCGCCCTCCAGGAAGGAAAGGAGCTCGACTTCGTGCGCGCGCTCGAAACCGCCGCCGGGTCCGCGGGCGTGCAGCAGCAGCTCTCGCTCGAGACCGTGAACCAGAAGGACCTCTCGTCCTGGGAAAAGGAGATCCCGGTGAAGATCGAGGTGCAGGGCCCGTATCCGAACGTGCTCGCCTATCTCAACGCCGTCGAGCGCACGCCGTACCTGCTCGTCGTGAACGGCATCCAGATCGCGCCGCCCCGTTCGGGGTCCGTCGTTCGCGACGGCGACGTGACCGCGAACGTCACGGCGACCGCGTACTGGCAGGGCCTGAACGCGCCCGACTTCGTGCACGGCAAGGCGGACGCGATGGCAGTCCCCGCGGAATGACGATCCTATGAAGACCTCCCTCAAACAGATGGACGTGAAGAAGATGACCAGGCTCGCGACCGCGGGCGTCGTCACGCTGGCGCTCGCCATCCTCGTGAGCACCGCCTGGTTCATCGCCCGCTCGCTCGGACGCGTCGCCGTCGCGAAGAGCGGCACCACGCAGACCGCGAAGGTCCAGGGCGTCAACACCACGCTGCTCGACAAGGACCAGAAGGCCATCGCGGACAAACAGGCCGCCGCCCAAAGGCTCGCGCCGAACCTCGGCAATCCTTTCATCGGCACATCGACTCCCCCTCCGACCCCGCCGCCTCCCGCGCCGGAGCCTACGCCCGCGCCCGCTCCGACCCCGCCGCCGGCTCCTGCTCCCGCGCCGACGCCGACACCGACCCCCGCGCAATAGGGAACGTAAAAAGGAAGGGCCTTCGCCCTTCCTTTGTTTTTCCTTCTCTACTGTCTGCCGCGCGCCGCGCTGATGGCCCCGGCCAGGCGAGCAAGGTCCGTTCCCGGCGTCGAGGGTCCGAAGGAGACGCGGATGCCGCCGTGCGCGGCACGAGAGCCGTCGAGCACGGCCGAAAGCACGTGCGAGGGCCGCCGCGCGCCGCCGTCGCAGGCCGAGCCCGCCGAGACGGCGAACCCCGCGGCGTCGAGCGCCATGGCCAGCAGGTCGCCGCGCATCCCCGGGAGCCTGATGAAGACGATGTGGGGAACGCGCTTCGCGGCGTCGCCGACGACCTCCGCGTCCGGCGCGCCGCGGCGAAGCGCGGCGAGGAACGCGTCGCGAAGCGCAACCATCCTCTCGGCGCCTTCGCGGCGTCCCGAGGCGAGCATCTCCGCAGCGCGGCCGAACCCGGCGATGGCCGCGGCGTTCTCGGTACCGGAACGCAGCCCTTCCTCCTGCCCCCCGCCCCTCATGAGGGGCTCGAGCGCGGCCCTCCCCGGGCGGATGAGCGCGCCGGCGCCCTTCGGGCCGCCGATCTTGTGCGCCGAGACCGCGAGCAGATCGACGCCCGCGGCAGCGGGGTCGACCGGGAGAGCGCGGACCGCCTGCACGGCGTCGGAGTGGAGGAGGATCGGGAGGCCGTTCTTCGCGCGGCGCGCGCGTTCGGCGGCGACCGCGCGGCCGATCGCCTCGACGGGCTGCAGGCTGCCGATGACGTTGTTGGCCCACATCACGGACACGAGCGCGGTGTCCGGCGTGATCGCCGCCGCGGCGTCGTCCGCCGAAACGGCGCCGTCCGCGTCGACGGGCAACAGGACGACCTCCGCGCCTTCCTCCTCGAGCAGGGCGAGCGTGCCCCGGACCGAGGCGTGCTCGATCGGGCTCGCGACGACGCGGAGACGGCGGCCCGGATGCGCCTTCGCCGCGGCCCGCCAGGCGCCGAGCAGCGCGAGCGCGTTCGCCTCGGTCGCGCCGGAGGTGAAGGTCACGGACGCGGGCGCCACGCCGAAGAGCGCGGCCACGGAAGCGCGGGCGCGATCGATCTCCTCGCGAAGCCGGCGGCCGAAGGCATGGACCGAGCTCGGATTGCCGGCGAGCGCGGCGACATCCGCCATCGCTTCAGCGGCGCCCGGTTCGAGCGGCGCCGAGGCCGCGTGGTCAAGATAAGCTTGTTCTGCCATAGGACGGGTCGAGCGTAACAGCGGCGAAGGGCAGGGGTCAAGGGCGTTTTTTTCGCTGCATGAAGCCTCTCTTCCAGCCTTGACAGCCGCTCCGGGGTCGCCTATACTGCGCCTACGAGACGTTAACTCTTCCCCCTTATGGCACATAAGAAAGCCGGTGGGTCTACACAACTCGGCCGCGATTCCCTTGCCAAACGCCTCGGCGTGAAGCTCTTCGAGGGTCAGACGGCCAAAGCCGGCGCCATCATCATCCGGCAGCGAGGCACGAAGTTCCGCGCCGGCAAGAACGTCCGCCGCGGCGGCGATGACACCCTGTTCGCGACCGCGAAGGGCGTCGTCCACTTCATCAGGAAGAAGGTACGCAAGTTCCACGGCAAGCTCGAGGACGCCAACTTCGTCCACGTGAACCCGGAAGGAAAGGCCTGAAACGAAAAAGCGCCCTCACGGGCGCTTTTGAGTACAGAGGACAAAGGTCAACGTTTAGAGGAAGCCGATCTCCCAAAACCGCCCTGCTCAAGCAGGGCGGTTTTTACGAGTTCTTCACTTCTATCCTCTGTCCTCTGCCCTTTGTCCTCTCACCTCTTCTTGCACGCCTTGATGAACGCCATGAACAAAGGGTGCGGCCGCAGCGGTCGCGAGCGGAACTCCGGATGGAACTGCACGCCCACGAAGAACGGGTGGTCCTTGAGCTCGATTATCTCGACGAGCAGCCCGTCCGGCGACGTGCCGGCGAACACCAGCCCGGCCTCGCGCAGCCTTTCACGGTAGGCGTTGTTGACCTCGTACCGGTGCCGGTGCCGTTCCTTGATCTCCGGCGCGGCGTAGGCGCGGCGCGACACGGTCGACTGCGCCAGGATGCAGGGATACTCCCCGAGGCGCATCGAACCGCCGTACTTCTTCTCGCGCACGAGCGCCGCCTGCTCGGGCATGATATGGATGACCGGATGCGGGGTCGACGGGTCGACCTCGTGCGTGTTCGCGCCGCGGAGCCCCGCGACGTGCCGCGCGAACTCGATGGTCGCGAGCTGCATGCCGTAGCACAGGCCGAAGTACGGGATCTTCTTCTCGCGGCAGTACTTGATGGCCTTGATCTTGCCCTCGACGCCGCGGCTGCCGAAGCCGCCGGGGATGAGGATGCCGTCGTACTTGGAAAGCTCCCTGAGGCTGCGCGGGTCCTTCTCGTACTGCTCGGCGTTCAGCCAGGTGAGCTCCGGCTTCCATCCGAGCTTCCAGGAGGCGTGCTTGAGCGCCTCGATGACCGAGAGGTAGGAGTCGGCCAGGGTGAAGTTGCCCGTCGCGAAATATTTGCCGACGATGCCGATGCGCACCGGCTTGCCCGCGCCCTTGATGCTGCGTTCGAAGCGCTCCCAATCCTTCATGTCGCGCTTCCGGCTCCGCAGACCGAACTTGCGGAGGATCTTGCCGCCGAGGTCCTCGCGCTCGAAGTTCACCGGGATGGAATAGATGCTGTCGACGTCCGGCGCCGAGATGACGTAATCCTCGCCGACGTTGCAGAAGACGGACAGTTTGCGCCGGCGCGGCTCGTCAAGCGGCCGCTCGGCGCGCGCGAGGATCATGTCGGGCTGGATGCCGGCCGAGTTCAGCGTGCGCACGGCGTACTGCGTCGGCTTGGTCTTCATTTCGCCGGTCTTCGAAGGGATCGGGAGGTAGCTCACCAGCACCACGAGCACGTCCTTGGGATGCTCGAGCCGCAGCATGCGGGCCGCCTCGAGGAACAGCACGTTCTGGTACTCGCCGACCGTGCCGCCGATCTCGATGAGCGTGAAGTCGGCCTTCGCCTTGCGCTGCGCCGTGGTGATGCGGCGGATGACCTCCTCCGGCACGTGCGGCACCACTTCGACCGTCTTGCCGCCGTACTCGAGGTTGCGCTCCTTCTCGATGACCGTCCGATAGACGCGGCCGGTGGTCATGTAGTTCACGCTCGTGATGTCGATGTCGAGGAACCGCTCGTAGTTGCCGATGTCCTGGTCGGTCTCGTCGCCGTCGCAGGTCACGAACACCTCGCCGTGCTCGACCGGATTCATGGTTCCGGCGTCGACGTTGATGTACGGGTCGATCTTGATGGCCGTCACGCGGTAGCCGCGGCCCTGCAGGATCCTGCCGATCGAGGCGCAAGCGGCGCCCTTGCCGACGCCCGACATGACGCCGCCCACGACGAAGATGAACTTTGGCATATAAAGGTTTTCAGTTTACGGTTTTCCGTTTTCAGGCCCGCGGACCGAAAACTGAGAACCGAAAACGGGAAACGTCACTCCCCGCCCCCTGTCCCCGGCACGAACTTCGCGCCGGGCGCCTCCGGCGGGCGCCGCGCGCCGCGCCGCTCGCGCGAGAACCAATCGACGGCCTTCCGCAGGATGGGACGAACGTCGTCGTAGCTCGAGGTCGCCATGGCCTTCTGCAGCGGCGTCCAGATGATGCGGCGGATCTTCTCGGTCTTCTGCGGCTTGCCGTAGGCGCCGGCGGGCGTCTGCATCAGGAAATAATGCACGTACTTGTGCACGAGCACGCCCTTGGTCTCGGCGCGGTACCGGTCGCGGAACCAGAAATCGATGGTGCCGAGCGGCGCGACCACGCGCAGCTTCCGCAGCCCCATTTCCTCGCGCGTCTCGCGCAGCGCCGCGTCGACGATGGACTCGTCCTTCTCCACGTGGCCCTTGGCGAAGGCCCACTTGTTGAACGGGTCCATGATGAACGCGACGCGCACCCCTCGCGGAGTGCGCTTGAAGACGATGCCTCCGGCGGAGATCTCGACCTTCACCTTGTCTGCCGGTCCCCTCTTCGGTTCCCGCGACGGTCGTTTCGGCTGCATAAGGTCAGGGCTGGTTCGTCGCCGGGGCCGGCGAGGGAGCCGGCGGGGCCGGGGCCGCCGCGGCCGGCCTGGGCGGCACCTTGGCCTTGCCCGTCAGCACGTCGAGGGCCAGATCGAGCTGCGGATCCTTGTCCGCCTCGAAATCCTCGGGGGTCATCTTCATCACCATGTCCGGCTCTATGCCTTCCTTGTTGATGGACCTGCCGCTCGGCGTGAGCCATAGCGCCACGGTCAGCTTCAGCGCCGACCGGTCGGGGAACTCGGTGTAGTCCTGCACCGAACCCTTGCCGTAGGACTTCTCGCCGACGATGGTCGCCTTGGCGTGGTCCTTGAGGGCGCCCGCGACGATCTCTGACGCCGAGGCGGAACCGCCGTTCACGAGGACGACCGTCGGCACGTCGGACAGCCTGGCGCTGCCGTCGGAGGAATACGGCTTCTTGGTGCCGTCGCTGAACTTCTCGACCACGACCACGTCGTGCGAGATCCATTCGCCGGACACGGCCACCGCGGTGTCGAGGAAGCCGCCGGGGTTGTTGCGCAGGTCAAGCACGACGCCGTCGATGTCCTCGAGCAACAGCGCGCGGACGGCCTCGTTGAACTTCGACTCGGTCTTCTCGTTGAAATGCGTGATGGTGATGATGCCGATCTTCTTGCCGCCGACGGACTTCGTCTTCCATTTCACGGACTCGACCGTGATCTTGTCGCGGACGATCTCGAACTCCTTGGGCTCCTTGAAACCTTCGCGCATGACGAGCAGCTTCACCTTCGTGCCCTTGTCGCCCCGGATGCGGGAGACCGCGTCGTCGACGATCATGCCGGACGTGTCCACGCCGTCGATCGCAAGCACCTTGTCCCCCGCCTGGATGCCGGCCTTGTCGGCGGGCGTGCCGGGGAGCGGCGCGATGACCGTGAGGACGCCTCCCTTGATGCCGATCTCGGCGCCGATGCCCTCGAACTCACCTTCGAGCTCTTTGGTGAACTTCTGCGCCGTCTCGGGATCGAAGAACACCGAATACGGGTCGCCGAGCGAACCGACCATGCCCGCGACCGCGCCGTAGAACATCTTGGAGTCCGTGGGCGGCTCCTCCACGTAGCGTTCCTTGACCGTCTTCCAGACGTCCCAGAACTGCTGGAAGTCGACGTCCTGCAGGGCCTCGTCGGGTTTCGCGTCCTTGTTGAGCACCTGGCCCGTGCCGGCGGCGAGCGGCTGCCGCGCGGGGCGGCGGAGGTCGCCGATGAACACGCCCGCCACGAAGCTCGCGGTCACGGCAAGGGCCACGATCGCGCCGAAGGCGTACTGCTTGGACACGCCCCCCTCGGTCTTTTCCGGTGGATTTGCGGGGTTCTGCTGGTCCATACGAGAGACGCCGCACGTTGGATGCGGCGTCGGATGTCGGAGTGATGATACCAAGGCGCGGCAAGCCGGTCAAAGGCCGCGGGGGAAGTTGTAGGTGGTAGGTTGTAGGGCCTTGCCGATGCCTGAACGCAACAAAAAAACCCTACAACCTACCACCTACAACCTACGACCTAGGACCGGACGATGTCCGCGCCGACGGCCGCAAGCCGCTTGTCGAGGCCTTCGTAGCCGCGGTCGACGATCTCCGCGCCATGGATGACGGTCTCGCCCTGGGCGACCAGGCCAGCCACGACGAGGGTGGCGCCGGCGCGCAGGTCGAGCCCGCGGATCTCGGTGCCGTAGAGCGGCGTCGGGCCGGAGACCAGCACGCGGTGCGGATCGCAGACGGTGGCGTTCGCGCCCATCTTCTGGAGTTCGCCGATGTAGCCGAAGCGCCCGTCGAAGAGCGGGTCGTGGATGAGGCTCGTGCCGACGCACTGCGTGGCGAGCAGGCCGAACAGCGCCTGCGCGTCGGTCGGGAAGCCGGGATACGGCAGCGTCTGCAGCTTGAACGCGGAGAACGAAGCGGGCTTGAGCATCGAGAGCACGTTCCCATCGAGTTCGTAGCGGACGCCCGCGCGGCCCAGCACGCGCAGGATCATGTCGAGATGGTCGGGCTCGACGCCGACGATGCGGAGCGTGCCCTTGGTGAGCGCGCCGATCACCGCGAAGGTGGCGGTCTCGATCTGGTCCGGGATGATCTCGTGCGTCACGCCCTTGAGCGAGGCGACGCCATCGACGACGATGGTGTGCGTCCCGATGCCCTGGATGCGCGCGCCCGCCGCGACGAGGAAGCGGCAAAGGTCCTGCACGTGGGGCTCCATCGCCGCGATCCTGATGGTCGAGCGGCCTTCCGCGAGCACGGCGGCCATCACCGCGTTCTCGGTGGCGGTCACGGAGAAGACGGGCATGGCGACGTCGCCGCGCAGGCCGGCGGTCGTGAGGCGGTAGTTCGCGCCATTGCGCGTGATCTCCGCGCCGAGCGCCTGCAGCACGTTCAGATGATCGTCGATGGGCCGGTTGCCGAGGTTGCAGCCGCCGGGCTCGGGGATCTCGACCTCGTGGAAGCGCGAGAGCAGCGGGCCCATGAGCAGGATGGACGAACGCATGCTCTTGACCGCCTTGGCGTCGAGCGAGCCGATGTCGGCCGCCGTGGAGTCGATGGTCAGCTCGTGGCCGCCCGTCCATTCGACGGTCGCGCCGAGCGAACGGAGGATGTCGAGCATCCGCTCGACGTCGGACAGGCGCGGCACGTTCTTCAGGACGCACGTCCCCTTCACGAGGAGCGTCGCCGCGATGATGGGCGTCGCCGCGTTCTTCATGCCGCCGACGCGGACCTCGCCCTCGAGCGGGCGTCCGCCGCGGATGAGCAGCCGCGCGGGAGCGGGAACGGCCGTCTTTTCGGGCTTTGCGAGGGTCATGGTCGTGCTGCGTTCAGGCGTGAGATGTGGCATACTTGGAGGCGAAGTCGATATCTCATCGTAATCCTGCCGGGCATGTTTGGCAATCGCCCGCGACCGGCAGCTGCGAGCTTCGAGCTATGAGTTTGTGACCGTCCGTCCGCTCGAAGCATGAAGCTCGAAGCTCAAAGCTCACTATGCAACCACGCACGAGGATCGCGGTCACGGTCCTGTTCGTCCTGGCGTTCTTCGTGACGACGCCGATCGTCATCATGCGCACGTCGGGATACCGCTGGAACTGGAAACGGCAGCGGGTCCAGAAAACGGGCAGCATCCAGGCGGAGACCGAGCCGCCCGGCGCGAGCGTGTTCCTCGACGGCACGCTCCAGAAGAAGGCCACGCCCACGACGTTCGGCCGCCTGCTCCCCGAGGACTACATCGTCCGCGTGGAGAAGAAGGGCTATCTCCCCTGGCAGAAGACGCTCGACGTGCGGAGCGGCCAGACGACGTTCGTGACAGGCCTCGTGCTCTACAAGGATGCGCTCCCCCGCCTCGTGATGGAACGGAACGCGGCGTCGGCGGCCTGGAGTCCCGACGGCACCGACGTGGCCTTCCTCGCCGACGACGGCGGATGGAAGGAGCTTCTCACGGTCATGGACGGGGGCGAGCCCGTGATCCTGGCCCGCTTCGCGCACGATCAGTACGCAGGCGAAAAGCTGGACTGGTCGCCGGACGGTTCGGCGCTGCTCTTCACGGCGAACGCCGGCGGGGCGACGCACGCGCTGCGATTCACGCCGTCCGCGCCCGGGCAGGCGCTGTCGGTGCATGAAAGCTTCCCGAAAGGACCGCTCCTCGCGCATTGGAACGACGACGGCTCCGCGATCTCGGTGGTGACCTCGCTCGGAGCCTTCAGCGTCGACGCCGCGACCGGCGAAGCGTCGCCGCTCCGGCTCGACGCCGGCATCAGGGACGTCACGCAGCGCGGCCGCGCCGCCTACGTCCTGCTGGCGGAAAAACGCGACGGCGTCTCGGACGTCGCGCTCGAGCGCCTCTCCGGGGACGCGGGGACGCCCGTGTCGCTGCTCGCGCCCGGCGAGTACCGTTTCGTGCGCGGCGAAAGCCGGCAGCTGCTCATCGAGGACCGCCGCAAACGGCGCATGATCCTGGTCGACCCTTCGACGGGCGCGTCGCAGACGTACGATGCCACGGGGGCCTCCTGGGACCCGGACGGCAAGCGCCTGCTCCTCTGGAACGACTTCGAGATCTTCATCGTCGATCCCGCGGAGGGGTCGCGCACGCTGATCACGCGGCTCGGCACGCCCATCGGCGGCTGCGCCTGGTCCCCCGCGGGCGACGCGGTCATCTTCTCCACCTCGACCGGCGTCGCGGCCGCGGAACTCGACGCGCGCGACGAGCGCAACGTCTTCGACCTCATCAGGTTCACGGACGTCGGGCCGTTCGCGGTCGACAGGAACGCCAAGATGCTGCGCTTCGTCGGGTCCGCCGGCACGAAGCGGGGGGTGTACGAACGGGACCTTTGAAAAGATCAGAGGGCGGAGAACGGAGGGAGAACAAAAGGTCAAAGAAAAAAGATAGAGCAAAGGACAGAGCGCGTTGCCATATCGCGAACGTCCGCAGAATGGGAACGAAACTCTGTTCTTTTTTCTCGCTCTGCGCTCTGTTCTCTGATCTCCCTCTCTCCCTTGTTCTCTGACCTCTCTTATACAAAAAAATGCCCCGTCCTCATTGGAACGGGGCTGTTCACGCGCGCCTGGCGGCGCGTCCGGATGCGCGTCGCCGCTCGAGCGCGCGGATGAGCGCCGGCAGCTCGTCGATGGAGCGGATCGTCCGGTACTTCCTTCTGTCGACCTCGGCGTTCGCGTAGGCCCAGGTATGGCTGGGCACGTGCACGGCGGTCAGGCCGAGCTCGACGGCGGGCTTGATGTCGCTCTTGAGCGAATCGCCCACCATCATCGTGCGGTCCTTGCGTTCGCGCGCGATCTTGGCCATCACCGGTTTCTTGTCGACGCCCGTGATGTTCACGGAATCGAGGAGCGAGGAGAGGCCGCAGGCGCGGATCTTGCGTTCCTGCAGGGCCTTGTCGCCCGCGGTGACGAGATGCAGCTCGTGGCCGTCGCGCTGGAGCTCCATCAGGGTCTCCTTCGCGCCTTCGTACGGCACGTACGGACCCTTGGCGAATGCCGCGGCGGTCCTGAGGAGCCTGGCGCAGACCTTGCGGTCGATCGGCAGCTTCATGCGCCGCGCCATCTTCTCGTAGGTGCGGACCCAGCTCGTCGGGTACCGTTCCACGCTGTAGCCGAGCGTCCTGACCATCGCCATGTCGATCTCGAGGTGCGCCTGGAGCAGGTCCGACGGATGCACGCTCTTCACGCCCAGCGCCTCGGAGATCAAAAGACAGCAACGGAGGCTCGGGGCATGGTAAAGATGCGTGTTCGGGACCAGCGTGTCATCGAGGTCCAGCAGGATGTTCCATTTGGAATTCTCGCTCACGGCGACACCTCCTTGGTAGGCAGTCCGCGGCAGTACGGAAAAGAACGGTTCCATCCTAGCCCCCCGCCGGGGAAAAGCAAATGGGGCTGAGCTTCGAGCGCCAAGCTTCGAGCTTCGAGGCCGTGCGATAAGAGATCCCGTCAAAAAACCGGCCGGAGGCCGGTTTTTCCTCTTTCATCTCGAAGCTTGGAGCTTGAAGCTCGAAGCTACACCTCCACAACGGCATTGTCCCCGATGATCATCCGGTGACCCGAGGGCATCGACACGTCGGCGGAAGAGACCGTGGCGTTCTGGCCGATGAGGCTGTCGACGATGCGGCGCGAGCAGTTGATGTCCACGCCGTCGAACACCACGCAGTGCTCGATCTCGGTGTTGCGGACCTTCACGTTGTTGCCGATGGCGGTGTACGGCCCGATGTAGCTGTTGGCGATGAGGCAGTTCTCGCCGATGGTGACGGGCCCGCGGATGAGCACGCGCTCGCCGACCTGCGTCCCCTTCCCGATCTTGACCTTGCCCTGGATGATGGCGTTCGGCGACACGATGCCTTCGATGGTCATCTCTTCCGGATCGATCTCGGCCAGGAGCAGCTGGTTGCCCTCGAGCAGGTCCTCCGGCTTGCCGGTGTCCTTCCACCAGCCGGTGATCTCCTGGTAGCCGATGTCGTACCCGTTCTCGATCAGCCATGTGTGCACGTCCGAGATCTCGTACTCGCCGCGCGCCGAGGGCTGGATGGCGTCGACCGCCTTGAAGACGTTCGAGTCGTAGACGTAGATACCGGTCACGGCATAGTTGCTCTTCGGGTCCGCCGGCTTCTCGTCGACGCGGACGATCTTGCCGTCCTTGATCTCCGGCACGCCGAAGCGCTGCGGGTCCTTCACCTTCGAGAGCGCGAGCAGGCCGTTGCGCTTCTCCTTCTGGAACTTCTCGACGAACTTGGCGATGCTGCCGAGGATGATATTGTCGCCCAGGTAGAAGAGGAACGGCTCGTCGCCGAGGAACGGCTGGGCCATCTTGAGGATATGCGCGAGCCCCTTCGGCCCGCCGGTCTGCTCGATGCATGTGATCTTCACGCCCCAGCGGCTGCCGTCGCCGACGGCCTTGGGGATCTCGGTGTCGCCGACGTTGATGTTGATGCCGATCTCGGTGATGCCCGCGGCCGCGATCTTCTCGATCGCGTAGAACAGCATCGGCTTGTTGGCCAGCGGGATGAGGTGCTTGTTGATGGTGTAGGTGATGGGCCGGAGCCTGGTGGCGCGCCCTCCTGCGGTGATGAGTGCCTTCATACAGCGGAAATATCGAAAAATATGGCACCCTCAAGGGTACACCCCGAAGAGCGTAAAGGCACGACGGCGTCAATGGTCCGCCGGTAAGAAAAACCCCGCATTGCGGGGTTCAAGAGGAGGGATCGACCAGGCCCAGGGAAGACAGGCAGACGTCGAGCAGTTCCGCGGACGTGAAGTGATGGACGTTGATGCCGAGGCGGACGGCGGGCGCGAGGTTCTCGGCGAGATCGTCGACGAACAGCGCTTCCTCGGCGGAGACGCCGGTACGGTCGAGCGCGCGGACCATGAGCTCCGCCGAAGGCTTGCGCAGCCCCTCGAGGTACGACATCACCAGGTGATCGAAGCCCGACAGCAGGCCGAGCTCGCCGAGCTTCCTGTGGCGCATCTCGTCGATGTTCGACACCGCGGTGATCATGAGCCCGTCCTTGCGGAGAAGGGCCCAGCGTTCGAGCACCGGCTCGTTGGCGGCGAAGACGTCGGCGTAGGCCGCGTAGAACGCGTCGTCGCCGGGCATCTCGCCCTTGCTGAGGTTCAGCCGCGCGCAGATCGAGCGCTGGAACGCCGGCGAATCGATCGCGCCGCGCTCGTAGCGGCGGAACAGCGCCGAGCCTTTGCGGAACATGACGTCATGGACGTCGCGTTCGGCGATGCCGGTGAGACGCGAAAGCTCGCGGCAGGTCTTGGCGTTGTCGAAGAGGACCGCGACGTTGCCCAGGTCTGAAAGGATCGCCTTGATCATCGTTCCCTCCCGGCCGCATTCCAACAAAAAAGGGGCCGTTCGGCAACGGCCCCGTTCATGAACAAGGTGGCGGAGCCAGCCCCGCAATACTGCGGGGCAGGCACCGCGTCTCTATGCCTTCTCGCGCGCTTCCGCGAAGAACGCCTTGAGCGCCTCGATGCGCGGCCTGAGCGGCGGGAACTTGGTGTTCCGGAGCGCGGCGAAGCGCGGGCGTTTGGCGGGCCGCGGGAAGGCCGACATCGGCACGGGCTTGCGCGGCGTGGCGATGCCCTGGAGGCCGAAGAACTCGCCGGCGAAACCGTACCAGGTCACGCCGGGACCTTCGTTCACGAGGTGATAGATGCCGGGCTTGAACGTCTCGCTCACGAGCCGCACGGTGGCGGCCGCGAGATCGGCGGTGTACGTCGGCATGCCGACCTCCTCGTCGACGATGGAGAGCTCGGGCTTGGTCTTGGCGAGGTTCGTCATGACCGTCACGAAGCTCGGCTTGCTGGCCGCCGACGTGCCGGGGATGCCGTACAGCTTCGACGTCCGGACGACGTACCAGGCCCCTCCCGCCGCGGCCACGACGCGCTCGCCGTCGAGCTTGCTGCGGCCGTACGCGGAGACCGGGTTCGGCTCGTCGTCCTCGGCGTAGCCTTCCGGCTTCTCGCCTTCGAAGACGTAGTCGGAGCTGTAGTGCACGAAGGCCGCGCCCGCATCCCTGGCCGCTTCGGCCATGACGCCCGGCGCGTCGACGTTCAGCGCGCGGACGACGCCGGCATTGGCCGGGTCTTCGGCCGCGTCGACGTTGTTGTAGGCGGCCGCGTTCACGACCGCGCCGTAGCCGCCGGCGGCGATGCGCGCGCGGACCGCGGCGGCATCGGTGATATCGAGCTGTTCGCGGTCGAACGCGTCGACCTCGCAGCCCGCGGTCCCGAAGGCGCGGACGAGGTCCTGCCCGAGGTTCCCTTTTGCTCCGAGGATGAGGACCTTCATGCGTTCTCCTTCATGAGCGCCGGCTCGAAGACGAACGGCGTGTTCTCTTCCGTGATGAGCGGCCAGGTGCGGTCGCGCTCGTTGACGAGCGGTTCCCCTTCCATGGGCCACGCGATGCCGACCGCGGGATCGTCGAAGCGGACGCCGCCTTCCGAGACCTTGGAATAGCCGTTCTTGCCGACGAGATAGATGAGCTCGCAGCCGTCGGTCATCGAGTAGAAGCCGTGGGCGAAGCCGCCCGGGACGTAGAGCATCTTCTTGTTCTCGTCCGACAGCTCGATGCCGAACCATTTGCCGAAGGTCGGCGAGCCGCGGCGGATGTCGACGACCGCGTCATAGAGGCGGCCGCGGCCGCAGCGCACGAGCTTGGTCTGCTCGAACGGCGGCGCCTGGAAATGCAGGCCGCGCAGGACGCCCTTCTTGGACGAGCTCTGGTTGATCTGCACCACGCCGGGCTCGACGCCGAGCGCGGCGAGCTTCGCGGCGCTGAACGCCTCGAAGAAGTGCCCGCGCTCGTCGGCGAACACCTGCGGCTCGATGACGAGCAGTCCGGGAATTCCGGTTTCGATGGTCTTCATATCGTTCATCCTCCTTCTCCCGAAAGAACCAGGCCGTAAGGTTAGCCGCGGTCCTTCGATTGGTCAAAAAGACCGCAGTTCCAAGCTCCGAGCTTCGAGCGATCGGTGGGCTCGAACTTGGCGCTCGGCGCTTGAAGCTCGAAGCTAGACCCGCGCGCCGAGCGTGGCGCGGTAATACTCGTCGTAATACTTCTGGTACTCGCCGGACTTCACGCGCGTCCACCACTGCGGATTGTCGCGGTACCACTCGATGGTCGCGCGGATGCCGTCCTCGAAGCCGATCTTCGGCTCCCAGCCGAGCTCGGTCCGGAGCTTGGTCGAATCGAGCGCGTAGCGGCGATCGTGGCTCGGCCGGTCCGGCACGTATGTCTTGAGGCTGTCCGGCTTGCCGAGCGTGCCGAGGATCGCGTCGGTGACGTCCTCGACCGACTTCTCGATGCCCGTGCCGATGTTGTAGGTCTCGCCGATCCTCCCCTTCTCGAGGATGAGGTCGACCGCGGCGCTGTGGTCGTCCGCATGGATCCATTCGCGGCGGTTCTTGCTGCTCTTGAAGAGCGGCAGCGGCTTGTCCTCGAGCGCGTTCGTCGAGAACAGCGGGATGAGCTTCTCCGGGAACTGGTACGGGCCGTAGTTGTTGCAGCAGTTGCTGATGGTCACGGGGATGCCGAAGGTGTGGCCGTAGGCCATGACGAGGTGGTCCGAAGCGGCCTTCGAGGCGCTGTAGGGCGTCCGCGGCTTCTTCGGTTCGTCCTCGGTCCACGAGCGCGGCTCGTCGAGGCCGAGGTCGCCGAAGACCTCGTCGGTGGAGATGTGGTGGAAGCGGACGTTGCCCGCGCGGCGGCAGGCCTCGAGCAGCACGTGGGTACCGAGGACATTGGTGCGGACGAACACGCCCGGGTCGAGCACGCTGCGGTCGTTGTGCGTTTCAGCGGCGAAGTTCACGACGGCGTCGACGCCCTGGAGCGCGGCGTCGACCGCGGCCGGGTCGCCGATATCGCCTTTCACGAAGCGATAGCGCGGGTTCCCTTCGACCTCGCGGAGGTTCTCGAGGTTGCCGGCGTAGGTGAGCTTGTCGAAATTGACGATCTCGACGTCGTCGTGCGACCGCAGCATGTGCCGGACGAAGGCCGAGCCGATGAAACCGGCGCCGCCGGTGACGAGGATCTTTTTCATAGGTTGTAGGTGGTAGGTTGTAGGTGGTAGAGACGCGGGAACGTTCACTCTACAACCTACCACCTACAACCTACAACCTCACTTCAACGCCTGTCGCATCTTCTCCGCGGCGGTCTCCATCTCTTCCTTGGCGACGGCGCGCTTCGGCCAATGCTGCAGGCCGTCGCCCTCGAAGCGGGGCATCACGTGCACGTGCGTGTGCATGATGACCTGGCCGGCGACCGCGCCGCAGTTGATGCCGACGTTGTAGCCCTGGGCGCCGGTCGTCTCGAGCGCGGCCGCGCCGACGCGGCGCACGACGCGCATGACCGCGGCCATGGCGTCATCCGGCGTGGCGGAACAATCCGCGTGGTGCGCCTTGGGCACGACGAGCGTGTGGCCGACGTTCACCGGCTGGATATCGAGGAAAGCGAGGACGTCGGCGTCCTCGTACACCTTCATGCAGGGGATCTCCCCTTTGACGATCTTGCAGAACAGGCAGTCGTTCATACGTCTTCGGGCGCGGGCGACGCCGAGGCCGCGAACAGCAGGCCGACGACGGCCGCCGTGTACGCCGCGAGGCGCCCCCGCAGCGCGGGAACGGGTCCAAAGTAATCCCAGGCCGACCAAAAGGCAACAGCAGCCGCGACGAGGCCCAGCGCCGCGAAGAAAGCGAGGCGTTTCCTGCCCGGCCGGCCGCCGCGCACGTCGACGAGCGCGAACGCGCCGGCGGCGGCGAGCAGCACCACGAGGGTCTGCGGTGCGACCGCGCCCGACGCCGAGCCGGGGTTCGTGAACTCGGCCGCGGCGACCGCCAGCGCGAAAAGCGCGATGGCGGCGTAGGCCGCCGCGCCGGCGTCGGCGACGTACGGAAGCGCGTTCTTGAGCGCGGATGCGGCTCGGCGGACCATAGGCGGTCATTGTACCTTGGCAGAAGTCGAAAGTGGAGAGTCGAGAGTCGAGAGGCCGCCCCCGTCTTTCGCCTTTCGACTCTGGACTCTAATTCGGGCTCTCGCCGTAGGTCTTCCCTGCGGAGAACACGGCGGGCTGCGCGGGCTCCTTGCGCGCGAGCGCGTCGAACAGCATCGGCAGCGCGTTCGCGAGCGTGACGGCCGGCCGCCGCATCGAGAACGAGATCGAGGCGAGCGACAGGTCATGGCGCGTCTCGGCGATGCCGGGCGCGCTGATGACGAAGCGGTAGGCGCCTTCCTTCGTCCTGGCGAGTTTGCGCATGTCGAAGGCGACGGTGCCCGTGCGCAGCGAGCCGTCAACGCGCGGGGGTTCGTAGGCGGCAAGCACGTACTCGATGCCGCGGTCATCGAGGTCCTTGGCGGTCGTGAACCACTGGAGCGCGAGCGGGAGCGGATCGAAATATTCCTCCTTCGACAGCGCGAACAGGCCGTCGGTCTCGAGCAGCACGTCGCGCTTCGACGAGACGATCGGCGCGAGGCCCGCGCCGGCGAGGTCGCGCACGTACCGCAGGTTCGGCTGGTCGAGCGACAGCCGCGTGCCGGCGACCGTGAGCTGCTGGACCGATTCGGCGTGGGCGGTGCGCGCCACGAGCCGCTGGCCGTCGGTGAACACGGTGATCGGCGGCGTCAGGTCGCTGAACCCGACGTGGTCGCCGAGGTACAGCTTGTCCGCGAACACGAGCTTCCGCTGGCGCGTGGCGATCTTGCGGATGAACACGTCGGCCGACGCGGTGAACTCGATCTTGTAGAAGCCTTCCTCGGGAGCGACGAGCGACACCGGCACGGTGCGCAGCTTCGAGGAGCGCTGGTCGTCGGTGGTGTCGCCGTCGTCCCGCAGGATGGTGCGCGCGACGGGTTCGGCGCCGTCGCCGCGGTAGACGGAGACGATGACCGGGTCCGCGCCGTCCTGGCGGTTCATGTCCTGGACGGTGAAGGTGAAGTTGAGCGGTTCGTCCTTCACGTAGGTCAGCATGCGCTGATGCCCGCGCAGCGACACGCCGATCTCACGGCCTTCGGCGGAAGGCTCGTACCCTTCGAGGCGGTACGGGATGGGGGCGTCCGTGCCGAACACGGCGACCTTGGCCCGCGCCGGCGGGTCGCGGAAGAACTCGTCGACGGAGGCGTAGCCGCCGCGGCGCTGATAGAGCGTGAGCGCGCCGCTCGAAACCTTCTTCCATGGCAGGGCGTCGAGCAGGCGGCTCTCGATCGGGCGCAGGTCGTACTGCTCGTCGATCGAAGACGACAGCGCGCCGACCTCGACCATCGGATGGCCGGAGTTCTCGTACGAGAGGGACATGGTCACCGTGTCGAACCCGGACGGCGGCGTCACGTCGACGAACAGCGGGTCGCCGATCATCCGCGTGCGCGGCGTGCCATCGGCGGCGCGCTGGGGCGGGAGCGCCAGGCGTTCCGTCGGCTTCGGCTGCGAGACGTACGGCGCGGGCCGCTCGAGATCGTAGGTCACGGACAGTCGGCCGTCCGGCACGACCGCGCGCGCGAACAGGAAACCGAGAGCGGCGGCGAGGCCCAGGCCGGCGATGACGCGGACGGCGATCCTGAAGGCGGGATGGACGCGATTCATGGCTGGAGGACCTGCTGGGGGTCGCGCGGGTCGGTCGACGGCAGCTTGTAGAGCGTCTCCTCGCCGAACGCCTCCACCGGGTCGATGGACAGACCGAGCGGCGGCAGCTTCTCGCCGCGGAGCCAGTCGAGGTCCTGCTGCGGGAAGGTGATGCCGTAATAATAGATGTAGGCGTGCCGCTTGATGACGGCGAGCGCGGCGTAGTTCTCCTCGGCGCGCAGCGGCGTCATCACGGGACGGTCCGGGAAGATGTATTTGTCGGCGCTGTCGGCCACGACGAGCGAGTTCTTCGGCGTCAGCGCAAGGATGCGCGCGACGACGGCGTCATAGCGCCGCAGCGTGGACCGGACCGCGAGCAGCCCCTCGCCCGGCGACCAGAACACGTCGGCGGCGGAGGCGGCCGCGGCGCAGACGATGAACGCGGCGGCGAAGAGGACGCGCTTCCTGCCGGCGAACCGCTCCGACGCGCGGGTCACGAGCCAGGCGACGGGCAGCGTAGAGAGCGCCGCGATCGGCAGCCAGTAGCGGATGTACGAGGAACCGATGGTCACGGCCGCGGGATCGGGATTGTCCTGCACGTTCCAGCTGCCGTAGAAGAGCGCGAGCCACAGCGCGACCGCGAGCGAGAACGCGCCGAACACGGCGGCGTCGCGCGGCCACTTCTTGCGCGCCAGCCGCTTGTCCGCGAGGTACGCCGCGCCGGCGCAGGCGACGAGCGCCGACCACCAGCCGAAGAAAGCGATGCCGTAGGTCCAGAAATGCGCGAGGGCGGCGCGCGGCGCGAAGCCGAGCGGGAAGAGCACGGGACGCAGCGGCCCGAGCAGCCGCTCCCCCATCCCGTGCGGCAGCTCGCCTGCCGGGACCGCGAGGCCGTTGCCGTAGCCGGTCGCGAACGCGTCGCCGTAGACGGCGCTGTGCATGATGAACAGCGGGACGAGCGTGAACGCGGCGGTGGCGGCGAAGACGGCGAGGCGCGCCCACGGGACCTTGGGGCGCGCGGCGACGACCAGCACGATGATGCCGAGCGCGATCCAGTAGGCCTCCGACATGCGCACCCAGACGGCGAGGCCGAGGAGCATCCCCGCGAGCGCGGCGTCCGTGAGGCGCAGCAGGCGAAGGCCCTCGAGCTTGCGGCGCTCGATCGCGGCGCGGACAGGGGCGACGAAGAACAGGCAGGCCGAGAAGATCGCGAGCGCCGCGAACAGCACGTTCGGCTGGAGCGTGCGCGAGGCCGAGTACCACCAGGCAGGCTGCACGAGGAGCAGCGCGCCGGCGGCGATGCCGACGCGGCGTCCGAACCGCCGGGACCACAGGATCCCCCAGGCGAGCGCGGCGCCGACGGCGAACAGCGGGGTCATGAAAGGGATCGCCCGGTCGCCGAGCACCTTCGCGGCGGTGCCGTAGAGCACCGGCAGGCCGAGGAAGCCGCCGGGCACGAGGAAGTTGTCGACCACCTTCACGCTGCGGGGATGGACCAGCCCTTCCTTGATGACGAGGTTGAGCGGCTCGACGGTCCAGAGCACGCTCTTGGCGGCGAAGAGCCGCGCGAAGAAGGCGTTCGAGGTCTCGTCAGGCGAATTGAAACGCGCCGGCGCGGTGAGCGGCAGGAAGGAATAGACGAGGAAGAAGGCGGCGCAGGCGGCGGCGACGGCCGCGGCAAGCAGGGCGCGGGAGGATCGTTCGGTCACATGATGCGGGACAGGATGCTGACGATGGCGAAGACGAGCGCGAGGGCGAGCGTACCCGTGGACAGGTCCACGAGCAAGTTGATGCGCAGCCAGAGGGCGAGCAGGAGCAGCATCACGCCGCAGACCTCCGCGACCATCTTGATCTTACCCCAGACGTTCGCGGGCTCGACCGCCCCTCTGGACTTGCGATACCAGCCGACGGCGATCATGAACGCCTCGACGCCCAGGAGCGCCATGCCCAGATAAAAGTTGATGTGGTCGAGGACGATGACGAAGAGCACGGTGCCGATGAGCAGCTTGTCGACCAGCGGATCGTGGACGATGCCCCATTCCGTGACCTCCTTGCGCGTCCGCGCGAGGGCCCCGTCGAACCAGTCCGTGAGCGCCGCGAACAGGAACAGCGGCACGCCGATCGCGTACCGCTCGCGGGACAGGAAGTAGAGCACGAACGGGATGAGCAGGAGCCGGAGCAGCGTCAGATGGTTCGGCCGGACGCTTTTCGGCACGATCAGCCCGACGGTGGCGGCGAAAAGACGGTCTCCGGGATGCAGGACGATGGAGCGGTTCCAGCGGTCATCCGCCATAGGAAGGATATGCTACACTGCCAGTGATGCCATCGCGCAGTTTGGCCAAGTATACCGCTTTTTTGTCGGTGTTCACAGCAGGCGCCGTTGCCGCGCTTTTTTTGCCGTTCCTCCCCGTGCGCGCGGCCCTCGCCGCCGTCTTCTTCGTCGGCTGCGGCGTTTTCGCGGGCATGGCGGTCCTTGAGTCGGAGCCCTGGCCCTGGCGGACGTTCCTCGGCACGCTGGCCGTGCTGGCCTTCACGATGACCGTCGCGAGCGTCGTCTATTACGTGTACAGGCTGGACGAGATCGCCTCCGCCATCGTGCTGCTGGCCGTCGCCGCCGGCACCTGGGCGCTGATGGCGCTCGTACAGAAGAGACCGAAGCTGTTCCACGCGGAGGTCGGCGCCGAAGCGCCGGCGCCGTCGTTCGCCGCGCATCCGTTCCGCGCGCTCATCGGCGCGCTCGCCGCCGTCGCCACGCTCGCGGCCACGAGCTTCGCCTTCGGCGTCCTCAAGGACGCGGCGACCTCGATGTCGATGCGGTCGCCCTGGGACGTGGTGCCGCGCATGTTCTTCATCGTCTTCTTCCTGCTCGCGGCCGGCGCGCTCGCCTGCGCGCTGGGCGGGTTCGGACCGAGGCTGTCGCTCGCGTCGTCCACCGGCATCGCTTTCCTGGCGGTCTCCGTCGCCGCCACCGTCTACGCCGTCGGCTTCGGTTTCGACCCGTTCATCCACCAGGCAACCGAAGCGACCATCTTCCGCGACGGCCTCATCACCCCGAAGCCGCTCTACTACGTCGGGCAGTACGCGTTCGTGACGATGCTCGCGCGCCTTCTCGGCGGCCATGTCGTCGGCGTCGACACCTGGCTCGTGCCCGTCGTCTTCGCGCTCATCGTTCCCTGCGCCTACTGGTCGCTCCGCAAGGCCTTCGGGTTCTCCGCGTCCGTTGCCGCCGCCGCGGCGGCCTGCGTGACGCTGCTGCCGCTCTCTTCCTTCGCCGCGACCACGCCGCAAGGATTCGCGAACGCGCTCTTCCTCATCACCGCCTTCCTCGCCCTGCCCTCGGTGGTCGGCGACGCCTTCCCCCGCCCGCTCCTCGCGCTTTTCGCCGTCGCGACCGCAACCGTCCATCCGCTGGCCGGCATCCCGCTCCTCATCTTCGTCCTGCTCGCCTATCTCGCGTCCGGCGAGAGGATGCGCGGCGTCGGCGAAGCGGCGCGATGGCTGGTGCTCGGCGAGCTCGCGCTCGCGGGCTCGGTGGCGCTGCCCGTCGTGTTCATCATGAACTCGATGATCTCCGGCATCGGCGTGTCCATCAACGTCGAGGCGCTGCGAAGCCCGGCCGTGATCCTCGAAGACCTCCAGAACGCGCCCGTGGCCACGCGGCAGTTCATGGCGGCGTTCGACCTCGTGTATTCCTGGCACGCCTGGCGCGACGCGCTGCTCATCGCCGCGGCGCTCGCGGGCGTCGCGCTCTTCTGGCGCAAAACGCGCGGCGGCCTCGTCTATCTCGCGGCCGCGGCGATGTTCTTCGCGAACTACGTGCTGCTCCGCTCGGTCGTGCGCTTCCCCTTCCTGATCTCCTACGAGCGCTCCAACTACGCCGACCGCATCTTCGAACTGACGCTCTTCATCCTCGCGCCGATGGCCGCGGCCGCGCTCGCCGCGCTCTTCGCGCGAGCCGCCAAAAGCTTCCCCGCGCTGCGGCTCGGCCTCATGGTCGTGCTCGCGGCCTTCATGACGAGCTCGCTCTACCTCGCCTACCCGCGGCGCGACAAGTACGAGAGCAGCCGCGGCTGGTCGACGAGCGCGGACGACGTCGAGGCCGTGCGCCTCATCAACAAGGACGCGGCCGGCCGGCCGTTCATCGTGCTCGCCAACCAGTCGGTGTCCGCCGCCGCGGTCCGCGAGTTCGGCTTCAAGCGCTACTTCCCGTCGAAGGACCCCGAGCATCCGGGACTCCTCTTCTATTATCCGATCCCGACGGGCGACCCGCTCTACCAGAAGTTCCTCGACATGAACCAGTCGCTCGGTTCGTACGACGCGGCCGAGAAGGCCATGGACCTCGCCGGCGTCGACACCGCCTACTACGTCGTCTCGTATTACTGGTGGGACGCGCAGCGGATCATCCTCATGAGCAAGAAATGGTCCGACCGTTCGTGGTCGGTCCATGACAAGGATTTCGTGTTCAAATACGAGCGAAGGTAAGAATTTAGAGTTGAGAGTTGAGAATTTAGAGGGCCTCTAAACTCTAAATTCTCAATTCTCGATTCTCCATGGATTGACATAGCGCCGTTTTCGGGCTTTCATGGAGCCCTGGACCTTCAAATCAACCCACGAGGTGCATCATGCAAGGAAGCGATCTTTCGCTGGGCGATTTCATCGGCAGCAATGCGGTCGACCGTCCGGTGGCCGACCTGGGCATGCGCCTGGCCTGGCCGGTGCTCCAGAAGGCCCGCCTGGGCCGCTATGACAGGTCCGGCGAGACCACGTTCGACGCCGCGTCCCTGTGCGACCCCGTCGAACGCGCGACCGGCGTCCATCCCCTGTCCGTCCGGCTGCACACGCAGCGCGACGTGTTCGAGGCCCGCCGCGGCGAGACGCGCTACGGCGATCTCGTCGACTTCAACGACAGCCTCGCCGTCGCCCTCCTGAACGGCAACTGGAAGCGCCTGCGCGCCCTCTACGACGCGCGCTACGGCCGCGACGGCTATCACGCCTTCCATGACGGCCTGTGGACCGCGATCCGCGCCGACGTGGCGCGGCCGCTGCGGTTCCAGTTCTGGGACGACCCGGACGTGATGCCGATCTCGAGCGCCGGCGAATCGCTCGCCACCACGCTCTTCTACCTGCTCGCCTTCGCGACGCAGGGCGACCGCGAGGCGGTCGAGCGCCTGAGCGGCCTCGCCAAGCTCGTCGGCAAGGCCATCCCCATCGGCGCCGTCAAAAAAGAGCCCGGCACGTGGCTCTTCGTCGCTCCCTCGGAGTGAACCCGCACCATCGGTGCGGGTTTTTTTATGCCAAAGGTCAGAGCTCAGAGGTTTAAAGTTTGAAAGACGGCGTTGCGGCGCTTTCAAACTCTGAACCTCTCAGCTCTGAGCTCGATACGCCTCCATGAGCCGCTCCGCGTGTTTGGAGATCGACGTTCCCTGCGCGGCGCGCATGCAGCGCTCATAGAAGGAGATCCAGTTCGGCGGGTTCAATTGCGCCGCGGCGAGCCGCAGTTTGGCGAGGAAGGCGTCCGCGTCGCCCGGCGGGAAAAGGAAGCCGGTACCGCCCTCGGTGACGAGCTCGGGCACGCCGCCCGTCGCGGCGGCGACCACGGGCGTGCCGCGGCTCAGGCTCTCCATGATGGCAGCGGGCGCGTTCTCGATGACGAGCGAAGGATAGACGAGGTACGCGACGCGCGCGTAGGCCGCGAACAAGGCGTCGCGGTCGAGCTTGCCGAGCACCGTCACGCCGGGCAGCGACGCGGCCGTTCGCGCCACCTCTTCGGCGAGCGACCCGTCCCCGGCGATCTCGAGGATCGCGGCACCGCGGTCGTCCCAGCGACGCCAGACGTCGAGCAGGAAACGGATCCCCTTGTGCTCCTCGAGCTGGCCGGCGAAGAGGAACGTCGGCGAGCTCGGGACGGCGCGGGCGGCGAGCGAGATGTCGGGCGTGGGGTTGCGCAGGACCTCCGCGCGCGAGCCGCGGAAGAACCCCGCGCGCGCGTGCGCGTCGCGCAGGAACTCGGACGGGAAGAACACCACGTCGGGCGAGCCCATCATGCGCCGCATGAGCGCGGCGTACGCGGCCTGCGGGACGCGGGCGGGGCCGGCGACGCGTCCGGACGGCGGCAGCAGGCCGGAGGGATGGAGCAGCTGGACGTCATGGACGGTATGCACGTGGAGAACGCGCATCCGCCGCAGCATGGCGGGGATGCGGAAGCCGAGGCCCATGAGGTTGTGCGTGTGCACGACGTCGGGCCGTTCCAGCTCGATGATGCGCCGGAGCGTCGCCGCGCTCGCGTCGTTGAAGATGTCGCGCAGATGCCAGAGCAGGCGCGTCGCGTAGCCGTGCTTGCCGCCTTCGGGATAGAAGTAGAAGTTCGGCGCGTGGTAGCGGATCGTCCGCGGCACGCCGGGCATCTTCGCGCGGGAGACGGCGGCCGCGTAAGCGGCGGCGACGTCGCCGGGCCCTCCGGCCGGCGGGCAGAGCCACGGTTCGGCGGGCAGGCAGACGCCTTTCGGGATCTCGCGCTTCGGTTCCCCGCTCACGACGACGACGTCATGGCCGGCCGCGGCGAGCGCCCCGGCCTCCTGCGCGACCACGCGTTCGGCCCCGCCGCGCGCGAGGTCGCCGTACAGGTTGGAGACGAACATGATCCTCATAGGCCGAGCTCCTTCGCGAGCTTCCGCCACTTTTCGAGGCGCGCGGGCTCGGCGTATTCCTCGACCGCCATGGCGCGGCCGGCCTCGCTCATCGCGTGCCTGCCCGGCGCGTCCGCGAGCACGGAGGCGAGCGCGAGCGCGAGCGCCGAAGCGCTGCCCACCGGCACGCGCCGGCCGGTCACGCCTTCTCTCACGATGGTCCGCACGCCGGGAAGGTCGCTCGCCACGACCGGCAGTCCCGAAGCGGCGGCCTCGAGCGCGGCGATGCCGAAGGCCTCGGAACGGTCCGTCGACGGAAAGGCGAAGACGTCGCCGAGCCGGTAATAGGATGGCAGCTCCCTCTCGCTCACGCCGCCCGTGAAGACGGCCCTGCCGGCGAGCGCCGGCGCCTTCGCGAGCGCCTCGAACGACGGGCGCAGATCGCCGTCGCCGACGATGACGGCCTTCACCGCCGCGAGCGGGCGCGAAGCGAGCGCGCGCAGCAGCACCGGCACGCCTTTGAAATAGTGCGGCCGATCGAGGCCTCCCACGAAGACGACGACGCGGTCGTCGGGCGACAGCCCGTGCTTCTTCAGGAGCTCGGGCGGACGCGGCCCGGGAACGAAACGTTCGACGTCGACGGACGGCGCCAGTTCGCGGAAACGGTGGCGCTCGGTCTCGACCATGGCCGCGAGCGCGCCGCGCTCGGCGTAGTCGAAACTGGTCACGAACACGCGCTCGGCCTCGCGCAGGATCGAAGGCATCCAATACCGCGTATGGAGCGCGAAGGCGGAGCGCAGCAGGCCCTTGCCGACCACGTCCATATGGTAGGTGACGAGCAACCGGCCCCTGCCCGAGAGGCGCTTGGCGAGCGCGAGCGGCTCGGCGCCGCCGAAGAACGGGTAGTGCAGCAGGACGGCGGCGTGATCGCGCAGGAGCCGCGTGACCGAGGGCACGAAGGCAGCGTTCCCGTAGCGCAGGAGCGCCGGCATCAGATGGAAGGCGTACGGCGCGCCGTCGGGGCGAGCGCCTGCCGGCGAATGGACGTGCACGTCGAAACCGATCTCGGCGAGCTGGCGGGCGTCGAGCTCGGCGACCTTGCCG